>NZ_AUFD01000018.1:0-132687 GCF_000426325.1 Streptomyces sp. CNS606
ACCAACCCGTCAACGGCAACAACACCGCATCACACGCACCAACCGCCTCCGCAAACACCTCACTGGACTCAAGAAGCTCACGCCCCATCCCCGCCCACTGCGAACCCTGACCCGGAAACACAAACACCGTCCGACCACGACGCGCCGCAACACCAGACACCACATCCGAAGGCGACTCACCCCCAGCCAGCCCACGCAAAGCCCCCACCAACTCCGACGAACACCCGGCCATCACCACCGCACGATGCTCGAAATGCGTCCGATGACGAGCCGCCGTCACCGCCACATCGGAAAGCGACACACCCGGCCGACTCCCGAGCCAAGCCGCCCAACGCCCCGCCTGATCGCGGACTGCAGCCTCGTCACGCCCCGACAGCACGACGGGCAGCACTCCGGAATCGGTCTCCACCGCGGGAGCCTCGGCCCGAACCGCCGGCGACTCCTCCAACACCACATGCGCATTCGTCCCGCTCAACCCGAACGACGACACACCCGCACGACGCGGACGGCCCTCGGTGTCGTGCTTCCAGGGCTCGAGGGTGTCGACCACGCGCACGGGCAGCTCGTCCCAGGCGATGTTCGGGTTGCGGGGGCTGCTGTGCAGGGTGGCGGGAAGGGCGTCGTTACGGAAGGAGGCCAGGACCTTGCACACGCCGGCGATACCTGCGGCCGATTCGAGGTGTCCGATGCCGGACTTCGCCGAGCCGATGCCCAACTCCCGTCCGGGAGTGCGGCCTTCGCCGAAGACGGCAGCGAGTGCCTGCACTTCGATCGGGTCGCCCAGCGACGTACCCGTGCCGTGGCACTCGACGTAGTCGATGTCGCCGGGTGCCAGCCCCGCCGAGCGGAGCGCGGCGCGGACCACCTGCTGCTGGGAGGTGCCGTTGGGGGCGGTGATGCCGCTGCTCGCACCGTCGTGGTTGACGGCGGTACCCCGGACGAGGCCGAGCACCGTGCGCTGCTGGGCGATCGCGTCGGACAGCCGCATCACGGCGAGCACGCCGACGCCCTCGCCGCGGCCGTATCCGTCGGCGTCGGCGGAGAAGGTCTTGCAGCGGCCGTCGGGGGCCAGGGCGTGCGAGCGGCTGAGGGCGACGAACGACTCGGGGTCGGCGAGTACCTGGACGCCTCCGGCGAGGGCGAGTTCGCACTCGTCGTTGCGCAGGGCCTCGCAGGCGAGGTGCAGGGCGACGAGGGACGAGGAGCAGGCGGTGTCCACGGACAGCACGGGGCCCTGCAGCCCGAGGTGGTAGGAGATCCGGCCGGCGTTGAAGCTGGGCAGGCTGCCGGTCAGCGTGTACGTGTCGGCGGAGTCGTTGCGCCGGTGGGCGCCGTACTCCCCCACGCCTGCGCCGACGTAGACGCCCGTGCGGGAGCCGTGCAGGTCGCGCGGGCGGATGCCGGCGTGTTCGAGGGAGTGCCAGGCGGCCTCCAGGAGCAGGCGGTGCTGCGGGTCCATGGGTTCGGCCTCGCGTGGCGAGATGCCGAAGAAGGACGCGTCGAAGCCGGCGACGTCGTCGAGGAAGGAGCCGTGGCGGGTGTACGTCCTGCCCTCGGCGTCGGTGTCGGCCGCGTAGTAGGCGTCGATGTCGAAGCGGTCGGCGGGGACGGTCCCCACGGTGTCCCTGCCTTCGGCGAGGACGTCCCAGAGGCTGTCGAGGTCGTGGGCGTCGCCCGGCATGCGCAGTCCGACGCCGACGACGGCCAGGGGTTCGTCGTTGCCGCGGGTCCCGGTGCCGGGAGCGTCGGCGGGGTGGTGGGTGTCGGGCCCGGCGTCCGGGAGGAGCAGGGTGTCGAGGAGCCAGCGGGTGGCGGCGTCCAGGTTGGGGTGGTCGAAGGTGAGGGTTCTGGGGGTGGTGACGCCGGTGCGCTGCTGGACGCGTCCGCTGAAGTCGACGGCCATCATCGAGTCGAAGCCGAGGTCCTTGAAGCCGCGCGCCGGGTCGAGCACTCCCGGGTCCCGGGCGCCGAGGACGGTGGCGGCCTCGGCGGCCAGCAGGTGGCGTACATGCTCGTGGCGGGCGTCGTCGTCGAGGTCGGTGAGGTCGGCGCGGAGCGCGGCGGCGCCGTGTGCGGCCGGTCCGGCGCCGTCTCTGGCGTCCTGTGCTTCGGGAATGTGGTGCAGGAGGGGGCGTTCCCGGCCTCCGGCGTCGTAGGAGGGGGTGGCGCGTGTCCAGTCGACGTCGGCGAGCACGGTCGTTCGGCCCCCCGTGGGGGCGGGGTCCGGGGCGGCGTCCGGGTGGGTGTCCGCAGCGGGGGCGAGGGCCGCGTCGAGGACGGCGGCGAGTGCGTCGAGGGCGTGTGCGGCGGGCATCGGGTCGAGGCCGGTGGCGCGCAGCGCGTGCTCCGCGGTGCCGTGTGCCATGCCGCCGTCGGCCCAGGGTCCCCAGGCGACGGAGGTGGCGGGCAGTCCTTCGGCGCGGCGTCGCGCGGCGAGGGCGTCGGTCGCGGCGTTCGCCGCGGCGTAGTTGGCCTGGCCGACGTTGCCCAGGACGCCGACGACGGAGGTGTAGAGGACGAAGGCGTCGAGGTCCCGGTCGCGGGTGAGTTCGTGGAGGTGGGTGGCGGCGGTGAGTTTGGGTGCCGTGACGGCGGCCAGGGACTCGGGGGTCGTGCGGTCCAGGAGGCGGTCGTCGAGGATGCCGGCGGTGTGGAAGACGGCCCGCAGCGGGGACGTGTCGCGGTCCAGGGTGCCGAGGAGGTCGGCGAGCTGTCCGCGGTCGGTGACGTCGCAGGTGGCGAGGGTGACGCGGGTGCCGGTCGCCCGTATCTCGTCGGCGAGTTCGGCTGATGCGGGGGCGTCGGGTCCGCGTCGTGAGGCGAGGACGAGGTGTTCGGCTCCGCGTTCGGCGAGGTGCCGGGCGAGGTGGGCGGCGAGGGCGCCGCTGCCGCCGGTGATCAGCACGGTGCCTGCCGGTGTCCAGTGGCGGGTGCTCGGCCGGGGTTCCGCGCGGCGCAGCCGGCGGACGTGCCGGCCGTCGGGGCGCAGGGCGACGTGTTCCTCGGCGTCGGGACCGCCGTGTGCGGCGAGGGTGCCGAGGAGCTGCCGGGTGGTGCCGGGGTCGGGGCGGCCGGTGTCCTCGGCGGCGGGGAGGTCGAGGAGGCCGCCGCGGGAGGAGGGGTGTTCGAGGGCGGCGACGTGGCCGAGGCCCCAGGTGAGGGCCTGTTGCGGGTCGGGGGCGGTGTCGGCCGCGTCGACGGCGACGGCGCCGCGGGTGAGGAGCCACAGCGGGGCGCGTACGCCGGCGTCGGCGAGGGCCTGCACGAGTGCGAGATTCTGGACGGTGCCGTGCGTCAGCGTGGGCTGGTCGGGGTGCGGGGCGGTGTCGAGGGCGGCGAGGGAGAGGACGCCGGCGGGGGGTTCTCCGTGGGCGTCGGTGTGGGCGCGGAGGAGTGCGGCGCAGGCGGCACGGTCGGCGTCGTCGGTGGGCAGGAGGTGAGCGGTGGCCCCGGCGTCGGCCAGCGCGCCGGCGAGTCGTTCGGCGTACGCAGCGGCGGCGGTGGGCGCCGCGAGCAGCCAGTGGCCGTGCAGGGCGGGGGTGGTGCGGGGCGTGGGCCGGGGCTCCCAGGATTCCTCGTAGTGCAGCGCGGACACGTCGTGGGCCCGGTCCTGTCGGGACCGCCAGGAGGCGAGGTGGGGCAGCAGGGCGGTGACGGCGGCGGGGTCGTCGGTGCCGAGGAGTGCGGCGACGCGGTCGGTGCTGCCGTCGGTGACGGCCTCCCAGAAGGAGTCCTCGGCGCGGGAGCGTTCGTGGTGCCGTGTGCCGGGGCGGGTGGCGTCGAGCCAGTAGCGTTCCCGCTGGAAGGCGTAGGTGGGCAGATCGACGGGCCGGGCGCCGGGCAGGACGCGTTCCCAGTCCGCGTCCTGGCCTGCCACGTGGAGTGCGCCCAGTGCGCGGACGAGGTCGCGCACCTCGTCCACGCCGGGCCGCTCGTCCGCCCGGTCCGCCGCGGCCCGCGGGGTGCGCTGCGACGGCACGAAGACGGCGGGTGCGTCGAGGCAGGTGGCGCCGGCCGCGGACAGCGCACCGGACGGCCCGCATTCCAGGTAGCGGGTGACGCCGGTGCTCTCCAGGGTCAGCAGAGCGTCGTGGAAGCGGACCGCGTCGCGGGCCTGGCGTGTCCAGTAGGCGGGGTCGGCGAGTTCGGCGGCGGTGAGCGCGTGGCCGGTGACGGTCGAGATCAGGGGCAGGCGGGGGGCGGCGAAGTCGCAGGATGCGGCCTCCTCCCCGAACGCGGCCGTCATGGCGTCCATGTGCGGCGAGTGGAAGGCGTGGGAGACCTCGAGGCGCCGGGTGCGGCGTCCTCGGGAGGCGAAGAGTGCGACGACGGCGTCCACGGCGTCGGAGTCGCCGGAGACGACCGTCTGGGCGGGGCCGTTGACGCCCGCGACGGAGATCCGGCCGTCCACGTCGGCGAACGCTTCGAGCACCTCCCTCTCGGATGCGGCCACGGAGGCCATCGCCCCGCCGCGCTCGCAGGCCTGCATCAGCCGGCCGCGGGCGGCGACGAGCCGGGCCGCGTCGGCGAGCGGCAGCACGCCCGCGACGTGGGCGGCGACGAGTTCGCCGACCGAGTGTCCGGCCACGGCGTCGGGGGTCACGCCCCAGGCCTGCCACTGCCGGTACAGCGCCACCTCGTGTGCGAACAGGGCGGGTTGGGTGAACTCGGTCTCGTGGACGGAGTCGCCGCCGGCGCCGTCCCGGGCGTCGAACAGGACGGCGGTGAGCGGCTTCCGCAGATGGGGGTCGAGGGCGGCGCAGACCTCGTCGAAGGCCGCGCGGAAGGCGGGGAGCCGGGCGTGGAGCGCGCGGCCCATGCCGGGCCGCTGGCTGCCCTGGCCGGTGAACAGGACGGCGAGCCCGCCGTCGGCGGGTGAGCCTTCCCGCACGTCCGGGTGGGTGTGGCCGGCGGCGAGGGCGGTCAGCGCGTTCACGGCCTCGTCGGCCGTGGCGGCGGTCACCGCGGCGCGGTGCGGGCCGTGGGTACGGCGGCGGGCGGCGGTCCAGGCGATGTCGGGCAGTTCGTCGGGGTATGCGGTACGGATGCGGTCGGCGAGCCGGGCGGCGTTCTGTGCGCGTGCCTGTGCGGTGCTGCCGGACACGGTGAGGGCGAGGGGCCGTTCCGGTGCGGGCCGGAGTGTGGACGGTGCGGCACGCCCGTGGAGGGCGTCCCGGGCCACGGGGATTCCGTCGCACCACAGGGCGGCGGCGACGTCCTGGAGGGTGTGGCGGGCCGGGCGGTCGCGGTGGCAGGTGGCGAGCACGGCCGCGGCGGGGGGCGCGGACGGCGGGCATGCCGCCGACGGCGCGGCGGAGGCGGCCGGGGCGGCGGACAGGGAACGTTCCAGGGAGTGCCGTGCGACGGGGTGGGGTGCGACCTCGACGATGCGCAGTGGCCGGCCGGCGGCGGAGGCGGAACGGGCCAGCGCGTCGGTGACCTCCGTCAGCAGCATGGGGGCGCACATGTTGCGCGCCCAGTACGCGGCGTCGAGGCGGGTGCCGGCGGTCTCCTCGGCGTGCACCGTGGACCAGAAGGGCACGGAGGAGGGGCGGGTGCGCAGCGTGCCGAGGCGGCGTTCGAGTTCGGGGACGAGTGCTTCCAGCGCCGGGTGGTGGGAGGCGTAGTCGATGTGGACGCGGAAGGTGCGCACGCCGTTCTCGGAGAGTTCGCGCTCCAGGGCGGCGACGGCGTCGACGGGGCCGGAGAGGCAGACCTGGTCGGGTGCCAGGTGGCCGGCGACGCGCACGTCGCCGGCGCCGCCGTCGACGACGGCTGCGGCCTCGTCGGGGGTGAGGTCGCAGGCGAGGACGGTGCCGCGGCCGGATGCGCGTTCGGCGACGAGTGCCGACCAGGTGGTGAGGAGGCGGGCTCCCTCGTCGAGCGGCAGGGCTCCGGCCACGACGGCGGCGGCGACCTCGCCGATGCTCTGGCCGTAGACGGCGTCCGGTTCGGCGCCCCAGGCGGTCAGGGTGCGGGCGAGCGCGACCTGGAGGGAGAACAGCACGGGCTGCACGACATCGGTGCGGTGCAGCCGGGAGTCTTCCGGTCCGGCGAGCAGTTCCTCGGTGACGGACCAGCCGGTGCACCGGCGCACGGCGTCGTCGCAGGCGTCGAGCGCGGCACGGAAGTCGGGTTCGTGGAGCAGGTCGCGGCCCATGCCGAGCCACTGGGAGCCGTGGCCCGAGAAGCAGAACGCGAGGTGGGGGCGCGCGTCGGCGCGGGTGGGGCCGGCGACGAGTTCGGGGGCGGCGCCGGGGACGAGCGCGGCGACGGCCCGGTGGGCGCCCGGGGTGTCGTCCGTGTCCGCGGCGCCCGGGGTGTCGTCCGGTGCGAGTGCGGCCGCGGCAGCGAGCAGCGTCTCCTCGTCGGCGGCCGCCAGCGGCACGAGGAGGCGGTCGCGGCCGGGGGCCTCGGCGAGGGCGACGTGGGCGTTGGTGCCGCCGAAGCCGAAGCTGCTGACGCCCGCGTAGCGCCGGGCGGCGTCCGGCCAGGGGGCGGCCTCGTCGGTGACGCGGAGACGGTGGCGGGCGAAGTCGATGTGCGGGCTGGGCTGGTCGAAGTGGAGGCTGGCGGGGAGGACGCCGTGGTGCAGCGCGAGAGCCGTCTTGAGCAGGCCGAGGACGCCGGCGGCGGGTTCCAGGTGGCCGAAGTTGGTCTTCGCCGAGCCGATGCGGAGGGGTTCGGTGCGGCCGTCGGCGAACACCGCTCCGAGGGCTTCGGCCTCCACCGGGTCGCCCAGCGGCGTGCCGGTGCCGTGCGCCTCGACGTAGGACACCTCCCGCGGGTCGACTCCCGCGTCACGCCAGGCGGCGCGGACCACGTCGACCTGGGCGCGGGGGTTGGGGGCGGTGAGGCCGTTGGACGCGCCGTCGTTGTTGACGGCGGTGCCGCGGATCACGGCGTAGACGCGGTCGCCGGCGGCCAGGGCGTCGGACAGGCGGCGCAGGACGACGGCGCCGCAGCCCTCGCCGCGGACGTAGCCGGCGGCTCCGGCGTCGAAGGCGCGGCACTGGCCGTCCGGGTTCAGGCCGCCGAACTTGGTCATCGCGACCGTGGTGTGCGGGTGCAGCATGACGTTGACCCCGCCGGCGAGGACGAGGTCGCTCTCGCCGCGCCGCAGGCTCTGGACGGCGAGGTGGGTGGCCGTGAGCGAGGAACTGCAGGCGGTGGCGGCGGCGATGGCCGGTCCCTGGAGGCCGAGGGTGTAGGCGATGCGCGCGGGGATGACGGAGTTGTCCCAGCCGGTGGCGGAGTGCGAGCCGATGGACTCCGGGTCGGCGCCGGTGGCGAGGTGGTACTCCTGCGCCATCGTCCCGAAGAACACCCCGGTGCGGGTTCCGGCCAGACCGCCGGGGGCGATGCGTGCGTCCTCCAGCGCGGCCCAGGCGACCTCGAGTGCCATGCGCTGCTGCGGGTCCATGTGCCGGGCCTCGGTGGGCGAGATGTGGAACAGGTCGGCGTCGAAGTGGGCGACGTCGTCGAGGAATCCGCCCCGGCGGGTGGTGGTCCTGCCAGGGGTGCGGGGGTCCGGGTCGAGCCAGGCGCGGGCGTTCCAGCGGTCGGCGGGGACGTTCCGGATCGCGTCGACGCCGTCGAGGAGGCTCTGCCAGAGCGCTTCGGGGGTCTCGACGCCGCCGGGCAGCCGGCAGCCGAGGCCGACGACGGCGACCGGTTCCTCCTGGTGCCCGCTGCGGCCGGCGGGGGCGGCGGGTGCGGTGCCGGAGGACGGTGCGGGGTCGCCGGTGACGTGGTGGGCGAGAGCGTTGACGGTGGGGTGCTGCCAGACGGTCCAGCCGGGGACGGGGCGGCCGAGGCGTTCGGAGAGCCGCTCGGCGAGCGTGACGATCTGCAGTGATGCGAGGCCGAGTTCGCGCAGCGGGCGGTCGGCGGCCACCGCCTGCGGTGCGGTGCCGAGCAGTTCGGCGACGGCGCCGCGCAGCCAGGCGGCGACGTCGTGGGCGGTGGGCCGGGTGGCGCCGGTGTCGCTGTTCACCTGGGCGTCGCTCATCTGCGCATCCTTCTCGGGTCGTGGAGCCCCGCCGGCGAGTGGCCGGGGGCCGCCCGTGCGGGCGGCCCCCGGGTGGGGCGGGGACCGGCGTCACCGGTTCCGCGCTCGGCGGCCGGCTGGAGCCCGTGCGTAATCCCGGTCCCAACGTCCGCCGGTGTTCTGGAGGACCGCTCGAGTACCGGTGTGCGCGGCCGGTCGCGTCAGCCGCGTCTGCCGGATGTCGCCGCGTCGCGGGCTTGGCCGGCGGGCGGGTCTCCCGGCTCCGGGCTCAGCGGCCCGTCGCCGCCGTACTCGCGGCGCAGCGCGGGTGTCACCTTCCGCTTCCCGGCGATCTTCGCGTAGACGCGGACGGCCTCGCTGGGGGTGCGTTCCATCGTGCTGCGGTCCACGGTGTAGAGGCCGAACCGCGCGCCGTAGCCGTGCAGCCACTCGAAGTTGTCCAGCAGGCTCCAGTGGTAGTAGCCGCGGACGTCGGCGCCGTGGGCGCGCGCCTTGTGGACGGACTCCAGGGCGCGGACGACGAACTCGGCGCGGCGCTCGCCGGAGTCGGAGGCGATGCCCGACTCGGTGACGACCAATGGCAGTCCGGGGTAGCGCTCGTGGTAGTCCATCAGGACCGGGTACAGGCCGTGCGGGTCCGACTCGTAGCCCATGTCCGGCACGAAGTAGCTGGGGTCGAGAGCCGGGTAGCAGGGCTCGGTGCCGCACACGTCGACGTCGATGACGGGCAGCGTGTTGGGGCCGGGCTCGGGGCCCGAGGCGGAGACGCCGGTGCGGTCGTAGAGCTGGATGCCCAGCCAGTCGAGGGTGTCGCGCCACTCGGGGTGCCGCTCGTCGGGCTTGCCGTCGTAGTCGGCGTCGAAGGTGCCGGTGCGGAGGGCGTCGAGGAAGCCCAGTTCGAAGAACCGGCGGAAGCGGTCGCGGGCCGCGATGTCGCGGGGTTCGGTGCTGATCTCGCCGTCGCGCACGGCCACGTACTGCTTGACGCTGAGGGTGAGGCCGACGCTGGAGTCGGGGTCGGCCTTCTTGATCGCCTCGTACATGGCCGCGTGCGCGGAGATGTAGGTGCGGACCGCGGGCACGAAGCGGTCGGAGAAGTCCTCGGGGTTGAGGTGCGACTTGCCGGGCGGGCCGGCGCCGAAGGCGTGGGCGAACATCATGTAGACCATGGGCTCGTTGAGGGTGAGCCATTCGTCGACGCGGTCGCCGAAGCGGTCGGCGAGGAGTGCGGCGTGTTCGGCCATCTCTCGCACGACCATCGGGCCGCCCTCGGGGTGGTCGAGTCCGCACAGGTTGGTGTCGGAGGGGCCGCCCGGGCAGGCGCTGTCCGCAGGGTCGTCGACCCACACCGGGTTGGCGAAGTGGTGGACGGTGACGACCGGGCGGATGCCGCGGTCCCGCAGGGCGTCGATGAGCGCGCCGTAGTGGTCGAGGGCGGCCTCGTCGATGTGGCCGCGGCGGGGCTCGACCCGCGCCCACTCGATACCGAACCGGTAGGAGTCGACGTTGAGTTCGTCGAGCAGTTCGATGTCCTCCAGGGCGAGGCTGTAGCCGTCGACGGCGTCGCCCACGAACGGGCTCTTGCCCATGCCGCCGTCTTCGGCGGGCTGCGTCCACGTGTACCAGTCGGTGTGCGGGTTGCGGTCCTCGATCTGGGTGGCCGAACTCGACACGCCGAAGCGGAACGAGCCCTCGCCGGACGGCTGCGAGGGCGAGCCGATCCCGGGGAACTTCAGGACGCGCGGTCCGCCGCGGCCCTGCTCCGACGCGTCGCCGGCGAGGGCCACGGGGGCCAGCACGCCGAGCGTCAGGAGCACGGCCGCGGCCCCAATCAGTCTCTTCACGATGCTTTCCAGTCCGTTGACGGAAGGGACCGGACGTGCCGCACGGCGGCCGCCCGTCCGGTCACGATGGTCGGGCGGCCTCGAAGGCGACTCGAATGCATGTCCACCGGGCGCCCTGTCCACCGGGCTCTCGCCGCGTCCCGGGAACTGCCCGGGCGCCGGTCGGCGGCGCGCGGGCGCGGTTCACCAGGTCACGGGCATCCGGTGGACTCCGTAGATGGCCATGTCGCTGCGCAGCGGTACCTCGTCGGCGGGTACGGCCAGCCGCAGTCCCGGGAAGCGGCGCAGCAGCGCCGGGTAGGCGATCTGCAGTTCGACGCGGGCCAGCTGGGCGCCGAGGCACTGGTGGACGCCGTGGCCGAAGGCGAGGTGTCCGGTGGCCTTGCGCCGCACGTCGAGGCGTTCGGGGTCGCCCTCGAAGCGTTCGGGGTCGCGGTTGGCCGCGGACACCTGGAGCACCAGGCACTCACCCTCGCGCACGGTGCCGCCCGGCAGGTCGACGTCGGCCAGTGCGGTACGCATCACGCCGGTCTCGGACAGCGGCAGGTAGCGCAGCATCTCCTCGACGGCGCCCTCGGCCAGCGACGGGTCGTCGCGCAGCGCGGCGAGCTGTTCGGGGTTGTTCAGCAGGGCGAAGGCCCCGAGGCTGAGCATGTTGGAGGTGGTCTCGTGGCCGGCGATCAGGACGACGAGCGCGACCACCGCGATCTCCTCGTCGGTCAGCTCGTCCCCCTCGATGAGACCGCACAGCAGGTCGTCGCCACCCTGGGCGCGCTTGTGCGGCACCAGTTCGCGGAGGAACTCGTACAGGTTGCGGTAGGCCCCGTCGGCCTCCTCCCGGCTGGAGTCGAGGCTGAAGAAGGTCTCCGTCTCGTGCCGGAAGAGGTCGCGGTCGCCGTAGGGGATGCCGAGCAGTTCGCAGATCATCATCGTGGGGATGGGGACGGCGAACTCCTCGACCAGGTCGACGCCGCGCCCGGCCGCCTCCAGGGCGTCGAGGCGGTTCTCGACGATCTCCTCGATGCGCGGCACGAGCTGCTTGACCCGGCGGGCGGTGAACTGTCCGGCGAGGAGCTTGCGGTAGCGGGTGTGCTCCGGCGGGTCCATGCCGATGAACAGGCCGGGCTGGGCCGGAGCGATCGGTTCCTTGCCGAACGGGTGGTCCCACGGGGCGTGATGGTGCAGCTCCTGGCGGGCGCTGAAGCGGGAGTCGGCCAGGACCGAGCGCGCCGTCGCGTAGTCGGTGACCAGCCGGCCGACGTGTCCGTCGGGGAACGCCAGCGGCGTCAGCGAGTTCTCCCGGCGCAGCAGGGCGAGCTCGGTCGGGAGGCCGAGCGCGGAGGGGCGTTCGGTGGGCAGCCGGATCGGTTCGGAAACGGTGTGGGGCATCGTCTCTCCTGAGCCGTGACGTGGTCGGTCGGCCTCACACTGTCGTGACGGGCTCTGGAGGGACGCTCGAGGACGTCTCGCCGGGCGGACGCGGCACCCGGACGCGGCAGCCGGCAGGCGGGCGCGTGGCCGGCCCGAGGGTGACAGGGGGGCGCGTGGCGGGCCCGGGCACGCGCGGGCCCGTGCCCGCGGCGGAGGGGCCGGGAGCACGGGCCGGGTGGGGGGTGGCGCGGGTGTCAGCCGAGGCCGAGGCGGGCCTCGACGGTGTCGGCGGCGACCCGGGGGCCGTCGACGCCCCGGATCGCCTCCTGCATGCGGGCGACGTTCTGCTTGGTCTCGGAGCTGCCCGCCACGTCGGAGACCGTGCCGCGGAGCGTCTCGACGGTGGTCTCGTCGGTGCCGAGGTGACGGCCGAGGCCGAGCTCCTGGACGCGCATGCCGTTGGCCTTCTGCTCGTTCATCTGCGGCACGACGACCATCGGGACGCCGTAGTACAGCGACTCCATGGTGCTGTTCATGCCGCCGTGCGTGATGAACAGCGAGGCGTGCTCCAGGACTTCGAGCTGCGGCACGTGCCGGTCGACGGTGAAGTTGGCCGGGACGGCGGGGAGGTCGGCGGCGTCGACGTGGTCGCCGACCGCCATGACCACGTCCCACTCGGAGTCGCCGAAGGCTTCGACGGCCATGGAGAAGAACTCCGGCCAGCCGGTCGCGGCGGTGCCGAGGGAGATGAGCATCACCGGACGCTCGGTGGAGGCCGGCTGCCACTTCCCCTGGTAGGCGCTGCGGTCGTTCAGGCAGGGACCGGCGAACGTGAAGCGCTCGTCGAAGCTGTCGCCCTCGTAGTGGAATTCGCGGGGCAGGAAGATGATGTTGTGCTTCGCCACGTCCGGGAAGAACGCCATCGGGTCTGCCGGAAGGCCGAACGTGGGAAGCACCTCGGCGATCTTCCCGAACATTTCCACGACCTTGGGGTCGGTGTTCTGCGTCAGCGGGTACTTGTCCTGGACGCTGAACTTCTCGTGAACGCCGTAGGTGGGCCAGAGCCGGACGGTGGGGATGTCGTGCTTGGCCGCGTAGAAGCGGGCGCCCCAGGCCATGAAGTCGTGCACGATGAGGTCCGGCCGGTCGTCCCGGTAGCGCTCCTCGACCTGCTCGACCAGCGAGGTCGCCTCGTCGAGACACCGGAGGCCCTCGCCCTCGAGGGCTTCGGCGGTGTAGGGGCTGCGGTAGAACTCGCCGAAGATCGAGTCGTAGCGTACGGCTTCGGCTCCGGTCGCCTCGATCGCCGGCACGAAGTGGTCGGTGGCGGTGCCGGTCACACGGTGGCCGCGCCGCACGAGTTCCTCCACCAGCCCGAGCGTCGGATTCACGTGACCGATCGCCGGGAAGTTGAAAAACGCGATGTGAGCCATGGACTCTCCTAGTTCATCGATTCCGTGCACGCGGGCCGAAGCGCGACGACGCTAACTTCGCCGAACTCCCGCGTCCACTCGTTCTGTTGTTTCAGGCCATTCACGACCGTCGTTCCGCGGCCCTTCACCGGTATCTGTAGAATCCCCTTCCGCTCTTCTTTCCGTAAAGGCCGCCGTCGACCATGCGGGACAGCAGCACCGGAGCGGAGTAGAGCGGCTCCTTGGTCTCCTCGTACAGCCCGGCGGCCACCGCCGCGAGGGTGTCGAGGCCGATCAGGTCGGCCAGGCGCAGCGGTCCCATCGGGTGGGCGCAGCCGAGCACCATGCCGCGGTCGATGTCCTCGGCGGTCGCGTGGCCGGATTCCAGCATCCTGACCGCGGACAGCAGGTAGGGGACCAGTAGCGCGTTCACGACGAACCCCGGCCGGTCCTTGCTGCGGACGACCTCCTTGCCGAGCACGTCGGTCACGAACGCCTCGGCGCGTGCGGTGACCCGGTCGTCGGTCAGCAGCGACGGGGTGATCTCCACCAGTGACAGCACGGGCACCGGGTTGAAGAAGTGCATGCCGAGCACGCGTCCGGGACGGTCCGCGGCGCGGGCGAGCTTCGCGACGGGCAGGGAAGAGGTGTTGGACGCCAGCACCGCGGCGTCGTCCCGGACCACCGTGTCGAGCTGCGCGAACAGCTTCAGCTTGGTCGGCTCGTCCTCGGTGACCGCCTCGACGACGAGCTGCCGGTCGGCGAAGTCCGCGAGGTCGCGGGTGAAGGAGATGCGGTCCAGGCGCTCGTCGCGCTGGGTGCCGGTGAGCCGGCCCTTGTCGACGGCCCGGTCCAGGGAGGCCCGGATGCGGGAGCGGCCGGCGGTCCCGGAGCGTTCCGAGGAGACGGCCACCAGCACGTCGATGCCGGGCCGGGCGCAGGCTTCCGCCAGGCCGGACCCCATCACGCCGCAGCCCACGACACCGACGCGCTCGACGGGCGCGGGGCGTTCGGCGAGCGCCGGGCTGCTCGCCGGGAGGGGGCCGTGGGCCCCGGCGGGTGGGGGGTTCCCGGTGTGCGCCACGGTCGTCGCGGTCATGAGGTGCTCCTCTCGTGCCAGCGCAGCAGGCTGTTGCCCACGGCCATGCCACCGCCGAACCCCGACAGCAGGACGAGGTCGCCGTCCCGCAGGGCCCCGGAACGCGCGGCGTGGTCGAGCGTCACGGGCTGGGACGCCGCCCCGGAGTTGCCGTAGTGCTCCAGCGTGGTGTGGACGCGCGCCCCGTCCAGGCCCATGTCCTCGGCGAGCCGGCCCAGCAGAACGCCGTTGGCCTGATGGGGGACGAAGTGCGCGACCTCCTCGGGTCGTACGCCGGACCGGCCGAGCAGTTCCTTGACCGAGGGCGGCACCTGGCCGAGGACGAACTCGGTGACGGCGCGGCCGTCCATGCGCAGGAAGTGGCGGCGCTCGTCCACGGTGCGGTGCGAGGCGGGGAGAGCGCCGCCGCCGGCCTCGACGACCAGCAGCTCCGCCCGGTCGCCGTGCCCGACGAGGTCGGAGTCGAGGATTCCGTACGGTGCGGGCACGTTCCCGAGGACGGCCGCTCCGGCGCCGTCGGCGAGCAGCACGGCGGTGCTGCGGTCCTGGGGGTCGGTGAAGCGCGACCAGGCGTCGGCGCCCACCACCAGGGCATGGCCGCCGGGACGTGCGGCGAGCATCGCGTGCGCCACGGCGAGGCCGTGCACGAAGCCGCTGCAGCCGATGTTGAGGTCGAAGCAGGCCGCCCGCCGGGCACCCAGGCCGGCCTGGACCAGACAGGACAGCGGGGGCAGCGGACTGTCGCCGGTGGTGGTGGCGACGATCAGGACGTCGATGGCGTCGGCGCCGACACCGGCCGCCTCCAGTGCCCGTTCCGCGGCCCGCAGCGCCAGCCCGGACGGCTTCTGCCCGTCGGCGAGGTGGCGCCGGGTCAGGATGCGCGTCTTGCGGGCGATCCACTCGGCGGTGACGTCGAAGCGGGTGGCGAGGTCGTCGTTGGTCACCTCCTGGTCCGGCACGTCGGAACCGGTGCCGAGCACCCCGATCGGGCGGCCGGACATCAGTGTTCCCGCAGCAGGTTGAGGCGCTCCTCGCCGACGCGGGCGCGCTTGCCGGGGTCGGTGACGCCGAGGCCCTCCTCGGGAGCGAGGCAGAGCACGCCGACCTTGCCGACGTGGCCGTTCTCCTGCACGAGGCGGCCCGCCTCGCCGATCTCCTCCAGCGGGTAGACGCGCGAGAGCATGGGATGGATTCGGCCCATGTCGATGAGGCGGTTGCTCTCCCACTGCTCCTGGAGGTTGGCGGCGTGGCAGCCGAGGACCCGCTTGAGCTTCATCCACAGGTAGCGGTTGTCGTAGCGGTGGTGGTAGCCGGTGCTGGAACCGCAGGTGACGATGGCCCCGCCGCGGCGCAGCACGAACATGGAGATGCCGAACGTCGCCTGGCCGACGTAGTCGAACACGATGTGCGGGTCCTCGCCGGTCTCCCGTCGGATGATCTTCCCGAGTCGTTTTCCGGCCTCGACGACCTGGGCGGGGTCGGTGCCGTCGTCCTCGCCGATGCCGAGTTCGGCGCGGTTGATCACCACGTCGCAGCCCATTCGGCGGAGCAGTTCGGCCTTCTCCTCCGAGCCGACCACGCCGACGGGGATGCCGCCGCCGTGCTTGACGAGCTGCACCGCGTACACGCCGAGGCCGCCGGCCGCGCCCCAGATGAGGACGACGTCGCCCTGCTTCATCTGCGCGCCGCGGTCGCTGACCAGCATGCGGTAGGCGGTGCCGGCGCAGGCGGTGGTGGAGGCGGCCTCCTCCCAGGTCAGGTGGGCGGGCTTGCGGACGAGCTGGCTGGCGCGGACCGCGGCGTAGTGGGCGAGTCCGCCGAAGTTGGTCTCGTACCCCCAGGCCTTCTGGCCTTCGCCGAGCATGCCGTCGTGCTGGGTGGCGGGCTCCTGGTCGTCGACCTGGATGGGGCTGACGCCGACGTGGTCGCCGACGCGCCAGCGCCGCACGCCCTCGCCGACCCGGACGATCACGCCGGAGGCGTCGGAGCCGAGCACGTGGTACGGCTGGTCGTGCCGCGCCTCCCAGCGCCCGCGCCTGCCGTACGCCTTGAGGAAGTCGAAGGTCGGCAGCGGCTCGAAGGTGCCGGACCAGACGGTGTTGTAGTTGACGGAGCTGGCCATGACGGCGACCAGCACCTCGTCGGGGGCGAGTTCGGGCATCGGCACGTCGCCGACGCGCAGCGACTTCCGTACGTCCTTGTCCTCGACGTCGCGGAACATGTCGACGTCCTCGACGCGGGTGTGCGCCGCCAGGTAGGTGCCGGGTACCGGCAGGGCGGCCAGCTCCTCGGCGGGGGCTCCCCGCCGCACGGCTTCGGACAGAGCATCCATGACAGGCTCTCCTTCGCAGCTCGGTGGTGCGGTCAGACCGGGGATTCCATGCCGAGCGCGAGCCGCAGGGGCGCCATCTGGCCGGCGTGGAAGGAGTCGTGCATCTGGGTGAGGGCGAGAGCCTTGCCGAGGGTGGCGAACTGCTCGGCGTACTCGCCCATGTTCTCGTCGGGGAAGAGCGCGGAGCGGCGGCCGAGGTCCTCCGGCGACAGGCCGGCGGCGACGAAGTCGCGGATGCGGGTGTGCGCCGAGCGGTAGATGTCGATCATCTCGGCGAGCGGCGGGACGTGGGTGAAGTCCGTGTCGACGCCGTCGGCGAAGTTGTCGGAGAACTCCTCGGTGACGGCCTTCGGGGTGCCCTGGTGCAGGGTGGAGAAGTAGTCCTTGGCACAGGCGAGATGCCCCAGGAACCATACGAGGGGCTTGTGGCCGTCGGGGGCGGCGAGCGCCGTCTCGTCGTCGAATCCCTCGGTGAGCGCGAGGACCAGCTCGTACCCCACGTCGAGTGCCTGCACGAGGTGGTCGCCGACAGCCTGCGGCGCGGGGGCGGAGGGGGCTTGCGTCATGGTCGTGGCCGGTCCTTTCCAAAGAACGGATGCGCGGCTCGCCGGGGTGGGGCGCTGGGCGCCCGGGCGGCGAGGGCGCTCAGGAGGGTGAGTGGTAGGCGCTGCGGCCCGGGGCGCGGGCGGCGTCGAGGCGCGCGCGGGACTCGGCGAACGTCGGCAGCTCGGTGCGGGAGGTGCCGGTCCAGTTGGCGCCCTCCCAGTCGTACATGAGGTGCCGCGTGCGGCGGGCCGCCTCCAGATGGACCTCCGAGTACAGGAAGCCGTCGAGGGCCTCCTTGTCGCGCCAGAGCACCAGGTTGCGGGCGGCGTTGTGGTTGGTGACGGAGATGGCGAGGGCGGCGGCGAGGAGGCCGTCGCGCTTCCACAGCTCCTCGAGGATGGCCGCGTTCAGCTGTCCGCCGATCTCCTCGTGCCCGGGCTTGGGCCAGCCGACGGACGTGGCGACGAGGTAGGTCTCGGGCAGCGGTTCGCGGAGCGCGCCGGTGTCGGGGTCGATGGCGGGCCCCGTCCAGGGCACGACCACCTCCAGGTCCGACTCGTCGCCGGCGGCGAACTCGTGCAGGGAGGTGGGTACGTTCGGCACGTCGTCTCCGGTTGCTCGCAGCGTTCTTCGGGTCTACTTCTTGCGGCGTACGATCAGTCGCTTGATTTCAGCGACCTGCAGATGAAGAACGCTCGAGTCCGGCTTGCGCGCGACCTCGAGCTCGGGCAGCAGCGGCAGGACGGCCCGCAGTACGGCGCGCAGTTCCAGCCGGGCGAGGTGCGCGCCGAGGCAGACGTGCTCGCCGTGGCCGCCGAACGCGGTCTGCGGGTTGTGCTCCCGGGTGATGTCGAAGCGGTAGGGGTCGTCAAAGACTTCTGCGTCGCGGTTGGCGGCCGGATACCACAGGGCGACGGTCTCGCCCTTGCGGATGCGGGTGCCGCTCAGTTCGGTGTCCTCGGTGGCGGTGCGGACGAAGTGCACGGCGATGGTCGTCCAGCGGAGGATCTCCTCCACCGCGCGGTCGAGCAGCGAGGGGTCGTCGACGAGCTTGCGGAGCTGGTCGGGGTGTTCCAGGAGGGCCTGGAGGCCGCCGGTGGTGGCGTTGCGGGTGGTGCCGATGCCGGCGACGAGCAGGTTGAAGACGGTGTAGAGGATCTCGTGGAAGGCCAGCGGTTCGCCGTCGATGCGGCCGGCGGCGAGGCGGCTGAGTACGTCGGTGCCGGTGCCGTCGGCGGCCGCCATGCGTTCCTGCACGAGGTTGGCGACGTAGCCGTTGAGGGCGGTGATGTTGCGCCGGAACGCGGCCTCGGCGTCCTCGCCCTCGAGCTGGTACTCGGGGTCGGCGGCGGCCGTGGTGCCCTCGGTCCACTGGAAGATCGAGTCCCAGTCCTCGACCGGCGCCCCGACGAGTTCGCAGATGGCGGCGACGGGCAGGCGGGCAGCGAGGTGCCGGGCGACGTCGGCGTCGCCGTGCTCGTCGAGATGCCGGGTGAACTCCTCGGCGTAGGAGGCGGCGAGCTCGGCGAACCGGTCCTCCAGCTCGCTCACGGCCTTCGGCGTGAAGCACGGCGCCATGATGCGCCGCAGGTGGCGGTGGCGCGGCGAATCCATGTAGGACAGCGCTGGCGGGTCGTCGGGGCTGTGCCCGAACATCTTCGCCCGTTCCTCCAGTTCGGCCTCCAGCATCTCCACCGCGTCGGCGGTGTCGACGGTGACGCGCTGCGCACTGGAGAAGATCTTGGTGTGGCGGGAGACGTGGGCGACGTCCTCGTGCCGGGTGACGACCCAGAACGGTTCGAAGCCGGGGCGGACGTACCAGAAGACGGGCGCCTCGCGGCGCAGCAGGTCCCACTCCCGGTAGGGGTAGCCGTGCTCGGCGTAGGCCTGCTCGTCGGTGATGTCGAGGGTGTCGAGGGTGTCGAGGGAATTCATGGTGGCGAGGTCCTTCGTCAGCGGGAGTGGGTGGTGAGGAAGGCGGCGACGGCCGCGACGGTGTCCGTGCGCTTGTCCGGGGAGGCGAAGTCGGCCTCCAGGAGCGTCGCCCGGGGCGCCTCGTCGGCGATCCGCTTGGCGATCACCTCGGGGTGTGCGGGATCGTCGCCGGGCAGCACCAGCAGCGGCACGGGACACCGGGCCATCCACTCCTCGGGCACCGAGAAGTACGCGGAATCCGCGGGGTACAGGCCGTCGCGGAAGCGGACCACGCGGACGACGTAGCGTTCCCGGCGCAGCGCGAGGATCTCGTCGGCGAAGGCGGGGTCGTGATGGAGGCGGGCGGCGAACGGCCCGGCGCCGGGGTGGGCGGCGAACCGCCCGTCCCGCCGCGCGGCGTCGACGACCGCGGCCAGGCCGTCCGCCCGCGGCAGGCGCATGGCCTCGTCGAAGCGGCGCAGGTGCACGGCGAGTCCGCCGCCGGCCGGGTCGACGCCGGCGGGCTGCTGGGCGACGACCGAACGGACGCGCTCCGGCGCGTCGTGGGCCAGCCGCCAGGCCGACGCGGTGCCGTCCCCGGCCGCGACGACGTGCGCCTGCTCGACGCCGAGCACGTCGAGGACGGCGACCAGGTCGGCGGCCGTCTCCGCGTGGTCGAACGCCTCGGCGGGGGCGGTGCTGCGGCCGTCGTGCCGCCGGTCCACGGCGATGATCCGGAAGTCGCGGGAGAGTTCGGCCACCGGGTCGTAGGCGTTGTCCGCCCACGCGTCGCGGCCGCTGCCGGCGCCGCCGGGGGCGAGGAGCAGGACGGCGGGTCCGTCGCCGTGCACCTCGTAGTGCAGGCGGGCACCGTCCGGGCGCTCGATCTCAGGCATGGTCATCCTCCTCGGTGGTGGCGATCCGTGCGATCGCGGTCATGAGTGCGTCCGCCATGGCCGCGGCGTTCGTCAGCGGCGCCGCGTGCGTCCCGTCGATGCGGGAGGTGGTGAAGGGGCCGGTGGTCAGCTCGCGCCACACGCCGGTGGCGCCCTCGGGGAGCACCGGGTCCGCGGTGCCCTCCACCGCGAGGACGGGCAGCGTGAGCGGGGGTCGCTCGGCGTCGCGCACGGCGGTCCGGTGGCTGTCGGCGAGGGCGGTGTCCGCACGCAGCCGCTCGACGTACTCCGCGAGAAGTTCGTCGCTGCGGAGGATCTCCTCGGGCAGCAGCCCGTCGAAGATCTCGGCGAACGTCTCCAGCGCCGGGGCGTCGAAGTCGCCGGTGAGTTCGGCGAGCCGGCGCAGGCCGTCGGTGGGTTCGGCGAGCGGCGGCAGGGCGCAGGCCACGGCGAGCGCGACGGCGGGAACCCCGGGCCGGTGCGCGAGGCGGTGGGCGACCTCCCAGCACAGCCAGGAGCCCTGGCTGTGGCCGAAGAGCACGAACGGGACGTCGAGCCGGCCCGACAGGGCGGCCGTGACGTGGTCGGCGAGGGCCATCATGTCGCGCGCGGGTTCCTCGTCGGTGCGGGCCTCGCGGCCCGGCAGCTGCACCCCGACCAGTTCGACGTCGTCGGGCAGGTGCCGGACCAGGGGCAGGTAGCCGCCGGTCGTGCCGCCCATGCCGGGCACGCAGAACACCCGTGCCCGGGGAGCGCCGGACGGCTTCAGCACCCGCAGCCAGGTCTCGGCGTGACCGGCGGGACGCCGCGGTGCGGTCGGTGCGGCGTCCGGCTCGGGCAGCAGCTCGGCCAGCAGCTGCCGGGCGATGCCGGCGCAGGTCGCGTGCCGCAGGATCGTCTCGCTGGTCACGGCCAGGCCGGTGCGGCGGGTCAGCTCCCTGCGGATGGTCACCGCCATCAGCGAGTCCAGTCCCAGTTCGACCAGGGACCGCTCGTCCGGAACCTCCTCCGCCGGGAGGCCGAGAACGGCCGTCGCCTGTGTGCGCACCAGGTCGGCGACGGTGCGGAGCCGTTCACCGGCGTCCTGGGCGGCGAGCGCGGCGCGCAGGTCGCGACCGGCGGCGCCGTCGGCGGGGACGTCCGGCCCGGGGACCTCGCGGGCCTCGGGAAGATCGTCGAGCAGCGGGCGGGGCCGTGCCGCGCGGTAGGCGGGAGCGAAGCGCGTCCAGTCGATGTCCGCGACGCCGAGGGCCGGGGTGCCGGAGGCGAGGGCGACTTCGAGTGCGTCGAGGGCGGCGGCCGGGGCCATGGAGCGCAGGCCGCGGGCGGCGGCGGTCCGTTCGGCGTCGGCGTCGACCATGCCACCGCCGGACCAGCCGCCCCAGTGGACGACGGTGGCCGTCAGGCCCGCGGCACGCCGGTGCCGCGCGAGGGCTTCCAGTGCGGTGTTGGCGGCGCCGTACACGGCCTGGCCCGCGCCGCCCCACAGGGCCGCGCCGCTGCCGTAGAGCACGAAGGCGTCCAGCGGGTGCCCGGCGAGCGCGTCGTGCAGGTGGCGGGCGCCGAGGACCTTGGCTGCGGCCTCGTCCGCGGCGGCCTCCGGGGTGAGGCCGGTGACGGCGGTCATCCGTGACACCCCGGCGAGGTGGGCGACGAAGGACAGCGGGGCCTCGTCGTCCCGCAGCCGGTTCACCAGGGCGTCGACCTGCGTGCGGTCGGTGACGTCGCACGCCTCGACGGACAGGCGCACCCCGCGGTCGGCGAGGTCGGCGCGGAGCTGCTCGGTCTCCGGGGTGGCGTCCGTCCGGCGCGAGGCCAGCACGACGTGTGCGCAGCCGCGGGCGGCGAGCCGGCGGGCGAGGTGCCTGCCGAGTGCGCCCCGGCCGCCGGTGATCAGGGCCGTGCCCCGTGCCTCCCACGGTGTGCCGGCCGGGCCGGGCTCGGCGCGGCGGAGCCGCCGTACGAAGCGCCCGGCCGGGCGCAGCGCCGCCTGGTCCTCGTTGTCGCCGGCGGTGAGGGCTGCCGCGAGCTGCCCGGCCCACCCGTCGTGCGGTGCCGCGGGCAGGTCGACGGTGCCTCCCCAGCGCAGGGGTTCCTCCAGCGCGGCGACGCGTCCCAGGCCGGTGACGAGGGCCTGTGCGGGGTTCGGGACTCCTTCGGTGCCGTCGACGTCGACGGCACCGCGGGTGACCGCCCACAGCGGGGCGGTCAGCCCGGCGTCGGCGGCTCCCTGGAGCAGTGCCAGCGTGGTGTGCAGCCCTTCGGTGAGGCCGCCGGGGCACCGGGCGTCGTCGGGCGAGGCGAGGGTGACCATCCCGGCCGGTGCGGCCGGCAGGGCCGCGAGGGTGTCGCGCACGGCGGCGCGGTCGCGGGTGGCGCGCATGCGGTGCACGCGCGCCCCGGCGGCCTGCAGCGCCCGGTCGACGGCGTCGGCGGCAGCCGCCTCCCGCTCGGTGTCGACGACGACCCACGGGCCGTCCGTGCGGGCGGGGCCGTGCGGGGCGGGCTGCCAGGCGTCCTCGTAGAGCAGTCCGGCGAGTTCGGCGCGGGACGCCTGCCGCCGCCACCAGGCGCCGAGTAGCGGGCGGATCTCCTCGACGTGGCCGCGGAGGCCGTCCGGGGCGTCGAGGAGGTCGGCGAGCGGGCCGCCGTCCTCCTCGCGCACCGCGTGCCAGAACGCGCCGTCCACGGCGGCGTCGCTCGCCCTGGTGGGCGGGTCGATCCAGAAGCTGCGGCGCTGAAAGGCGTATCCGGGCAGGTCGACGGGCGCGGCCGGAGCGTGGCCGCCGAGCGCGGTGCCCCAGTCGACCCGGTGGCCGCCGGTGTGCAGCAGCCCGAGGTTGCGCAGCAGCGCGGAACGGCCGCCGTCACCACGCTGGAGGCTGCCGACGACCAGGGCCCGCGGGCAGCCCTCGGTGAGCGGCATGGCCAGCACGGGGTGGGGCGCGACCTCGACGAAGACGTCGTGGCCGGTGTCCAGGAGTCGCTGCTGGGCCAGGTCCAGGCGGACGGGCTCGCGCAGGTTCCGGCACCAGTAGGCGGCGTCCAGCTCGTCGCCGCGCAACGCCTCGCCGGTGACGGTGGAGTAGAAGGGGATGTCCGCGGGGCGCGGTGCGAGGCCGGCGAGTGCCGTCTCGATACCGGGCAGCAGGGTGTCCATGTGGCGGCTGTGGGAGGCCACGGGGGCTTCCAGCCTGCCGCACACCACGTCGTCGTCGTCGAGGTCGAACAGCAGTTCCTCGACGGCGTCGGCGTCGCCCGAGACCACCACGGAGCCGGGGGTGTTGACCGCGGCCACGGAGATCCGGTCGCCGTGGCCGGCGATGCGCTGCCGCACCACGTCGAGCGGCTGTTCCACCACTGCCATCGAGCCGACTCCCACGACGTCCTGGAGGGCGCGGCTGCGTACGGCGATGACGCGGGCGCCGTCGGCGAGGCTCAGCGCCCCCGAGACGACGGCGGCGGCCACCTCGCCCTGGCTGTGCCCGGTCACGGCGTCGGGGCGGACGCCGAGTTCGTCCCAGGCGGCGGCGAGCGCCACGTACACGGTGAACATCAGCGGCTGCAGCACGTCCTGCCGCTCCAGCTCCGCTCCGGACGCGTCGCCCTCCAGCAGCGCGGTCACCGAGTGGCCGACGAGCGGCCCGAAGACGGCGTCGCAGGCGTGCACGGTCCGGGCGAATGCGGCGGACTCGGCGAGCAGTTCGCGTCCCATGCCGAGCCACTGCGCGCCCTGGCCGGGGAAGACGAAGACGGTACGGCCGCGGGCGGCGGCGGTGGCGCGGAACAGGTCGGCGTGAGGCCGGTCGTCGGCGAGCGCGCGCAGCGCGGCCGCCGCCCGTGCCGGGGAGCCGGCGTGCACGACGGCGCGTTCGGTGAAGTGCGCGCGGCGCAGGGCGGCGGTGTGGGCGACGTCCCGGACCCGCGTGCCGGGCCGCTGGTCGAGCAGGTCGGCCCAGGCGGCGGCCTGTTCCCGGAGCGCGGTCGCGGTCTTGGCGGAGAGAACGACCGGCAGAGCCGTGTCCGCGGGGGCGGCGGATGCGGGCGCTGCACGGGATGCGGGCGCCGTGCCGTCGGCGGCGACGTCCGACCGGGACGGTTGTTCGAGGACGACGTGGGCGTTGGTGCCGCCGATACCGAACGAGGAGACACCGGCGCGGCGCGGGGCTTCCCCCTCCCAGGCGGTGTGCGCGGTGCCGACGTGGAACAGGGCGGGGTCGAGGCCCATCTCCGGGTTGGGGTGCTCGTAGTGGAGGCTGGGGACGAGTTCGCCGTGCCGGACGCAGAGGGCGGCCTTCACCAGTCCGGCGAGGCCGGCCGTGGCGTCCGCGTGGCCGATGTTGGTCTTCACCGAGCCGAGCACGCACGGAGCCGGCCGTTCGCCACCGCCGAAGACCTGTTGCAGGGCCTGGACTTCGATGGGGTCGCCGAGTGCGGTGGCCGTGCCGTGCGCCTCGACGTAGCCGATGTCGGCGGGCGTCACGCCGGCCTCCGCCTGGGCGGCGGCGACGGCGCGGGCCTGCCCGCCGACGCTGGGCGCGGTGAATCCGGCCTTGTCGGCGCCGTCGTTGTTGACCGCGCTGCCGCGCAGCACGGCGTGGACGCGGTCGCCGGCGGCCTCCGCGTCGGACAGCCTGCGCAGGACCAGTGCCACCACGCCGCTGCCGAAGACCGTGCCGTTGCCCTTCTGGTCGAAGGCGCGGCACTTCCCGTCCGGAGAGACGACCAGGCCTTCCTGGTGGACGAAGCCCTGGACGGTGGGGAGGGTGAGGGAAGAGGCGCCGACGAGGGCGACGTCGGACTCGCCGCGCAGCAGGCTCTCACGGGCGAGGTGGGTGGCGACGAGGCCGGTGGAGCAGGCCGTCTGCACGGTGAGCGCGGGCCCGCGCAGGTCGAGGCGGTGCGCGAGGCGGGTGGCGAGGTAGTCGCCCTTGGTGCCGATCATGGTGCGGTAGAAGGACGAGAGGTCGGTGGTCTCCTCCTGCGGGTAGCCGCCGTAGCCGGCGCCGGCGAAGACGGCCACCGGGCCGTCGACGGCGTGCGGCACGATCCCGGCGTCCTCGAACGCCTGCCAGGAGGTCTCGAGCAGCAGCCGGTGCTGCGGGTCCATGGCCGTCGCCTCGGCGGGGGCGTAGTCGAAGAAGTCGGCGTCGAACAGGTCGGGGTCGGCGACGACGGCCCGGGTGCGCACGTAGTCGGGGCGGGTGAGGTCGTCCGGCGAGACGCCCGCGGCGAGGAGTTCCTCGTCGGTGAACCGGGTCAGGGACTCCACGCCGCCACGCAGGTTCTCCCAGAACGTCGTCAGGTCGGGTGCACCCGGCAGGCGGACGGCGATGCCGACGATCGCGACGGCGTCGTCCCGGGCCGCCGCCCGGCGCACGGCGGGTGCGCCGGCCGGTGCGGGTGCCCCGCGCAGGTGGTCGGCGAGCTTCCGGACGGTGGGGTAGCGGAAGAGGGCGGACAGCGGGAACTCGCGGTCCAGGGCGTCGCACATGACGCGGTGCGCGCGCAGCGCCGTCATGGAGTCGGCGCCGAGCTCGAAGATGCCCCGGTCCGGGTCGATGTCGGTCCGGCCCAGCACGGTCGTCCACGCGGCGGCGATCAGGTGCTCGACGTCACCGGCGGGGGGCGGAGCGGGGGGTGCGTCCCCCGGCCCGGGGGCGGATGCGGCGTCGGGTGCGGTGGGTTCGGGCGCGGGGAGCCGGATGAGGGCGCCGCGGTCGATCTTCTCGTTGGGGGTGTGCGGGAGGGCGCCGAGAGCGAGGATCCGCGCGGGCACCATGGCGGCGGGCAGCCGCTCGCGGAGCAGGTCGGGCAGGTCGGGCAGGTCGGGCAGGTCGGCCGGATCGAACGCGGCGCCGGCGGGCGACCAGTACAGGAAGATCCGGGGTTCGCCGTCGGCGTCCGGGCGCACGACGGCCGCGCACTCGGCGACGGCGGGGTGCTCGGCGGCGACGGACTCGATCTCGCCCGGCTCGATGCGGTGACCGCGCAGCTTGACCTGCGCGTCGGTGCGGCCGCAGAACTCCAGGGTGCCGTCGGCGCGGTGCCGCACCACGTCCCCGGTGCGGTACATGCGGGCGTCGTCGCCGTCGGCGAACGGGTCGCGGACGAACCGTTCGGCGGTGAGCGAGGGCTGTCCGAGGTAGCCGCGGGTCACGGCCCGTCCGCCGATGTGGAGTTCGCCGCGGAAGCCGCGCGGCACCGGCCGGCCGCCGCCGTCGAGCACGTACAGCCGGTTGCCGTGGAGCGGCTCGCCGAGGCTGATCTCGCCGGGTGTCACCGTCCAGGCGGACGACCAGACCGTGGTCTCGGTCGGTCCGTACATGTTGGTCAGCTCGCCGCGCAGCAGGCCGGTGAGCCTGCGGGCAAGGGCGCGGTCCAGCGGTTCGCCGCCGACCAGCATCCGGTCCAGGTGCGCCACCAGGGCGCGGCCGTCGGCGTCGGCGAGCAGCATGCGGGCCAGGGACGGCGTGCACTGGAGGTGGGTCGGCGCCCAGTGGGCGTGGGCGGCCCAGTCGGCGGCGTTGCCGCCGGCCACGACGACGCGGTAGCCACGGGTCAGGGTCCAGAGCAGTTCGAGGGTCGAGATGTCGAACGACAGGCTGGTGACGGCCAGCCAGGTGTCGCCGGGGCCGCCGCCGACGCGTTCGTCCATGGCGCGGCAGAAGCCGGCGAACTGGTCGTGTCCGACCAGCACGCCCTTCGGCCGGCCGGTGGAGCCGGAGGTGTGGATGACGTATGCCAGGTCGTCCGGGACCGGGCCGGCCGACGGCTCCGGCAGCTGTTCGGCGGGCGGGTCCTCGGGGTCGGTGACGAGGACGTCGACGCCCTCGCCGAAGGGGCCTTCGCCGTCGGGCGCGCAGATCACGACCCGCAGGCCGCTGTCCTGTGCCACGTACTCGAGCCGGGCCCGGGGGTAGGCCGGGTCGAGCGGCACGTACGCGGCGCGGGCGAGCCAGGTGGCCAGCACCGCGACGACCAGGTCGACGGAACGCGGCAGGTGGACGCCGACGAACGCGCCCGGGCCCACGCCGCGTTCACGCAGCCGGTCGGCGAGGGCACCCGCCCGCAGCAGCGTCTCCCGGTAGGTGAGGCGCCGGTCGGAGTCGGCCAGGGCGACGGCGTCGGGGGTGCGGGCGGCCTGGGCGATGATGCGGTCGAGCGCGGTGTCGGTGCCGGGCCGGTCCGCCTGGTCGGCGGCGGAACGCCCGGTCCACTCCTCGAAGCAGGCGCGCTCTTCCGCGCCGAGCAGGTCGTAGCAGCTCAGCGGCCGGGCCGGGTCGCGCAACAGGTCGGCGAGCAGCGCGAGGTAGTTCTCCGTCATGCGCCGGGCGGTGTCGGCGTCGACCGCCTGGGACCGGAACTCCAGCTCGCCGAGCAGTCCGCCTCCGGAGGGGGCGAGGGTGAGCCCGAGTTCGGACTTGGCCACGCCGCGCGGGGTGCCGGTGAGGGCCGTGTCGTCCGAGGGCACCCACGCTTCCGCGTCCTCGCCGAGCACGGGCAGCGCGGTCGCCCGGTAGTTGAACAGCACCCGGAACAGCGGGTTCTCGTCGGCGTTGCGGGCGGCGTCCACGGCCGCGACCACGTCGGTGAGCGGCACGTGCTGGTGCTCGGCCGTGGCCTGGACGCGGGCGGCGGTGGCGGCGAGGAAGTCCTCGAAGGTCGGGTCGCCGGACATCTCGCAGCGCAGCGGCAGGGTGTTGACGAGAAACCCGACGAGGTCCTCGGTACCGGCGGGGCGGCGGTTGGCCCAGATGGTGCCCATGCCGAAGTCGGTGCTGCCGGTGCTGCGGCCGAGGAGCACCGCGAACGCGGAGGCGTAGACGGTGAACGGGGTCGCCCCGGTGCGCGCCGCCAACGCCTCCAGGTCGCGGTGGACGTCCTCCGGCACCGCGAAGCCGACGGTGCCGTCCTCCGCGGATGCGTCCTGCTGCTGGGGGAGTTCGAGACGGCCCAGGCCGTCCAGCTCCTCGGCGAAGTGGCTGAGGCCGGCCTCGAAGTGGCCTTCCGCGGCGGCACGCCGCTGCCAGTGGGCGTAGTCGCCGAGCTGCGGCGGGACGGTGCCCTCCGCCGGTTCCGCGCCACCGGCCAGCTCGCGGTACAGGGTGTGGAGCTGGTCGAGGAGCAGGGTCAGCGACCAGCCGTCCGCGATGGCGTGGTGCACCGTCAGGCACAGCAGCTGTGCGCCGCCGGCCAGGTCGAGCAGCAGTAGGCGCAGCATCGACGGGCCGGACAGGTCGAAGGGGGCGCGTTCCTCGGCGCGTATCCGTTCCGCCACGGCGCCGCCCGCGGGGTCGGCGCCGGAGAGGTCCTCGTGCCGGAAGGGGACGGCGGGGTCCTCGTGAACGACCTGAACCAGGTCGCCGTCGCGCATCCGGAGGCCGGTGCGGAGCGACTCGTGGCGGGCGAGGAGGCGGTGCAGCGCGGCGGCCAGCACGTCCGGGTCGAGCGGCCGGGCGACGCGCAGCGTCACCGGGGCGTTGTAGTGGCAGTTGCCGGGGTCGAGTTGCTCCAGGAACCACAGCCGGCGCTGCCCGTCGGTGGCCGGGTGGACGTCGCGGCGGGCCGCCCGCTCCAGCGGGGGGCCGTCGTCGGCCGCCTCGTGGTCGCCGCGGAGTACGTCGAGGACGTGCGCGGCGAGTCCGGCGGCGGTGGGGTGCGCGAACGCGACGTTGGTCGCGAGGGTGACGTCGGCGAGCCGGGCCAGCCGGTTGCGGAGCTGAAGGCCCATGATCGAGTCCAGCCCGAGTTCCTGGAGGCGGCGGTCGGCGTCGACCGGCTCGTCCTGCCCCAGCAGGGCTGCCGCCTCCCGGCACACCAGGCCGGCGAGCTGCTCCCGGGCCTCCTCGGCGGGCAGGACCGCGAGCCGGCGGCGCAGACCCGCCTGCCCGGCGGACTCCGTCTCCCCCGACGCGGCGGGGGCGAGGGACAGGCCGGGGTTTCCCGCGCCGTTCCGGGGCGCGTCGACCCAGAAGCGGCGGCCCTGGAACGCGTACGTCGGGGGGACCGGCAGCCGGTGCCGGGCGACGGTGCCGAGGACGCGGTCCCACGCCACCGGGTGGCCGTGCGCGTGCAGGGTGCTCAGTGCGCGCAGGAACTCGTCCATGCCGCCCCGGTCGCGGCGCAGCGTGCCGGTCACCACACCCCCGGAGGCGGCGGTGGCGCCGGTGAGCGGCATGCCGAGCACCGGGTGGGCGCTGATCTCGACGAACACGCCGTGGCCGTCGGCGACGAGCCGCTCCAGCGCGCGGTCCATACGCACGGTGTCGCGCAGGTTGCGGCACCAGTAGGCGCCGTCCAGTGCGGTGCCGGGCTGCAGGGCCCCGGTCACCGTCGAGTAGAAGGGGACCCGCCACTCCTGCGGACGCAGGCCGGTGAACCGCTCGGCCAGGCCGGGGAGGATCGGGTCGACGTGGGCGCAGTGGCCCGCCGCGGGGGCGTTGAGGCGTCTGCGGAAGACGTCCCGCCCCTCCATTCCGGCGAGCAGCGCGTCCACGGCGTCCGGGTCGCCGGACACGACGGTGGAGCCGGGGGTGTTGACCAGGGCGACGGACAGCGCGTCGCCGTAGGGGGCGATGAGCTCGGCCACCTCGGCGGCGGGCAGTTCCAGCAGGGCCATGGCGCCCTTGCCGCTGCAGTCGCGCAGCAGTGCCTGACTGCGCAGGGCGACGATCGTGGCGGCGTCCGGGAGAGAGAGGGCGCCTGCGGCCACGGCCGCCGGAACCTCGCCCTGGCTGCTGCCGACCACGGCGGCCGGTTCCAGGCCGAGCGAACGCCACACGGCGGTGAGGCCGACGGCCATGGTGAACAGCGCGGGCTGCAGCACGTCCAGCCGGTCGAAGGGCAGGCCCTCCGTGTCGTTCCCGGCGAGGAGGTCGCGGATCGACCAGTCCAGCCAGGGGCGGAAGGCCCGGTCGCAGTCGTCGACGGCACCCGCGAACACCTCGGACTCGGTGAGCAGGCGCCGGCCCATGTCCCGCCACTGGCTGCCGTGGCCGGGGTAGACGAACACCACGGTGCCGCGCTCCGCGGCCGTTCCCTCCACCACGTCGTCGTGCGGCAGGCCGTCGGCGAGCGCGCGCAGCCCGCTCTCGGCCTCGCCGGTGTTCGCGGCGAGCACGGCGGCGCGCGCGGGGAGGTGCGCGCGGCCGAGGGCCGCGGCGCGCGCGACGTCGGCGGGCGACGCGTCGGCGGTGGGCTCGGCGGGGTGGGCGGCGAACCAGTCGGCCCAGCGGGCGGCCTGGGCACGCAGCGCCTCGGTGTCGCGTGCCGAGAGCACGATCGGCACGGCGCCGGCCGGCGGCACCGTGTCCGCCGCGGGGGCGGCGGCGTCCGGGGTTTCGGCCGCGCCTTCCGGTGCCGCGCCCCCCGTCGCGGCGTGCGCGTCCTGCGGAACCGGTGGGGCCTCCTCGACGATCAGGTGGGCGTTGGTGCCGCTGATGCCGAACGAGGAGACCCCCGCACGGCGCGGGCGGTCCCCGCCGTTCCACGGCCGCGCGCCGTCCAGCAGCCGGATGCCGCTGGCCTCCCAGGCGATGTGCGGACTGGCTTCGGCGGTGTGCAGGGACTCCGGCAGGCGGTCGTGCCGGAGGGCGAGCACCATCTTCATCACGCCGGCGACGCCCGCGGCGGCCTGCGTGTGACCGAGGTTGGACTTGGACGAACCGAGCAGCAGCGGCCGGTCGGCCGCCCTGCCGGGCCCGAAGACCTCCGCGAGCGCGCCCGCCTCGATCGGGTCGCCGAGCGGGGTGCCGGTGCCGTGCGCCTCCACGGCGTCGATGTCCGCCGGGGACAGGCGGGCGGCGGCCAGCGCGTCGCGGATCACCCGCTGCTGGGCCGGGCCGTTGGGCGCGGTGAGCCCCTGGCTGGCGCCGTCCTGGTTGACGGCCGAGCCGCGGATCACCGCCAGCACCGGGTCGCCGTCGCGCCGTGCCGCGGACAGCGGCTTGAGCAGCAGCATGCCGCAGCCCTCGGACCAGCCGCCGCCGTCGGCCTGCGCGGAGAAGCTCTTGCACCGCCCGTCGGGGGCCATCGCTCCCAGCCGGCTGGACTCGACGAACAGCGCGGGCGAGTTCATCACGGTGACGCCGCCGGCCAGCGCGGTGTCGCACTCCCCGGCGCGCAGCGCGGCGCACGCCATGTGGACGGCCACCAGCGACGAGGAGCAGGCGGTGTCCACGGTGACGGACGGGCCCTGGAGGCCGAGGAGGTAGGACAGCCGGCCGGAGACGACGCTGCCGGATATGCCGGTGCCCTGGTAGCCGTCCAGCACCTCCAGCCCGGCCTGTCCGGTGCCGTAGTCGGAGCGCATGGCGCCCAGGTACACGCCGGTGCGGCTGCCGCCCAGCGACGTCGGCGGCAGCGACGCGCGTTCCAGCGCCTCCCAGGCCGTCTCCAGCACCAGCCGCTGCTGCGGGTCCATGGACAGGGCCTCGCGGGGCGGGATGCCGAAGAACTCCGCGTCGAACTCCTCCACCCCGGCGAGGAAACCGCCCTCCTGCGCGTAGCTCTTGCCGAACGCACCCGGGTCCGCGTCGTACAGGTCGAGTTCCGCCCACCGCTCCGGGAACGGCCCGATGGCGTCGCCGCCGCGCGCGAGGAGGTCCCAGTACTCCTCCGGGGTGCGGATGCCCCCGGGCAGCCGGCAGGACATCGACACGATGGCGACGGGTTCGGTCCGCCGTTCCTCGAGTTCCGCGTTGCGCTGCTGGAGTTGCAGGACGGCGGCCATGGCGCGGCGCAGCCGCTCCTCGTTCGCTTGAGCGTTCATCTCGGCCTTCCGTCTCTCTTCGGCGGTGCGGTGGCGGCGGGCGGAAAGGGGCGGTGGGGGACGGTGAGGACGGTCAGCGTTCGACGGTGACGTCCATGTACGGCGGGAAGCCCGGCACGTGGGAGCCGTCGTGCTCCAGCAGCCGGACGCCGTCGTGGGCCGCGATCTCGCGGAAGCCGGAGAACTTGTAGGTGACGAACATGGTCCGGTTGCGCTCGGTGGGGACGAACTCGGCGCGCAGGGCGACGCCGGCCGTGCGGGCGCTGCGGATCAGGTGGTTGAGCAGCACGGTGCCGACACCGCGGGACATCACCCGGCAGGACATCAGCAGCAGCTTCACGGTCCAGGCGTCCTCGCCGCGTTCGACGAGGGACAGGCCGATCCGGCCGTAGCTGCCGTACCGGTCGTCCAGGCCCGCGACCAGCAGGTCGTGCCGCGGGGAGCGGCGGAGGGTGTCGAGCTCGTCGTAGGAGTAGGTGTAGCCGGTGGCGTTGAGCTGGTTGGTGCGGACGGTCAGCTCCTCGGCCCGCTGGAGGTCCCGCTCGCGGGCGGGCGCGATGGTGAAGCGCATGCCGAGCGAGGCGAGGAACTCCTCGTCCGTGCCGTGGTGGGTCTCCTGCGCCTCCCGGCGCCGTTCGTCGGCGCGGTAGAGGTGGCGCCGTTCGCGGGAGTCGGGGGTGACGAACCGGGGCCGCATGCGAGGCATGTCCGGCATCCGGGCGGCGTCGACGGCGTCGATGCACAGCACCTGGGGGTGCGCGAAGGCGACCTCGTCGCGTTCGAAGGGCTGGTCGTCGACGAAGGCCAGGGTGTCGACGCCGATGTTGAGGGCCTCCGCGACGGCCCGTACGGAGGCGGACTTGTTGCCCCAGTTGATCTGCGGGTGGAGGAAGTACTCGGCGATGCCGAACTCCTCCAGCTTCGCCATCGCCGCGTCGTGGTCGTTGCGGCTGGCGACCGCGTGCAGGATGCCGCGCTCGTCGAGGGTGCGGAGCACGTCGACGACGCCGGGCCGCAGCGTGACGTCGCCGTCCTCGAGCAGCACCCCGTCCCAGACGGTGTGGTCGAGGTCCCACACCACGCACTTGACGGTGGTGACGGCGGTGGCGGTCATCGGTTCCTCCTCGGGGCGTGGTCCTGGAACGCGTACTCGGCCAGGCCGACCTGGTGAAGCTGGGTGCTGCCCTCGATGACCTCCATGACCTTGGAGTCGCCGAGAAGCCGCTGCACGGGGAAGTCGGAGCTGCACCCGTTGGCGCCGTGGAGCTGCACGGCGTCGGCGGCGGCGCGGCCGGCCGCCGATGCCGCGAAGTACTTCGCGGCCGAGGTCGCGCTCAGCGCGCCCGGGTCCCGTTCGTCCCGGAGCCGGCCGGCCTCCAGGCACATGAGGCGCGCCGCGCGGGCGTCGGTGTACATGTCGCTGATCATGCGGCGGACCAGCTGGTGCTCCCGGATCAGCGAGCCGAACTGCTCCCGGCGGCCCGCGTAGTCGACGCTCGCCTCCACGCAGGCGTCGAGGATGCCGACGCAGCCCCAGCCGACCGTGTAGCGGCCGAGGTCGAGTGCGGCACCGGTCACGTGCGAGACGCCCAGACCGGGCCGGGCCAGCACGTTGCCGGCCGGCACCCGGCATCCGTCGAGGTGGACGTCGGCGGTCATGGAGGCGCGGATGCCGATCAGGTCCTCGATCAGCTCGGTGCGCAGACCGGGGGTGCCGCGTTCGACGAGCAGCGCCGTGGGTCCCTCCTCGGAGCGGCCCACGACCAGGAACACGTCGGCGCTCGCCCCGTACGTCGTCCAGCGCTTGCGGCCGTCCACGATCCAGTGGTCGCCGTCCCGGGTGAGGCGGGTGGTCACCGCCGCCGCGTCGGAGCCGACGCCCGGTTCGGAGACGGCGAGGGCGCCGACGCTCTCGCCGCGGGCGAGCCGCGGCAGCCAGTGCTCCTGCTGGTCGCGGCTCCCCCACCGGGCGACGGCATGCGCCACCATCGTGTGCACGGTGAGCAGGCTGCGGACGGACGAGCAGGCCCGGCCCAGCTCTGCGGCGAGCAGGCCGAGGGTGACGGCGTCGCAGCCACCGCCCCCGTGCCGGGCGGCGACGGGCAGGCCGAGCAGGCCCTCGCCGGCGAGCAGCCGGACCACGTCCGGCGGGGTGCGCTGCGCGCGGTGCCAGGCGTCGGCGTGCGGCATGAGATGACGGTCGGCGAAGGCGCGGAACTCCTTGCGGGCCTGTGCCTGTTCGGCCGTGAGCGCTCCGGTCATGGTGGCGTACCCCCGTCTACTGCGGGACCGTCGCGGCGGACTTCCGCGCGACGAAGGCGTCGATGGCGCCGACGGACCGGAAGTTGTCCAGCTCCAGGTCGTCGTTCTCGACGGTGACGCCGAACTCGTGCTCCACGAAGGACACCAGCTGCATGGCGAACATCGAGCTGACGAAGCCGAGCGCGAAGATGTCGTCGTCGTCCTTCAGCTCGTGCACCGGGAAGAAGCGCGAGAGGTAGTCGGCGATCCTCGTCCTGCTGTCCGTGCTCATCGGGTTCCGTCCTGTCGTGTCGGAGTTGCGGGAGGGTGCGGAGGGTGCGGAGGGTGCGGAGCGGTACGGGGGTGCGGTGGCGTGCACCGGATCCCGCGTCTCAGCGGTAGGTGTGGAATCCCTCACCGCTCTTCCGCCCCAGCAGGCCGGCGGCGACCATCTTCTTGAGCAGCGGGCAGGGCCGGTACTTGTCGTCGTTGTAGCTCTCGTAGAGCACCTCGACGGACTTGAGGATGGTGTCCAGGCCGATCAGGTCGGCCGTTTCCAGCGGTCCCATGCGGTGGTCGAAGCAGGTCTTGAACAGCCGGTCGACGTCGGCGGCCGGGGCGACTCCGTCCTGGACGAGGAAGGCGGCCTCGTTGACGGTGAGCATCAGCACCCGGTTGGAGACGAAGCCGGGCATGTCCTCGACGACGATGCAGTCCTTGTCCATGCCCGCGAGGAACCGGCGCGCGGCCTCCACGGTCTCCGGCGTCGTGTGGTGGCCGCGGATCACCTCGACCATCGGCTTCATCGGCACCGGGTTCATGAAGTGCATGCCGATCACGCGCTCGGGGCGGGTGGTGGCGGAGGCGACGCGGGTGATGGAGAGCGCCGAGGTGTTGACGGCGAACACCACCTCCGGGCGGACGATGCGGTCGATCCGCTCGTACACCGCCTTCTTGGTCTCCCAGTCCTCGGTGACGTTCTCCACCACGAAGTCCGCCTTGGCCAGGAGCGCGTCGTCGGTGGTGAACTCGATCCGGCTCAGGACGTCGGCGTGGTCGAGGCGCGGGCCCTTGCCGAACAGCGCCTGCGCGCGCAGCCCGTCCCGGAGGTTCCTGCGGGCGCCGTCCAGCACCTCCTCGGACACGTCGACCAGCACGACGTGGTGCCCGGTCGTCGCGAGGCTCTGCGCGACGCCGACGCCCATCACGCCGGCGCCGACGACTCCTACGGTGGGGAACTCCATGTCAGGTCCGTCCTTCGTCAACGGTCGCCGCGGACGGCGTAGATGTTGTGGATGTCGGTGCCGACGTACAGCTCGTCCTGCTCGACGGTGACGGCGAAGCCGCGGTCGCCCAGGCGCCGCGCCAGGCGTTCGACCTCGCCGTCCGCGTCGTGCGCCTCCAGCACCATCTGCCGGATCAGGGGCCAGTGCTCGTCGTCGATGCCGTCGAGCACCTGGCGTTCGCTCTTCTGCACGTCGATCTTGATGAGGTCGATGCGCTCGATCCCCTGCTCCCGGATGACGGCGCTGAGCGGCCGCAGCCGGGCGGTGAACTCCATGGCGGCGAGGCGGACGCCGAGCAGTTCCTCGGAGCCGGCCAGCGAAGCGGGCTCCTCGGGCTCCGCCGTCTCCGCGGGCCGCACGGCCTCCGCGGGCTCCGCGCCGGTCTTCTGCTGGTTCGCGATGATGGTGCGCAGGTTGTGCTTCTCCTCCTCCTCGTCCGGGTGGAAGGAGGACATGCCCGAGCTGCGCGGGTAGAAGGTGAACGTCGCCTCGCCCTCGGCGTCGGAGAGGCCGGTCTCGAACAGCTCGGCGTTCACCCCGTGGTCGGCGACGTTCTGCCGGAGCAGCGCGAACATGGGCGGCGCCGGCTCGAAGGCGTACACCTTCACGTCGCGGGCCTCGTGGTGGGCGAAGAGGGTGAAGAGGCCGAGGTTGCCGCCGACGTCCACGACCGTCGCGCCGTCCGGCACGCTGATGCCGTTCTTGGCGTAGGTGCGGTGTTCGAAGATGTCCTCGTAGAAGTGGCGGGTCTCCGCCTCGTTCTGGTGGACGACGGTCATGCCGTTGGGCAACCGGAAGCGGGCCTGCGCGCGACCGGTGTGCGAGGTGCCGGCACCGTCCTCGGCGAGCAGGCCGCCGGCCCGCAGGGTGTCGATCGCGTCGGCCATCCGGTGCAGCGTCGCGTTCTCGTAGACCTGTCGCAGGGTCAGTTCCACGTCGAAGGCGCGCTTCACCCGCAGGGTCAGCCGGGTGGCGAGCAGGGAGTTGCCGCCGAGTTCGAAGAAGCTGGTGTCGTAAGGGAGTTCGTCCGTCTTCAGCAGCCTCGCCCAGAGCGCGTGCAGCTCCCGTCCGGTGCCGGTGGGTTCGTGGTCCGTACCGGGCTGCCGCACGGCGGTCGCCGCCGCGTCGGCCACGGTGTCCAGTTCGTCGGCGGGGAAGCCGCTCCAGTCGATGTCGGCACCGGCCAGCCAGAGCCGTCCCAGCGCCTTCAGCGCGACGGCGGAGTCCGAGCGGTTCTCCAGCGGGTGGCGCATGGAGGCGACGACGGTACGGTCCCGGCCGTCGGCGACGGCGATGCTGCTGAGGGTCTGGCCGGGGCCGGTCTCCAGCAGCAGCGGGACGTCGGCGAGCGCGCGCATGCCGTCGGCGAAGCGGACCGGGCTGACCAGGTGCCGGGCCCAGTAGGCGGGGTCGGTGGCGTCGGCGTCGGTGATCGGACGGCCGGTGACGTTGGAGACGTACGGGACGCGGGGCGCGTGCAGCGTCAGGGTCCGTGCCAGGGCGGTGAGTTCGGCCACGGCCGGTTCCATCATGGCGGTGTGGAAGGCATGGGTGGTCTGGACGCGTCGGCAGGTGACGCCGTCCGCGCGGAGGGCGGTCTCCAGCGCGGCCACGTCGGCCACGGGTCCGCCGACGACGCACAGCTCGGGGCCGTTCACCGCGGAAAGCGACAGCGTCCCGCCGAGTCGCGGCAGCACCGCCTCCTCGGGGAGCAGCACGGCGAGCATGGCCCCCTCGGGCAGCGCGTCGATCAGCGCGGCCCGCCGGGCGACCAGACGCAGCGCGTCCGTCTCGGACAGCACGCCGGCGAGCGCGGCGGCCACGTACTCGCCGAGGCTGTAGCCGATCATGAGGGCCGGCCGTGCGCCCCACGACTCCCACAGCCGCGCGAGTGCGTACTCGACGACGAACAGCGCGGGCTGTGCGAGACGGGTCCGGTCGAGGCGACGTTCCGTGGCGCTGCGGCCGGGCTCTCCGTCCGCGTCCTCGGCGGCCGGGCCTTCGGCGCGGCCGAGCATGCGGCGCAGGTCGATCGCGGGCGCGGCGCCGGCGGGCCGGTCGTCGTCGGACGCGGGGAAGACCACCTCGCGCAGATCGACGCCGAGTTCGGGCGCCAGGGCCTCGGCGCACCGGTCGACGGTCTCCCGGAAGACGGCGAAGTCGCGGTACAGGTCGCGGCCCATGTGCAGGTGGTGGTCGCCGAGGCCGGGGAACATGAAGGCCACCGGGGCGGCGTCACGGGTCCGCTCGGCACCGAGTTCCGTGGCGCCCTCCGCACCGGCGAGGACCGCCCCGCGGTGGCCGGTGTCCGCGCCCTGTGCGGTGCTGATGCGGACCGGCACCCGCTCGTCGCCGGTGTTCCGGGCGAACCGGCCCTTGAGACCCGCGACTCCGGCGTCCCGCGAGGCTCCGCTGGTCCCGCCGACGAGGGCGAGGTGCCAGCGCACCGGCTCGGACGACCGTGCCGCCCGCACCGTGTCCTCGGGCCTGATGATGTTGACGCTCATGCCTCTCCTCGAAGTCTCGGGCCCGCCGGAGCCGCGCCGGGCGACTTGGGCGCCCGCGCTGCTTCCGAGGTTGTCCGTCGGCAGCCGACTGTCGGCTCGTCGGCTAGAGCCGGGCCTGAGCTGCGGTGGACGGGACGGTCCGGGAGGCGTCACAGCCTGCGGATTCCGGACTCTGCGTGCTGCGCCGCGAGCCGCAGCAGGGTGGTGGTGCGGCGGCCGATCGACTCGCGGACGTGGTGGCGTGCCCGGGTCAGTCCGGCGCCGGGGCCGAGGATCTGCTCGACGGTCTCCTCGGCCAGCAGCACGCTGTGCCGGGTGACCACGGTCACGCCGGTCTCGTCCGGCACGAGCGACCACTCGCCGGCGTGCGCGGCCACCGGGCCGGGTGACCGGCCGGCGGTGTGCAGGATGCGGCCTGCGTGGGGGAAGCAGAGGCGCACCGACTCGGTGACCCGCGTTTCGTCGCCCGGCGAGCCGGGACAGGTCTCCTCGGTGACGACGAACTGCACGCCCGGCCGGTCCTCCCTCACCTCCGCGCGCACGACGTCCGGGACGAGGTCGGGCCAGTCGCCGACACGGTGGAGGAAGTCGAAGACCAGCTCGGCGGGACCTTCGACGCGTGCCGACTCCTCGATCTCCACGATGAGTTCGTCGAGACGTGGCAGGCGCTCGGCGACGTACCGCACGCCGTCGAGCGCGGTGGCCGCGTACGCGGCCACCGCCCGTTCCGTCCGTGTCGCCGTCTCGGCCGGGCCAGGGGGCACGGTGACGTCGCAGCGCAGGGTGAGCAGACTGCCTCCGCCGTCGCGCGGGGCGACGGCCCACCGGCCGGCGAGTGTCCGCACCGGCGCGGGCGGCCCGTCCAGGGCGAAGTCGACAGCCGGTACCGACGGGTCGGTCCGCCGCCGGGACACCCAGGAGCCGACCTCGCCCCCCATGACCGCCCAGGTGCGCACCCGTTCGGTGGCCCCGTCGACGTCCATGCACTCGACGTGCACCACGGGCGGCAGGAACAACGACCAGCGTGCGGTGTCGGCGACCAATCCGAAGACGTCGTCGACCGGCGCCTCGACGCCGACCGCGTGTTCGGTGCGCAGCACCTGATCATCCACTGCAGAAACCTTCTTTCTCCACGCACCGCCCCGCATCCGGCACCGTCAGCCGTCGGGCTCGAGGGGCCGTGGAAGAGCGCTCGACCGCTCCGTCCCGCGGCGCGGCCGGGCCTACCGGCCGCGCCGCGGCCCGGCCGGCGAGGGGACCTGCGCTCCGGCGAGCGCCGGGTCCGTGCAGGCCCGCCCGAGGAGCCGGGGCAGTTCGGGCCGGTGCGCGAACCAGTGATCGCCGGGAAGGGTCCGGAGAGCGACCGGTCCGCGGGTCCAGCGCCGCCAGCCCGCCACCGACGCCGCGCCGGCCAGCGGGTCGTCCTCGCCCGCCACCGCCAGCACCGGCACGCCCGGCTGCTCCTCCACCGACGGGCGGCATGCCTCGGCCCGCAGCGCCCGGGCGAGCCGGAGATCGTCGCGCAGTACCGGCAGCACGGCGCGGTGCCACAGACCGCCGGGGGCGGCCCGCTCCGGAACTGCGCCGACCGCCCGGAGACGCGGCAACAGTCGCTCGTCGGGCTCGTCGCAGGCATCGGAGAGGTCCGACGGTGCGTCCGGCGGCGGGCAGGCTCCGACCGCGAGCAGGGCCGGGCCCGGCCGCCCCGACCGGTGCAGGGCCCGGACGAGTGCATGGGCGACGAGCGCGCCGAGGCTGTGCCCGTAGAGCACGTACGGCGCCGCCGGCGGTACGGCGAACCGGGCGGCGAGGTCCGCGAGCAGGGCCGCTCCGTCGGTGACCCGCGGCTCGTGCCGGCGGGCGTCACGCCCCGGGAGCAGGTGGGACACCGTCTCGACTCCGGCGGGCAGGTGGGCGGGCCAGCCCTGGAACGAGGACACGCCTGCTCCGGCGTGCGCGAAGCAGTGCAGTTGTACGGGATGGGGTGGCACCGGGCGTCCTTCCGCGGGTGACCGGTCCGTGCGGTGCGGCCGGCCGGTCACGTCCGCCTCGGCGGAGGCCCGACCGGGCCGGTCCGCCCGGTCAGGCGGCGTAGAGGTCGAACGTGGAGGTCCGGCGCGGCCCGGTGGGGACGTCCAGCCCCGGGTCGACGGCCAACATCGCCTGGTGCAGCCTCTGCAGCTGCGCCGAGGGCTCCACGCCGAGTTCGTCGATCAGCCGGCCGCGCAGGCGGCGGTAGACGTCCAGTGCCGATGCCTGCCGACCGGAGCGGTAGAGGGCGACCATCGCCTGCGAATGGAAGCCCTCGTGGTGGCGGTGGCGTGCGGTCAGGTCGCTGAGCTCGGCGGTGAGTTCGGCGTGCCGGCCGAGACGGAGGTCGGCGTCGACCCGCCGCTCCAGGGCGACCAGCCGGCTCTCCTCCAGCCGGATCGCCTCGATCTCCAGCACCGGACCCAGCCGCACGTCCACCAGTGCCTGCCCGTGCCACATGTCGAGGGCGCTGCGGAGTTCGGCCGCCGCCCGCTCGTCGTCGCCCTCGTCGAAGGCGGTCTTGCCCTGCGCGGCGTGCTGCTCGAAGCGGTGCACGTCGACGTACTCCGGCCGTATCTGGAGCACGTAGCCGCCGTGCCGCGTGGCGAGCACGTCCTTCGCGGTGCTGGGCGCGTCCGGTCCCATGGCGGTGCCCAGACGGCGACGCAGCTGGAGGATGTAGGTCTGCATCGTCGTCATGGCGCTCTGCGGCAGCGCGGTGCCCCAGATCTCCTCCATCAGCATGGGCACCGGCATGATCCGGCCCGGGTAGCAGGCGAGCAACGCGAGCAGCTGCCGCGGCTTGCCCGCCGTCGGAACGATCGACATGCCGTTGACGCTCGCGGCCAACGGCCCGAGAACCTTGATCTCCACGGTCTCTCCTCCGCGTAGGGTCGAGTTCCCGAGGACGAGGGCCCTGCGGGTGGCACGAGGCTAGGCCGGGAACGGGCCCCGGCCGCGAAATCTCCAGCGGGATTCAAGCGGCCTTCCAACCGCACCCCGTTCACTGCGGAGGTCAGCGTGGGAGGATGCCCGGTGAGCGCGGGAGACCGCCCGCGACCGCGAACCGACGGAAGCCCTCATGGAACTGCGCCTGTTCGTCTTCCACCACGCCGGTGGCTCGCAACTCCCCTACCGTGGCTGGCCCGCGCTGCTGCCGTCCTCGTGGGACGTGCGGCTGGTGGACGCACCGGGCCGCGGCCTGCGGTCGGACCTGACCCCGATCGGCGACGCAGAGCGCCTGGTGGACCACTTCCTGGAGTACCTCGGGCCCGAACTCGACGGCGACTACGCCTTCTTCGGCCACAGCATGGGCGGGCTGATCGCGTACGAGCTGACGCGCCGCCTGCTGGACGACGACCGCCTGCCGCCCCGCTGGCTGGGGCTGTCCGCCCGGGGCATGCCCCGGGCGCAGGGCGAGGGCACGCGGCGGCACCTGCTCTCCGACGCCGAGCTCCGCCGCGAGCTCGCCGCCATGGGGGGCACACCGGGCGCCATCCTGGAGAACCGCGACGTCTGGGAGCTGTTCGCCCCGGTCATCCGCAACGACCTGCGCCTGGTGGAGACCTGGCGCCCGCGCCCGGAGAGCGCGCCGATGCCCGTGCCGCTGTCGGTGTTCGGCGGCAGGGACGACACCGTGGCCCCGCCGGAACGGCTGGCGGGCTGGGCGGACCGGGCGGACCGCTTCCTGGGGCTGCGCCTGTTCGAGGGCGGCCACTTCTACTTCCAGCCCGACCCCGCTCCGCTGCTCCGGCAGCTCGTCGAGGACGTCCACCGGGCGCTGTCCCCGGCCGAAGGCCTCCGGACGGCCGCACCGGTCACCGGCTGACGCCCCGGACCCGGACGTGGCGTGGGCCCGGACATGGGCCCGGACGTGGCGTGGGCGGGGGCCGGCGCTACGGCAGCGGCGGGGCGGCGGGCAGCGGGAGGGCGCGGCCGGCGCCGGTCCGGCCGCCCCAGGGGAAGTCGTGCAGGTGGAGGTGCAGCGCCAGCGGCGCGGCGGGCGCCCGCCCGGACGCGAGTGCGGGTCCCCTCGCGGGTGCGGGAAGCACCGCCACGGCGGCCTGCAGGCCGGGTACCGGCTCCAGTTCGGCGAAGCGCCACGGCCCCTGTGGGTCGTCGGGTGGCGGGCGGAAGGCCGTCACCCCGGTGTCGTCGGCGAGGGAGAAGGCGAAGGAGTCGAAGGCGAGACCGAGTCCGAGACCGCGCGCCTTGGCGTAGGCCTCCTTCAGCGTCCACAGGCGCAGCGCGCGGCGGCCGCTTTCACCCGTCGTCGCGGCGCCGGCGACCCACTGCCGCTCGGACGGCGTGAAGGCTCTGTCCAGGCCGCCGAGGTCGTGCGCCGCGCTCCGGTCCAGCCGTTCGACATCCACGCCGATCCGGCCGCCGCGGACGACGCCCAGCAGGTTGTGGCCGCGTGTGTGGGAGAGGTTGAAGTCCAGACAGCCGGGACCGGCCGGGCGGGAAGCGTCCAGGTACGGCCGGCCGTACGGCGTGCGGCGGAGGGTGGCCGCCGCCTCCGGGACGCCGGTCTCCTGCGCCAGGACGCGCCGCACCAGCAGGTGGGCCACGACGAACTGGCGGCGGTCGGCATCGAGGTGGAAGCGGGCGGCGGTCCGGCGTTCGTCCGCGTCCAGCCAGCGCATGGCGAGCACCGAGGCGTGGCGCGCGGAGAGCGCGCCACCGGTGCAGTGCCACAGCCGCACCGGCCCGGTGACCTCACCGTCGCCCGCGTCGCCGTCCGCCGCAGGGACGGTCGCCCCGCCGCGGGTGCCTGCACCGGCGGTCACGTGACCGGCACGAAGTCGGCGGGGTCACAGCCGGTGCGGTAACGGCCGATCTGCTCCTCCGGCACCAGGGCCGGCAGCAGCGCCTCCCACAGTGCGGCCACGCGGCCGGCCAGGTTCGGGTGCGCCAGGCCGGTGCCGTGCAGCGCCTCGATGCCGCACACCACCACGGACAGCAGCACCTCCGGCCCGTCCTCGTCCGCGGCGTCGGGCATGTCGCCGGACTCCCGGGCCGCTCGCACCAGTCGCTGCACCTCGGTGATCCACACCCGGTAGAAATCGACGACCGGCGGCTGCCGCCAGGTGCACTCGTTGGTGATCCGGAACGCCGCGCGCATCACCGGGTCCTCGTACAGCGCGGTCACCAGCCAGTGCGTCATGTCGATCAGCGCCTGGACGGGCCTCAGCCCGGCGCTGCGCTGGCTCGCCACCAGGGCGCTCAGCATCTCGCGGCCCTGCTCCTGCACGGCGTCGGCGAGCCCGTCCTTGGAGGCGAAGTGGAAGTACAGCGCCCCCTTCGACATCCCGGCCGATTCGGCGATGCGGCCGAGCGTCGCGCTGGCGTAGCCGTTGCGGTCGAACATCTCCGCTCCGGCGCGTACCAGTCTGCGCCGGGTCTGCTCCGACCTCTCCTGCATTGCGGGATTCCCCTCTTTTCCTCGGGTGAGCGGTGCGGCGAGGGCTGTCACCCGAGCGGAACGCGACGGTCGCCGGCCAGGGCACCCGCGGGCTCGAGGACGGGTTCGCTCGCCAGGATCGACTGCTGCAGGCGGCGCAGGGACAGCGAGGGCTCCAGGCCCCGCTCCCGCACGAGCGCGTGACGCAGGCGGCGGTACACGTCCAGCGCCTCGCTGCGCCGACCCGAGCGGCGCAGGGCCAGCATGAGCTGCCTGTGCAGGTTCTCGTGGGTGCGGTAGCGGCGCACCAGCATGCTGAGTTCGCCGAGCAGTTCACGGTGGCGGCCGAGGCGGAGGTCGGCGTCGAAGCGCTGATCCAGGGCGCACAGCCGGCTCTCCTCCAGCCGGCGGATCTCCATCTCCAGCAGCGGGCCGGTCTGCACGTCGGCGAGGGCGGGTCCGGTCCACAGCTCCAGGGCCGCGCGCAGCCGCCGGGCGCAGCCGGGGACGTCCCCCGCGTCCGCCGCGCGGTAGCCCGCGGTCGCGAGACGTTCGAACTCCCGGACGTCGCTGGTGCCGTCGGCGCCGGCCAGCAGGTAGCCGCCGGGGGAGGTCACCAGCACGTCCTTGGCGTCGCGGGGGCGGGAGCCCTCGTGGCCGGTCCGCTCCAGGGCGGGGGCGATCATCTCGCGCAGCTGCAGGACGTAGGTCTGCATGGTGGTGCGGGCGCTGCGCGGTGGATGCTCCCCCCACAGCTCTTCGATGAGCGAGGCGATGGGCACCACCCGGTCGGCGTGCAGGGCCAGCATCGCCAGGACCTGCCGCGGCTTGGGCGCGGTCGGGGCGATCGAGACGTCGTTCAGTCTCACCTCGAGCGCGCCCAGTACGGAGATGTCCATGGCTGTCCCCTATCTCAGAGAGTGAGCCGGTGGTCGTTTGTCGGGCTCGCGGGCCGGCTCTCGACATCACGCAGTTAAAAACAGGACGGACGGTTTGTCAATATCAAACCGTCCGTCCTGTTTTTAAATCCGGGCACATCAGTTCTCCCGAGGACTACCCCTCCCCGTTTCCGCAGGTGCTCCCCTCCTCCGCCGGGCTCCCGGGGGCACGCCACCCCCTCACCGCCACCAGGCGAGCGGACGAACGGAGGATCCGTCACCACCGCGCCTCACGGCGGAGGAAGGGCATCCGGTCGGTTTCTGGAGGGCCAGCCCCCCGGGACGTCGACGCCCCCACGGCACGAGCTGACGACCCGTTGCCTGAACCGGCCGACCGGTATATTTTCGGCTCCCCAGGGCTCGGGCCGGCCGACAGGAAGGGACGCCAGGGTGGGCGAGCAGACGGACGCAGAGGTCATCGTCGTCGGAGGAGGGCCCGTCGGCATGCTCGTCGCCGCGGAACTCGCGGAACGCGGCGTCGACACGCTGGTCTTCGAGTCCGCGGGCGGCATCTCGGAGAGACCCAGAGCGACCACACTGCACGCCAGGACGGCCCAGTGCCTCGCCCGGCGCGGCTACTCCCTGGGCGCCGCACCGCCCGCATCGCCGCCCGCATCGCACGCCGGGCACCCGGGCGACACCGTCAGCGCGCCCTTCCACTTCGCCGGCATGCCCGGCCTGTCCATCACCGCGCCGGCCTCCGAACCGCACCCGTTGGTGAAGGTCCCGCAGGCCGCGCTGGAGCGGATGTTCGGGGAGCGTGCGTGCGCGGCCGGGGTGCGGCTGCACCGCGAGCACGCGGTGACCGACGTGCGGCAGAACTCCCACGGCGTCCGGGTGCGGGTCACGGGCGCCTCGGGCACCCGCACCCGCACCGCCCGGTACGCCGTCGGCGCCGACGGCGCCCGCAGTCTCGTCCGGGCCCGCGCGGGCATCACCTCGGCCTTCTTCCCCACGACCGTCTCCGCGCTCACCGGCCTGGTGCGCCTCACCGGACCGTGGCGGCCCCCCGCCGGGTGGCACCCCACGTCCCGCGGCTGGCTGGTCGTCAAGGACATCCCCGACGGCATGTCGCACGTGCGCACCGTCACCGCCGCCCGGCCCTGCGAGGACCGGCACGTCCCGGTCACCGTGGAGGAGTTCGGCCGGGTGGCCGGCTGGATCGCCGGCCGCACCGTGGAGATGGCCGACCCGCGCTGGCTCGGCAGGTTCAACGACTTCTCCCGTCTCGCGGACGGCTACCGCGCGGGTCGGGTGTTCCTGGCCGGGGACGCCGCCCACGTGCACTTCCCCATCGGCGGCCAGGGGCTGAGCACCGGCCTGCTCGACGCGCTCAACCTCGGCTGGAAACTCGCCCTCGCGCTGCGCGGCACGGCCGGCGCGGGACTGCTCGACAGCTACGACGAGGAACGCCGCCCGGCGGCACGACGGGTCATCGACAACACCCGCGCCCAGGTGGCCCTGATGCGTCCCGACCCCCGGCTGGACCCGGTGCGGGAGCTGATCGCCGGACTGCTGGACTCCGGGCACGGCCACGGCTACCTCGGCGCGATGATCAGCGCCCAGGACACCGTGCACCCGTCGGCCGGGCGGGACTCCCGGTGGCAGGGACGTTTCCTGCCCAACACCCCCGTCACGACGCCGGACGGCCCGACGGACGTGGTGGCGCTGCTGCGCGCGGGCGTACCCCTGCTGCTGCTCTCCGGCACGGCACCGGAGGAGTACGCACACACGGCCCGCACCTGGGAACCGGCGCTGCGCGTGGTGCGGTGCGCCGAGGGGGATCTGACGTGCCCGGCCCTGCTGCTGCGCCCGGACGGCTACATCGCCTGGACACCGGAGGACGGCCCGCTGCGCGACGTGCTGACCCGGTACCTCGGCGAGAGGGACGGGGCAGCCGCGCGGCGGGCGGGCGAGGGCTATCCGGCGCGGCCCCGGCTCAGTTCCTCGAACACCTCGGGGCCGCGCCCCGGGGAGAGGTCCACCGCGGCGAGCACCGAGGCCAGCACCAGGTTGGGCAGGAGGTGACGCAGCAGCGCGCAGATCCGGTCCGGCAGGTCGTCGTAACCGCTGACCGTCTCCGACATCGCCTGGATGCCGGCGAAGGAGCCCACCAGGACCTCCGCGCTCTCCCCGGGCTTCACGTGCGGCAGGAGTTCGCCCTGGACGGCGGCCTTGGCGAGGAGTTCCTCCACTATCCGCTGCCAGCGCCGGAACGGGCCGCTGCGGTCGAGGCCCTTCGCCTGCTGGTCGAGGGAGAGGCGCACCCCGGCCCGCACCATCGGGTCGGTACGGAGGCGGTGCGCGTGCAGCACGATCACGTCGACCAGCTGCTGGACCTTGGACTGGCGCTCGGGCACCTGGAGTTCCTGGTCCTGCGCGGCGAGCACCCCATGCGCCAGCTCCTCCTTGGACTGGAAGTGGAAATACAGCGCGCCCTTGGTGACGCCCGCTGCGGCGAGGATCTCCGTGATGGTGGCCGCCTGGTAGCCGCGCCCCTCGAAGACCTCCGCCGCCGCCGTCAGGATGGTGGCGCGCGTCCGGATCGCCCGGTCCTGCTTGACCACTTCTGCTCACTCACCCAACCGTGTGCCCGCACCCGACCAAAAACCGTCTGGTACGTATCTTACAACCCGAGCCCGTCGCGGCCGCAGGCCGCGACCGCCGGGTACGGAAGGAGGAACTCGTGATCCTCGTGACCGGGGCGACCGGGACCGTAGGGCGCGAGGTCGCCCGCCTGCTTCCCCCGCACACTCCCGTACGCCTGCTGACCAGGGACGCGGCACGCGTGTCCGTCGCCACCCCCGCCGCCCAGGTCGTGGTCGGCGACTTCGCGGACCCGCCGTCGCTGCGCGAGGCGCTGCGCGGGGTGCACCGCACCCTGCTCGTCACCCACCCGCTCGCCGACGACCACGACGAGGTGTTCCTGCGCGCCGCGCGCGAGACGGGCGTCGCCCACGTGGTGAAGCTCTCCGCCGCCGCCGTCGAGGACCCAGGCGCCCGGGACGCCGTCACCCGGCGGCAGCGGGAGAGCGAGGAGCTGCTGCGCGCCGCCGGCCCCGCGTGGACCCTGCTCCGGCCGCGCGCCTTCATGTCGAACACGCTCTCCTGGGCGCCCTCCCTGCGCGCCCGCGGGGTGGTGTCCGCGCTGTACGGCGCCGCGCCCCACTCCTGCGTGGATCCCCGCGACGTCGCCGCCGTGGCGGTCCGCGCCCTCACCGGGGACGGCCATCGCGGGCGCGCCTACACCCTGACCGGCCCCCGCGCCGTCACCGCCCTGGAGCAGGTGGAGCAGCTCGGCCGCGTCGTGGGCCGGGACCTGCGGTGCGAGGAGCTGACCGAGGAGCAGGCCCGCGCCTCGCTCACGGCGCGCCACGGCGAGCGGGCGGCAGTGGCGCTGCTGGAGAGCGCACGGCGACAGCGGGACGGGGCCAAGGCCGCCGTCACGGACATCGTGCGCCGGGTGACCGGCCGTACGGCGCGGCCGTTCGCCGTATGGGCGCGGGATCACGCCCACCTCTTCACCAAGGCAGGGCCGGCCTGAGCGGGCGGTCGTGGGACCACCGGGCCGGCCCCACGGCCCGCCCGGGCGCCGCGGCCGGTGCCGGCGCCGCATTCGGCGCCGGGGCCGCCCGGCGGCCGGGCTCAGCGCCGGCCAGGCCGGGCCAGCACGGTGGAGCGGAAAACCGGCACCCCGTCCTGTTCTCCGGTGACCTCGACCCGTTCCTCGCCCGCCACCCCTCGCGGCAGGCGCCGGGCGGCGATCACACACGGCTGGTCGAGTTCGGCGTACCGGTCGAACTCCGTACGGACGCCCACCGGGCGGAACCCGGGGCGGCCCAGGACGGCTGCCGACGCCTGCCGGGCGGCCTCCATCAGCAGCATGCCCGGCACGTGGTCGACCGGGTGGTCGAAGAGCACGGGATGGCCGGTGTCGACTCTCAGCCGCCAGCGGTGCGGCGCACCCCCGGGCGAGAGCACCACGTCGGTGGGCGACAGGCGCCCGACGCTCTGCGGCGGCACCGGCGCGGTCAGCGGCAGCGGACGTATCCCGGCGGGGTCGTGCCGCCCCTTGCGCAGGCGGCGGTAGACCGCCGGCGTGATGCAGGTGAACGAGGCGGCGCCGGTCACCGCCGTGCGGCCGTCCCGGCGGACGACCGTCTCGTAGCGCATGCCGGTCAGGTCGTCGCCGCGCTTCTGGACGTCGGTGCAGGTCACGTCGATGTCGAGGGCCGCCGGCGCGCCGCCGACCCGCAGTTCGCCCGGCTCGGTGTCGAAGGCGAGTTCCCACATCAGGAAGTGGCGGCCGAAGGGGACGCCGAAGACGGCGTGGGCGAGGAGGGAGCCGGCCTGCCGGATGGTCTCGGCGGCGATCAACGGGTCGTGGTGGTCCGACACGGGACTGAAGAAACTGTGACCGCGCGGCCACTGCGCCGTCACCCGGAATCGCGCCTCGTCGCCGGTTCCGTGCCAGCCGGTGAGCATGACCTCCGCGACCGCCGCCCGGTGCACGAACTCGCGCGGCACGGTCGTGGTGAGCGACGGGAAGAGGTCGCCCGGCGGGGTGGCGAAGGGGTGCTGGGTGGCCGCGGGGCCGAGGTCGGCGGACAGCGTGGGCGTGCTCATTCTTTCCTCCCGGTGACGGTGAGAGGGAGCGTGTGTGCGGAGACTCTGCCGAAGATACCTACCAACCGGTTTTATTTCTAGGCCGTTGCGGGCACCCCTGGGTTCCCCCGATCCGATCTCTTCTCGGCGCAGGTGAAGAGCGGCACGCCACTACACCGAGGATCTCCGGCGCACGGACCCGCCACGCCTAAGCTGTGGCTCTCTGCGACCCCTCCACTACACAAAGGAGTCACCATGCGCGTTCGTACCTCGCTCGCCGCCGTCGCCCTCGCCGCCGTCGGCGTCCTGGGCGCCACGGGCACCGCCTCCGCCGACAGCATCGCGCGCGGCGCGGCCGCCAACTCGCCGGGCCTGCTCTCCGGCAACGTCGTCCAGCTGCCGATCCACGTGCCGGTCAACGCGTGCGGGAACAGCCTCAACCTGGTCGGCGCCCTCAACCCGACGTTCGGCAACGCCTGCGTCAACGACTGACGCCGTACCGGGTGAGCGCCGAGGGGGGCGGGCCAGGGCCCGCCCCCTCCGGCCGCACGGAGGACGCACGGACCGGCCCCGGTTAGCATCGGCTCCAGACCGACCGGAAGCCGTGTACCGGAGGCCCGAGATCACTTCGCCCAGGCGCGGCGCCCCCCGCCGGCCCACTCTGTCCCAGCTCCGCGCGTTCGCCGCCGTCGCGGAGCATCTGCACTTCCGCGACGCCGCGGCCGCCATCGGCATGAGCCAGCCGGCCCTCTCCGGCGCCGTCGCCGCGCTGGAGGAGTCCCTGGGCGTCCAGCTGCTGGAGCGCACCACCCGGAAGGTCCCCCTCTCCCCCGCCGGTGAACGGCTCGCCGCACGCACCCACCGGGTGCTGGAGTGCTTCGCCGAACTGCTGGACGAGGCGGAGGCCGCCCGCGCACCCTTCACCGGCGTGCTGCGGCTGGGGGTCATCCCCACCTGCGCCCCCTACCTGCTGCCGACCGTGCTGCGCCTGGTGCACGAGCGGTACCCGGCGCTGGACCTCCAGGTGCACGAGGAGCAGACCGCCTCGCTGCTGGACGGACTCGTCGGGGGGCGGCTGGACGTGCTGCTGCTCGCTGCCCCGCTCACCACCGCCGGGGTGACCGAGATCCCGCTCTTCGACGAGGACTTCGTACTGGTCACCCCGCAGACGCACGCGTACGCCGGGCAGCGCGACGTGCCGCGCAGCGCGCTGCGCGAGCTGGATCTGCTGCTGCTGGACGAGGGTCACTGCCTGCGGGACCAGACCCTGGACGTCTGCCGCGAGGCCGGCCGGTCGCCCGGCGGTTCGCTGACCACCAGCGCGGCCGGGCTGTCCACGCTGGTGCAGCTGGTCGCCGGCGGCATGGGCGTCACCCTGCTGCCGCGCACGGCCGTCCGCCTGGAGACCGGGCGAAGCGAGCAGCTGGCGACGGGCGACTTCGCCGAGCCGGCCCCGTACCGGCGGATCGTGCTGGCCATGCGCGGCGGCGCGGCCCGCGGCGAGGAGTTCGCCGCCTTCGCGGACGCGCTGCGCGAGGCACTGTCCGAGCTGCCGGTGCGCCCGGCCCAGGGCTGACGGACGCCCGACCGGCGCAGCCGCGACGCCTCCGCGCGCCGCCCCGCGCCTTCACACCCGCCGGAGCCGGACGGGACGTGACCCGTGCGCGGTGACGGGGTACCCGGCGGCACGCCGGTCCCGCACACTCCGCGTCCGGCGCCCGGACCACCGCCGAACGGCGGACGGACGGGTTGCCCGCGGCGCCGGAGTGGAAGGGCCGGATCCGCATGGAGAACCGCACAGTCACGCGGGACGGGAGAGGTTTCATGACCGGCTACACGACCAACAACGCGGGCATCCCGGTGGAGAGCGACGCGCACTCGCTGACCGTCGGCCCCGACGGACCGATCCTGCTCCAGGATCACTACCTGATCGAGAAGATGGCCCAGTTCAACCGGGAGCGGGTCCCCGAGCGGGTGGTGCACGCCAAGGGCGGCGGTGCGTACGGCGTCTTCGAGGTGACGAACGACGTCAGCCAGTACACCAAGGCGGACCTCTTCCAGCCGGGACGCCGGACCGGGATGCTGGCCCGGTTCTCCACCGTCGCGGGCGAACAGGGCAGCCCGGACACCTGGCGGGACCCGCGTGGCTTCGCGCTGAAGTTCTACACCGAGCACGGCAACTACGACATGGTCGGCAACAACACCCCGGTGTTCTTCGTGCGCGACCCGTCGAAGTTCCAGGACTTCATCCGCAGCCAGAAGCGCCGCCCGGACAACGGGCTGCGCGACCACGACATGCAGTGGGACTTCTGGACGCTCTCCCCGGAGTCGGCGCACCAGGTCACCTGGCTGATGGGCGACCGGGGCGTCCCGCGCTCCTGGCGCCACATGAACGGGTACAGCTCGCACACCTACCTGTGGGTCAACGGCGGCGGCGAGCGCTTCTGGGTCAAGTACCACTTCAAGACCGACCAGGGCATCGACTTCCTGCCCCAGGAGGAGGCGGACCGGCTCGCCGGCGAGGACGGCGACTTCCACCGGCGGGACCTCTTCGACGCCATCGAGCGGGGCGAGGATCCGGCCTGGACGATGTACGTGCAGGTCATGCCGTTCGACGACGCGCCGGACTACCGGTTCAACCCGTTCGACCTGACCAAGGTGTGGCCGCACGGCGACTACCCGCTGATCGAGGTCGGCCGGATGACGCTGAACCGGAACCCGGAGGACTACTTCGTCCACATCGAGCAGGCGGCGTTCGAGCCGGCGAACCTGGTGCCGGGCATCGGTCCGTCGCCGGACAAGATGCTGCTGGGACGGCTCTTCTCGTACCCCGACACGCACCGCTACCGGATCGGGCCGAACTACGCCCAGCTGCCGCCCAACCGCGCGCACGCGCCGGTGCGGTCGTACGCGAAGGACGGTCCGATGCGCTACGAGCCGCCGAACACCGCCCGGCCGTACGCGCCCAACTCCTACGGCGGCCCGGAGGCGGACACCGCGCGGTTCGGCGAGCCGGCCGGCTGGGCCACGGCGGGCGAGATGGTCCGCGAGGCGTACACGCTGCGCAGCGAGGACGACGACTGGGGGCAGCCCGGGACCATGGTCCGGCAGGTGCTGGACGACGCCGCCCGCGACCGCCTGGTGGGCAACGTCACCGGACACCTGCTCGACGGGGTGAGCCGTCCGGTGCTGGACCGCGCGCTGCAGTACTGGCGCAACATCGACAAGAACGTCGGCGACCGGATCGCCACCGCCGTCAACGGCGGCTGACCCGCGCCGCCGCGTCACACCACCGCCACGGCCCCCGTCCACCGGCCCGTCCGGACGGGGGCCACGGCTCTCCCCGGGTATACATCGCGTGTATACACATGGTGTACAGTCCCGGCCATGTCCATCAGTCACACTCTGCTCGGCCTTCTGGAGTCCGGGCCACGTCACGGTTACGACCTCAAGCGCGCCTTCGACGAGCGCTTCGGTCACGACCGGCAGCTGCACTACGGGCAGGTCTACTCGACCATGTCCCGGCTGCTCAAGAACGGCCTCGTCGAGGTCGAGGGGATAGAGGCGGGCGAAGGTCCGGACCGCAAGCGCTACGCCATCACCGACGCCGGGGTCACCGACGTCGACACGTGGCTCGGCCGCCCGGAGAAGCCCGAGCCGTACCTGCAGAGCGTGCTCTACAGCAAGGTCGTGCTCTCGCTGCTCACCGGCCGGGACGCCGCCCACCTCCTGGACGTACAGCGCACCGAGCACCTGCGGCTGATGCGGGAACTCACCCGCCGCAAGCGCGAGGGCGACCTCGCGGACCAGCTGATCTGCGACCACGCCCTGTTCCACCTGGAGGCCGACCTGCGCTGGCTCGAACTCGCCGCCGCCCGGCTCGACAAGCTCGCCACGGAGGTGCGGTCATGACCGAGCACGCCACGACGGCGCACGCCCTGCTCACCGCCACCGGCCTGCACAAGACCTACGGCACCACGCCCGCCCTCGCCGGCGCGGACTTCTCGCTGCACGCCGGCGAGGTCGTCGCCGTGATGGGGCCCTCCGGCTCCGGCAAGTCCACCCTGCTGCACTGCCTGGCCGGCATCGTGCCGCCCGACGCGGGCTCGGTCCGCTACCGCGGCCAGGACCTCTCCGGGCTGTCCGACGCCCGCCGCAGCGCCCTGCGCCGCTCCGACTTCGGCTTCGTCTTCCAGTTCGGCCAGCTCGTGCCGGAGCTGACCTGCGCGGAGAACGTCGCCCTGCCGCTGCGGCTGACCGGCACCGGCCGCAAGCAGGCGGAGGCGCGCGCCGTCGAGTGGCTGGAGCGGCTGGAGGTCGCGGACGTCCGCCACCACCGTCCCGGCCAGGTCTCCGGCGGCCAGGGTCAGCGCGTGGCCATCGCCCGCGCGCTGGTCGGCACCCCCCGGGTGGTGTTCGCCGACGAGCCGACCGGCGCGCTCGACTCGCTCAACGGCGAGCACGTCATGGAGCTGCTCACCGACGCCGCACGGGACACGAACGCCGCCGTCGTGCTGGTCACCCACGAGTCGCGGGTCGCCGCCTATGCCGACCGCGAGGTCGTCGTGCGGGACGGACGGGCACAGGACCTGGCGGGTGCGACCCGATGACCCGGACGACACTCGCCCCGCCCCCGCCGGCCCCCGAAGCGGACCGGGACCGTCCACAGCCCGGCACGCTGCGCCGCTGGGCCGCGGACCTCGCCATGGGCGCCCGCTTCGCGGTCGGCGGCGGACGCGAGGGCTGGGCGCGCACCGTGCTCACGGCGTTCGGCGTCGGCCTCGGGGTGACGGTGCTGCTGGTGGCGGCGTCCGTGCCGAACATGATCGGTGCCCGCGAGGCACGCACCGACGCCCGCGAGAACTACGGCTTCACCCCGGGCGGGGCGGCGATCCAGAAGTCCGACCGGTCGGCGCTCCAGCTCACCACCGACACCACCTACCACGGCGAACGGGTGCGCGGGCGCATCCTCCAGCCCGAGGGCGACCGGCCGCCGGTGCCGCCGGGCATCGATGCGTTGCCCGGCCCCGGCGAGATGCTGGCCTCCCCCGCGCTGCACGACCTGCTCGACTCGCCCGACGGCGCGCTGCTCCAGGAGCGGCTGCCGTACGAGATCGTCGGCACCGTCACCAAGGAGGGCCTGGCCGGCCCCGGCGAACTCACCTACTACGCGGGCAGCGACGAACTGGCCGAGGTGGACAACGCCTACCGCATCGACCGGTTCGACGTCGTGGGCCCGCCCGAACCGCTGCACCCGGTCCTGCTGCTGCTCATCGTGGTGATCTGCGTGGTGCTGCTGCTGCCCGTGGGCGCCTTCATGGCAGCCGCCGTACGGTTCGGCACCGAACGGCGCGACCGGAGACTCGCCGCACTGCGCCTGGTCGGCACCGACGGCCGGGCGACCCGCCGTATCGCTGCGGGCGAGGCCGGAGCGGCCGCGCTGCTCGGCCTCGCCGTCGGCACCGCGGGCTTCCTGGCCCTGCGCCCCGCCCTCAGCGGGCTGCGCATGCAGGAGCTGAGCGTCTTCACCTCCGACGTGGTGCCCGACCCGTTGATCACCGTGCTCATCGCGCTGGCCGTCCCCGGCTGCGCGGTGCTGGTGACGCTGCTGGCGCTGCGCGGCGTGGTGATCGAGCCGCTGGGAGTGGTGCGCAGGTCGGAGCCGCGGCGACGCCGCCTGTGGTGGCGGCTGATCCCGCCGGCGCTCGGACTCGCCCTGCTCGTCCCGCTGTTCGGCGACTTCGCCGAGGAGGGCGGACAACTCGAGACCGCGATGGTGGCGGGCGGCATCGTGCTGATCCTGGTGGGCGTCACGGCGCTGCTGCCGTGGCTCGTGGAGTTCGCGGTACGGCGCCTGCACGGCGGCCGTCTGCCGTTCCAGCTCGCGGTGCGCCGGCTCCAGCTCGACAGCGGCACGGCGGCCCGCGCGGTCAGCGGCATCACCGTCGCGGTGGCCGGTTCGATCGCCCTGGCCGGCCTTCTCGGCTCCGTCGCCGAACAGGAGACGCGGGAGACCGGGCAGGACCCCACGCGCGCCCAGATGGCCGTGCACGCGGACCCCTCCGCCGTGGGCGGTGCGGACGCCTTCGCCGCCCGGCTGGCGGACGCCCGGGGCGTGCGGGACGCCTGGGGCGTCACCCGCGGCTACGTGTTCGAGGCGGGCGAGAACCCGGACGACTCACCCTGGGTCGGCGTCAACGTCGCCGACTGCGCCACCCTGCGACGGCTGGCGCCGCTGCCCTCCTGCGAGAACGGAGACGTGTTCCTCGCTCCTGCCCGCGAACAGCACTCCTCGTACACCCTGGACGTCGAGCCGGGCACGCGGCTCGACCTCGACAACCCGGCTCAGGAGGACGGCCGGAAGCGCACGGAGCCGGACCCCGGCATCTGGACCGTGCCCGAGGACGCCCGCACGGTGAAGACCCTCGAGGACCCGTCGGGGTGGCTCACCGAAGGGGTGCTGGCGACGCCCGGGGCCTTGGACGCCGGGCGGTTCCCGTCCGCCACCGCCGCGCTGTTCGTCCGCCTGGACCCGGGCGAACCGGAGGCCCGGGAGTACGTGCGCAACGCGGTCGCCGCCGTGGGGCCAGACCCGTACGTCATGGACCTCACCTCGGAGAACACCAGCCGCGAACTCGAGATGATCCAGCGCGGCCTGTACGTGGGCGCGGTGGGGATCCTGGTCCTGATCGGCGCCAGCATGATCGTCTCGGTGCTGGAACAACTCCGGGAGCGCAAGCGGCTGTTGTCGGTGCTGGTCGCCTTCGGCACCCGGCGCTCGACGCTCGCCTGGTCGGTGCTCTGGCAGACCGCGCTCCCCGTCCTGCTGGGCCTCGCACTCGCGGCCCTCACCGGTGCCGGGCTCGGCGCGGTGCTGCTGCGGATCGCCGGCCTGCCGATGGGCGTCGACGGGGCGGCGCTGGGGGCGATGACCGGGCTCGGCGGTGCGCTGATCGTCGTGGTGACCCTGCTGAGCCTGCCGGTGCTGTGGCGGCTGATGCGGCCGGACGGCCTGCGCACGGAGTGAACGGGCGGCGGTCCGGGCCGGCACGGGGGGCTGGACCGGACCGCCGCCGTCCCTTAAAGTGATATCACTTTGCTAGACCAGCACCGAATGCGAAACGGGGGAACCTCCATGCCCGACCACGACATGACCGCCCAGCCCGACGAACTGCCCGACATGCCGGCACCCCAGGTGCGGGAGAGGGCCGCACACAGCATCGGCGGCGGCCTCGCGCTCCTCTTCGGCCTCGTCGGCTTCCTGCTCGGCGCGGGCGGCATCGCCCTCGGCGGCACCCTCATCGGCAACGGGACCGCGGGCGTCGGCGCACCGCTCCTGATCATCGGCATCGTGCTGCTGATCGGCTCCGTCTTCGCCATGGCCGGCCTCAACATGGTCGCCCCCGGCGAAGCGCGCGTGGTGCAGTTCTTCGGCCGCTACACCGGCACCATCCGCGCCGACGGCCTGCGCTGGGTCAACCCGCTGACCACCCGCACCAAGATCTCCACCCGCGTCCGCAACCACGAGACCGCCGTGCTCAAGGTCAACGACGCCTACGGCAACCCGATCGAGCTGGCCGCGGTCGTCGTGTGGCAGGTCGCGGACACCGCGCAGGCCACCTTCGAGGTGGACGACTACGTCGAGTTCGTCTCCACCCAGACCGAGGCCGCCGTCCGGCACATCGCCATCGAGTACCCGTACGACGCCCACGACGAGGACGCGCTGTCGCTGCGCGGCAACGCCGAGGAGATCACCGAGAAGCTCGCCGTCGAGCTGACCGCGCGCGTGCAGGCGGCGGGCGTCACCATCATCGAGTCCCGCTTCACCCACCTCGCCTACGCCCCGGAGATCGCCTCCGCGATGCTCCAGCGGCAGCAGGCCGGCGCGGTGGTCGCGGCACGGAAGACCATCGTCGACGGCGCATGCGGCATGGTCGAGGACGCGGTGAGCCGGATCGCGGCGCAGGACTTCGTGGAACTCGACGAGGAGCGCAAGGCGGCCATGGTGAGCAACCTGCTCGTCGTGCTGTGCGGCGACCGGTCCCCGCAGCCCGTGCTGAACACCGGGACACTCCACCAGTGACCGCCGACGGCGGCGCCGCCGACGACGACGACGACGAGGGTGCACGGCCCCCGAAGCGGCGGGCGCAGCAGCGCAAGCAGGTGCTGCTGCGCCTGGACCCGGCGATGCACGACGCGCTGGCGCGCTGGGCGGCGCACGAACTGCGCTCCACGAACGCGCAGATCGACTACCTGCTGCGGGAGGCGCTGCGCGCGGCGGGGCGGCTGCCCCGCGACGCCCGGCCCCACCCCCGCCGCGGCCGCCCGTCCTCCGACTCCTGACCCGCGCCGCCCGCCGCGACGGCCGCACCAGGGTGCCGGTGCGGCGGCCCGGAGGCGGGAGGGTCAGCGCGGCGGCGCTTCGCTGCCGGTGCCGGGGCCGTTCCCGCTGCCGCCGGGGCCGTTCCCGTCGGCGCCGTTCCCCTCGCCGGAGGCACCGGGGGCGCCGGGGGCGGCGTCCGCCGCGTCGTCGGCGATGTCCCGCTGCTCCGGTGCGGGGGGCGCGGTCGCCGGCTCGGCCGGTCCCGCGGCGCTCGTCGACGCCGACGGCGCGGACGTGGGCGCGACCGACGCGACCGTCGCGCCGTACGGTCCCGGACCCCGCCCCTCCGTGGAGCGCCGCACCGCCTGCTCGTGCGCGTACGCCCGCAGGTAGCCGACGGCCGTGTTGGTCACCGCGACCAGCGGCACGGCCACCACGGCGCCGGGGATGCCGGCGATGAGGCCGCCCGCGGTGACGGACAGGACCACGCCCAGCGGGTGCACCCGCACCAGCCGGCCCAGGATGAAGGGCTGCAGGATGTGGCTCTCGATCTGCTGGACGGCCAGCACCACCGCGAGCACGAGCAGCGACGTGAACAGGCCGTTCGTGACCAGCGCGACCAGAACCGCCAGCGCACCGGAGGTCACGGCACCCACGATGGGCACGAAGGAGAAGAGGAAGATCAGCACGGCGAGCGGCACCGCCATCGGCACGTCGAGGAAGTAGAGGCCGATGCCGATGAAGAGACCGTCGATCAGAGCGACGATCACCGTGCCCCGCACGTACCCGGTGAGGGTGACCCACGCCCGCGGACCGGCTCCGGCGACGCCCTCCCGCGCGGCGGCGGGGACGAAGTTGAGGGTCCAGTCCCACACCCGGCGGCCGTCGTACAGCAGGAACAGCGTCACGAACATGGCCAGCAGCGCGCCGGAGAAGAACTCCAGCACCACGGTCACACCGGTGAGGCTCGCGCTGGTGATGGTCTTGCTGTTGTCGCCGATCCAGTCGCTGACCGTGCCGGCGATGTTGTTGACCTGGTCCTCGGAGACGTGGAAGGGACCGTTGACGGCCCACCGCTTGAGCTCTTCGATGCCGTCCTGGATGCGCTCGGTCAGGGTCGGCAGGTTCTCCATGATCTGCCAGGCGACGAACCAGCCGATGAGGCCGATGAAGACGGTGCCCATGATGAACGTGAGCAGGGTCGCCAGACCCCGGGCGACGCCCAGCCGGCGCAGCCGGGCCACCGTGGGCTGGAGCAGCGCGGTGATCAGCAGGCCCGCGGAGAACGCGATGATCAGCAGGCTGACGGCGCTGACGACCTTGGTGAGCACCCAGATGACGCCGGCCAGGACGAGCAGCCGCCAGCCGGCCTCGGCCGCCACCCGCATGCCCCACGGGATCGCGGCGGCCGGCTCCGGCTTGGCCACGACGGCCGGTGCGTAGGAGGGCGGTGCCGGGTAGCGGCGCGGGTCCTGCTCGCCGTCGTCCCCGGAACCGGAGTAGCCCGAACCCGGCCCCGGACCCGGCCCCGAGCCCGAACCGCCGCCCGGCCCGGAACCGGACCCACGGGGCCCGGAGAGCGCCGGGTCGTCCATGGTGGCCCGCGCCCGGCGCTCGGCGGCGCGGGCGGCCCACTTCTGCACGCCGTCCAGGAACCTGTCGACCCTGCGTTCCCGTTCCATCCCGTCCTCCGCCCCCCGTGGGTCCCGTGTCCCGTGTGCCCGTGCGGTCGCCCGCGCTGCGCGCCTGCTCGTCGTGTGGGGGACGACGTTACCGGCGCGGAAGGTTGCCTTCCGTCCCCCACGCCACCGTGGTCACTCCCCGCACATGCAGCTGCCCCTGACCAGTATCCCGGTCAGGGGCAGTCATGCGTGCTGCGGCGGTGCGTACTGCGGCGACCCGGAACGCTCCTCCGCCGGAGCGGGTGACTCAGGGCCGCGGCCGGCTCAGTACCAGTTGTTGGCCTGCCAGAAGTCCCATGCGCCGCACGGGCTGCCGTAGCGGTCGTTCATGTAGTTCACGCCCCACTTGATCTGGGTCGCCGGGTTGGTCCGCCAGTCGGCGCCGGCGGAGGCCATCTTCGTCCCGGGCAGGGCCTGCATCAGGCCGTACGCGCCGGAGGACGGGTTGGTGGCCGTGTAGTCCCAGCCCGACTCGTGGTCGACGATGTTGGAGAAGCACTGGAACTGGCCTGCTCCGACGATCTGCCGTGCCATCGCCTGGACCTCGGCGGTGGTGTACGAGGACTGGACGGCGAAGTCCGTACGCTCGGCGTTGCGGCTGGCGGCCTCGGCCTCCTCGCGCTCCTTCGCCTCGCGTGCCGCTTCCTCGGCCGCCTCCTTCTTGGCGGCGGCGTCCTCGGCGGCCTGCTTGCGCGCGGCCTCCTGGGCGGACTTCTTGGCCTCGGAGTGCGCAGCGGTCGTCTGGGCGTCCGCCTGCTGCGTCAGGGAGACGGTCTGAACCTGGGCGTTGCCACCCGCAGGTATGTCGGCGAGGAGCGTCGCGTCGGCGGCAGTGGCCTCGATGTCGTTCGAGGGTGCCTGCTCGCTCCCCGAAGCCACACCGACGACGGCGCCGACAGTGGTGACCGCGGTGGCTGACGCCACGGCGAATCCCCGGACCGAAATCCGGCTCACACGGTTTCCTTCCCACATCGCCCACGGGAGGGACCCGCGGGCGCAATCGTGCCCCTGGCGCTGGACCCCCACACCGTTGCGGGAGTCGCGGGCCCGGGCGGTCTCCCGATGGCGGGAGCCCGCGTGGTTCCTCGGGCGGCATACGGCTGACGGCTGTTGACTTGTGTGGTGCTGCACCGCGGGGGTGCTGGAGTGCCGTATGCGGGGCCTGACAGAACCCACACCCTGCCGGACGCGGCGGGGTTGAGGCAATTCTGCACCGAGTGGGAAAGTTCACAGGGGGTTTGGCGGGTGTGTTCGCCGGAAACATGGGTGCGGCCGAGCCCCGGATGAGTAAGCTGCTTCGCCCACTCGTACGAGACTCGGCCGCCAACTGGCGGATCAGGGTATTAAATCCGACCTTCCTCCAGCATTTCGGTCACCAGCGCGGCGATCGGCGAACGCTCCGAACGCGTGAGCGTGATGTGCGAGAAGAGCGGGTGACCCTTGAGCCGTTCCACGACCGCCACCACTCCGTCGTACCGGCCGACGCGCAGATTGTCCCGCTGTGCCACGTCATGGGTGAGAACGACACGCGAGTCCTGCCCGATGCGCGAGAGCACCGTCAACAGCACGTTCCGTTCCAGGGACTGGGCCTCGTCCACGATGACGAACGCGTCGTGCAGCGAACGGCCCCGGATGTGCGTCAGCGGCAGCACCTCGAGCATGCCGCGGGCGACGACCTCCTCGATGACGTCCCGGCTGGTCACCGCCGACAACGTGTCGAAGACGGCCTGCGCCCACGGGTTCATCTTCTCGTCGTGGGTGCCCGGCAGGTAGCCGAGGTCCTGCCCGCCCACCGCGTACAGCGGGCGGAAGACCATCACCTTCCGGTGCTGGCGCCTTTCCAGCACGGCCTCCAGGCCGGCGCACAGCGCCAGCGCGCTCTTGCCCGTGCCCGCCCGGCCGCCCATGGAGAGGATGCCGATCTCCGGGTCGAGCAGCAGATCCAGCGCGATGCGCTGTTCGGCGCTGCGGCCCTTGATGCCGAACACCTCGCGGTCGCCGCGCACCAGCTTGATCCGGCCCTCCGCAGTCACCCTCCCGAGCGCCTTGCCCTTCTCCGACTGGAGCACCAGGCCGGTGTGCACGGGCAGGTCGGCGGCCTCCGGCAGGAGCACGGACTCCTGCGCGAAGAGCTCGTCGATGTCCTCCCCGGGCAGCGTCAGTTCCGCCATGCCGGTCCAGCCGGAGTCGGTGATGGCGAGTTCCGCGCGGTACTCCTCGGCGAGCAGGCCGACCGACGACGCCTTGATGCGCAGCGGCAGGTCCTTCGAGACGACCGTGACGTCGTAGCCCTCGGCCTGGAGGTTGCGGGCCACCGCAAGGATGCGGGTGTCGTTGTCCTCCATCCTCCCGTGCCCCTTGGAAAGGGCAGCGGGGAGCACGGCGACGTCCGTGTTGTTGAGCTCGACGCGCAGCGTCCCGCCGAGTTCGCCGACCGGCAACGGCACGTCCAGCCTGCCGTGCCGGATCCGGTACTCGTCGAGGAGGCGCAGGGCCTGCCGCGCGAAGTAGCCCAGCTCCGGGTGGTGGCGCTTGGCCTCCAGCTCCGTGACCACGACCACCGGAAGCACGACCTCGTGCTCGTCGAAGCGGGTCATGGCCGCCGGATCGGCGAGCAGGACGCTGGTGTCGATCACATAGGTGCGCCGGTCGGGTGTGAGGCGCTTCTTGCTGTTCGCCACGGGTGGACGTACCCCCTCGGATGAGGTCGGAAGCGACGGCGTCGCGGGGGAAGAGACCGGGTCGGGCCCCGTGGAACGGGCCGGACTCCGGCCCTCTCCCGACGGTCGCCGCGCTTGGGGCGCGGTCTTCCGTGGTCGCTCAACGGGCCTCCCGGCGGCCGCTCCGTGGACGGCGCGGCCACCTGAGATATTCCCGCCGGAGCGAAGGAGCATGCAACGGGGGGCGACACCACGCGAACGGGTACGTTTCGGTTCGGTGACGGGCGCCCCGGCACGACGCGGGTGAGGGAGGCGAGTGCGGGGGTCAGCCCCCGTAGCGGCGGTGGCGGGCGGCGTAGTCGCGCATGGCCCGCAGGAAGTCGACCTTGCGGAAGGCCGGCCAGAACACGTCGCAGAAGTAGTACTCGGAGTGGGCGCTCTGCCAGAGCATGAAGCCGGACAGCCGCTGCTCCCCGCTGGTGCGGATCACCAGGTCCGGGTCGGGCTGACCGCTGGTGTAGAGGTGTTCGGCGATGTCCTCGACGGTGAGGTTCTCGGCCAGCTCGTGGAGGCCGGTGCCGCGGCCGGCGTGGTCGGCGAGCAGCGAGCGCACGGCGTCGGCGATCTCCTGCCGGCCGCCGTACCCGACGGCGACGTTCACGACTATCCCGTCCACGCTGCCGGCCTTCGCCTCGGCCTCCTTCAGCACCCGCTGGGTGCGGCCGGGCAGCAGATCGAGCTGGCCCACGTGGTGCACCCGCCAGCGGCCGTCGGCGGCCAGGTCGCGCACCGTGTCCTCGATGATGCCCAGGAGCGGCAGCAGTTCGTTGTCCGGGCGGCTCAGGTTGTCCGTGGAGAGCAGCCACAGCGTGACCACCTGGACGTCCGTCTCGGAGCACCAGCCCAGCAGTTCCTGGATCTTCCCGGCGCCGGCCCGGTGGCCCTGCTCGGTGGTCCCCCCGGAAGCGCGAGCCCAGCGGCGGTTGCCGTCCAGGATCACCCCGATGTGCTCCGGCACCCGCGCGAGATCGAGGCGGTCCTCCACCCGCCGCGCGTAGAGCCTGTACACCAGGTCGCGAAGCTTCATGGGAATGGCCAGCCCTCCGTGCCGTGTCCGGGAATCACAGAACCCTACTGCCGGTCCCCCGTCCGGGCGAATCCGGGCAACCGGACTCCACCACCCGGGTAAGCACCCGTCACGCCCACGGATCACCACGATCACCGGGACCACGACCGTCACCCCGGTCACTGAGGTCACCCGCCCGGCGTGGCAGGAGGCGGGTTCGTCACCGCTTGATATGACGGTCTCATGAACGACGCACCCCACTACCGCGCCGCGGACAGCCGTTACGACACCATGACGTACCGGCGCTCCGGCCGCAGCGGGCTGAAACTCCCAGCGATCTCCCTCGGCCTGTGGCACAACTTCGGCGACGACCGCGCCCTCGGCGCCCAGCGCGCCATCCTGCGCCGCGCCTTCGACCTCGGTGTCACGCACTTCGACCTGGCCAACAACTACGGCCCGCCGCCCGGCTCCGCCGAGCTGAACTTCGGCACGCTCCTCGCCCAGGACTTCCGCCCGTACCGCGACGAGCTGGTGATCTCCACCAAGGCCGGCTACGACATGCACCCCGGCCCGTACGGCGAATGGGGCTCCCGCAAGTACCTGCTCTCCTCGCTGGACGCCTCGCTGCGGCGGATGGGGCTCGACTACGTCGACATCTTCTACTCGCACCGCTTCGACCCGGACACCCCGCTCGAGGAGACCATGGGGGCCCTGGCCTCCGCCGTGCACCAGGGGAAGGCGCTGTACGTGGGCGTCTCCTCGTACAACGCGGCGCGCACGCGCGAGGCGGCGCGGCTGCTGCGCGACATGGGCGTACGGCCGCTGATCCACCAGCCGTCCTACTCGATGATCAACCGGTGGACGGAGGACGACGGCCTGCTCGACACGCTGGAGGAGGAGGGCATGGGCTGCATCTCCTTCGCCCCGCTCCAGCAGGGCATGCTCACCGACAAGTACCTGGGCGGCATCCCGGAGGGGTCCCGGGCCACACAGGGCAAGTCGTTCGACCCCGGCTGGCTGACGGACGAGGTGCGCCGCCGACTGGGCGGCCTGAACGACATCGCGCAGCAGCGCGGCCAGTCCCTCGCGCAGCTCGCCCTGTCCTGGGTGCTGCGCGACCCGCGGATGACCTCGGCGCTCATCGGCGCAAGCAGCGTGGCGCAGCTGGAGGCGAACGTGGCGGCGCTGGACGGACCCGCGCTGACCGACGCGGAGCTGGCGGACATCGACGCACTGGCCACCTCGGAGCCCGGCGTGAACATCTGGTCCCGCAGCAGCGAGAGCTGAGCTGAGCGCCGGGGCCGGACGGGGCCGGGGCGAGCCGGTCCCGCCACCTTGCTACCGGGGCGGGCACCCCGCACACGAAAAGCGGGCCGGTCCGAGGGGGGAGTCGGACCGGCCCGAGGGGGGGTTTCCACCATAGCCCCTCCAGGGCCGTGCTCGGAGCACACTCGCCGGGTTTCCCTTCCGGAACCCTTTCGGAACCCGTACGGAACCCGTCCGGCGCACCCGGCACCCACCCCCTGGGACCGGCCTCGCCGGGGGTGCGTCAGGCCGCGAGCAGGAGACCCCCCAGCGTGCCCAGCACCATGAAGGGGCCGAAGGCGAGCGCGCTGCTCCGGGTGGCGCGTCCTCGCAGGACAAGGGCGGTTCCGTAGACCGCACCGGAGAGGAAACCGAGGAACGCGCCGGTCAGCAGAGCGCCCCAGCCGTACCAGCCCAGGGCGAGCCCCAGCGGCAGGGCGAGCTTCACGTCGCCGAAGCCCATCGCATGCGGTTGAATGAGAAACAACACACCATAGGCGGCGCTCAGCACCACCCCTCCGAGCAGGGCACGAGGCCAGCTCCCGGCCGCTCCGGGTAGCAGCGCGGCGACGCCCAGTAGCGCGGCCGTTCCGAACGCCAGTGGCAGGGTGAGGATGTCGGGCAGCCGGTTGACGGCCCGGTCCACCGCGGCGAGCAGCAGCGCCACCGGGACGGCGAGGAGCCACACCGCCAGCTCCGGTCGCGGCCCGACCACGAAGGCGAGCGCCGCACACACCAGGGCCGAGCCCGCGGCGAACGCCCGCGCCGACCGGCCGTACGCCCCGCAGTCCCCGCACCGGGCACGGCCCAGCCACCCGCCGACCCGACCGCGCAGCGGATGCCCGTCCGGGCACCTGCCCCGCCACGCCTCCCCCGGCTCCACCGACAAGCGGTACGCCGGCCGGGGCAGCAGCGCCCCGGCCCCCGCCCCGTAACCGGCCGCCACCAGCACCCTCAACCCCTCGGCCACGTCCACGCGGTGAGCGTACGCGCCACGGCACCGCACGGGTACGGTGCCGCGGGGCCGGTGCGCGGCCCGCCGTCAGCCCACGTCGCGGCCGAGCCAGGCGGCGAGCCGGGTGTAGGGGTCGGCGTCCGGAGCGGTCGGGCGTACGGGGCCGAACGGCACGGCACCGCCCCGGGGTTCGGCGGGGAGGATCTGCTCGGCGAAGGGCAGGGTCGCCTCCGCGAGCCGCGCGTCGAGACGGCCGACCGCGCCCAGGGCGCGGGCCAGGTCCCAGGCGTGCACCACGGTCTCCTGCACCTCGGCACCCACCACGCCGTGACCGGGCACCTCGCCCCACGGCACGGTGTAGGTGCCCGCCAGCCCGGCGTCGTCGGCCCACGCGGCGCGGAACCGGGCGCGCGCCTCGGCATAGGCCGCGGCCCAGCCGTCGTCCGGGACCCCGCGCGGCGTCTCCTTCTCCATGACCGCCCCCGGACCCGCCTCACCCAGCGCCGCCGTACGCTGCGTGCCGTCGACGACGTGCTCCAGCAGCGTGCGCACCTCCCACTCCCCGCAGGGAGTCGGAGCGCCGAGCCGGTCGGGGGTCACGGAGCCGATCAGCGCCTCCATCTGGTCGGCCGCCGCCTCGTACCCGATGCGCGGGTCGGCGGCCGCGCGGGTCGGCGCCGTGCCGGGGGGCGGGGTCGTGCTGGTGCCGGGGGGCGGGGTCGTGCTGGTCATGGTGGTTCCCTCTCGTCGGTGCCCGTCAACGCGTCCGCACCCCGGCAGCGCCGGCCGGGTCTCCCGGCCCCCGTCCACCAGGGCGAGAGCGAGCCTGCCCCGGATACCTGACAGCTTCCGTCAGGTTTTCGCGCGATGCTGGAGACATGAAGTCGGACCGGCTGCTCTCCATCCTGCTGCTGCTCCAGACGCGTGGCCGCGTGCCCGCCGCCGCACTCGCGGAGCGCCTGGAGGTGTCGGTGCGCACCATCTACCGCGACGTCGCCTCGCTCTCCACCGCCGGCGTCCCCGTGTACGCCGAGCGCGGGCGGCACGGCGGGATCGCGCTGCTGCCCGGCTTCCGCACCGACGTCACCGGGCTCACCTCGGACGAGGCCCGCGCCCTGTTCGTACTGGCCGCGCAGGGAGCGCACTCGGCGCTGGGACTGGAGGGGGCGCTGGGATCGGCGCTGCGGAAGATCATGGCCGCCCTGCCGCCGCCCCACCGTCCCGCCGCCGAACTCACCAGCCGCCGCATCCTGGTCGACCCCGAACGCTGGCAACTCGGCCACGCCGGGCGGGAGCGGCGCGACCGTCCCGCCGTGGACCTCGACGTCCTGCACACCGCCGTGTTCGCCGACCGGCGGCTACGGATGCGCTACCGGCACGGCGGGGACAGCGAGCCGCACACCTACACCGTCGACCCGTACGGCCTGGTGGCGAAGGCCGGCGTCTGGTACCTCGTCGCCGACCTGCGCGGCGGGCCCCGGCTGTTCCGCGCGGACCGGGTGACCTCGGCGAAAGTGCTGGACACCCCGGTGCAACGGCGTGCCGGCGTCGAACTGGCCGAGGCGTGGGAGGCGCTGCGCGACGCGGTCGAAGTGCGCCCGACCGTCGTCCGCGTCCACGCCCGCGTACGCCGCGAGCGGCTGGCCCTCTTCCTGCGCATCTGCGGCACCATGCTCGACCCCGGCTTCCCGCCCCCGGACGGCACCGGAAGGAGGGAGTGGGCGGAGGTCCGCATGGCCTACCCCGCCTTCGGCGCGGTCTGCCAGCTCCTTCAGTTCGGCGGCGACGTGGAAGTCCTCGACCCGCCCGCCGCCCGGGCCGAACTCCGGCGCGCCGCCCGCGAGATCACCGCCCTCTACCCGCCGCCCCCAGACCCGGCCCGGGAGCCGGAAACGGACCCGGACACGGCCTGAGCCCTGCCGGTCCGCAGGGCACCGGTCGTGGAAAACGCGGTTGACCTCCGGTGAGCCGGGCGGTCGGATGACAAGCCATGAACACAGCGCGGTTGTATCCCGGCCAACACCCGGTCGACGAAGACCTCGTACGGCGGCTCGTCGCCGACCGCTTCCCCCGGTGGGCCGAACTGCCCGTGCGGCGGCACCCGTCCGGCGGGACGGTCAACGCGATGTACCGGCTCGGCGCGGATATGGTCGTACGGCTGCCCCTGACGAAGAGCGGCGTGGAGGACGTGGCGCTGGAGCGGCAGTGGCTGCCCCGCCTCGCTCCCCTGCTGCCCGTCCCCGTCCCGGAAGTGCTCGCCGAGGGCGAGCCGACCGAGGGACATCCGTGGCCGTGGTCGGTCTACCGGTGGTTGCCGGGGGACATCCCGGCGGCGGAGGCGCTGCGCGAACCCGCACTGCTGGCCGAGGACCTGGCCGATTTCGTGGCGGCGATGCGCAGCCTCACGCTGCCGGGCGCACCGACCGCCCACCGCGGCGGACCGCTCTCCTCCCTGGACGCGGAGACCCGGGAGGCGATCGAGAAGCTGCGCAGGCTCCCCGAAGAAGGCGTGGACTGCGACGCCGTGTCCGCCGTGTGGGAGGACGCACTCCGCGCCCCCGCGTGGGACGGGCCCCCCGTGTGGCTGCACGCCGACCTGATGCCCGGGAACCTGCTGGTCGACGACGGCAGGCTCGCCGCCGTCATCGACTTCGGCTGCACGGGAACGGGCGATCCGGCGTGCGACCTGTTCCCCGCATGGAACCTGCTTCCGCCCGGGGCGGGCGAGGTGTTCCGCGAGGTTCTCGGCGTGGACGACGCGACATGGCGTCGGGGACGCGGACGCACCCTCTCGCAGGCCCTGATCGCCCTGCCGTACTACCGGGAGACGAACCCGGCGATGGCGCACACCGCCCGGCACGTGGTCCGGGCGGTGCTGGCGGAGAGCTGAGGCGCGTCCAGCCGGGGCGGGCCGCCCGCTTCAACGGCCACCCCGCAGCGCGGCGTCAGCCCTCGCGGGCGAAGGAGACCTCGACGCGGCGGTTCTTCTTCCGGCCCTCCTCCGAGGAGTTGTCCGCGATGGGGTAGTCCTCGCTGTAGCCGCGCACCTGGAAGGTGATGCCCGGGTCCAACGCCCCTGCCAGTTCCTTCTGGACGGCGTTGGCCCGCTGCTTGGAGAGAACTTCACCGTGGGCGTACGAACCGAGGTCGTCGGTGAAGCCGAAGACGTTCACCTCGGTCGCGCCCTGGCTCTCGATCTCCGTCGCGATGTCCTCGATGCGGGCGCGCGCCTCGTTGTTGAGCTTCGCGCTGTTCTTGGGGAACAGCACCTCCGCCTGGAGGGTGAAGGTGGTCTTGGTGTTGCTGTCGGCGCGGCGCTGCTCGCCCGTCATGGTCTCGGTGACGAACTTGATGTCCAGCACCTTCGGCGGGGCGAGGCGCGCCCCGTCGGCGAGCTTGAGGCCGACGGCCTGCGGATCCACCTCCACCGGCGGTCCGGCGTCGCCGATGTTGTCCGGCGGCTCGCTGTACGAGGGGGCGGGTCCGCCGTCCTCCCCCGGCAGTGCGGGGTCGTCGGTCGGGATCGTGGTCGGGTTGGCCGCGCCCGGCAGCGAGGGCGGGGCCGGCGGATCGGTGGGGTCCGCGTGTGCGCCGGTGGCACCGACGCCTGCCAGGACCAGCACCGACACGGAGGTACAGGCGGCAGACCGCAGGACACGTGCGCGGGAGCGGGGGGTCATGGCCGGGCTCACCCTTCCGAGAGGGAGACGGTGGCGGGCGGCATGTCGGCGATCTGGAAGTCCACCTCGTCGTTCCCCTCCGGCGGCGCGGGGAACTGCGCGTACCAGTCGGCGGTCTTTCCGGCCTCCACACCGAGGGTGAACTTCGTGCAGAGGCAGCGTCCTTCGGTGTCGCGGAGGATGTAGTACCGCTTGCGGCCTTCCTTGTCCACGAGCTTGGCACCGGCCATGGACGCCTGGTTGTCGGCGAGTTCGGCCTCGTCGCCCTGCCAGCCGGGGGCGACCCATACGTCGCTCCCCGAATTCGTGACGGTGCCTCGGAGTGTCACGAAGCCGCCTTCTTCCCTGGCGGCGGAGGTGACGCGCAGAGTGATGTCGCCACCTTTGACCTCCGCAACGACCTGGTTCTGGTCCTGTCCCCCAGAGGCCTCGCCGTCGTTCCCCCCGCCCTGCGGCCCGGCCTGGCTGCTGGACTGCTCGGGCTGAGGGCCCTCGCTGTCCCCACTGCATCCGGCGATCGCCAGTGCGGTGCCCAGGGTGAGGGCCACGACGGTCGAAGCCCTGCGGGCTCGGGCTGGCCGCATGCTCATGGCTCGATCTCGTCCTTCACTCGTTGCTCGGTGGTCAGTCGACGAGGACCACGTCGAACAGGTCGGCTGGGTCCAGGTCGATGTCGTCGTCATCGGGGTCGATCTCGATCTCTTCGCCGTCGCAGGTCAGTTCCACGTCGTCGCTGTCGGCGTCGAAGGCGCACTGCGGCCGGACGACCGCCGTCGCGTCGGCGGTGGCGGTCTTGTTGCCGGTTCCGGGCACGATGGTCTTGCCGGTGTCGAAGTTCGTCTCGACGGTCACGGCGTAACCGGGGTCGCCTCGGCGGAGGACCGGGTCGCAGGACGTCACGGAGGAGTCGTTACGCCCGGCGAAGTCCGACGCCGCACCGCAGCCTTCGGGGTCGAGTGACTCGGTGAGATCCAGCCAGTCCTGCCACTCGTCGTCGTCGCCGAGGGCATCGAGGAAACCGTCGAAGAAGCGGTCCCGGTCGTCCTGTGCAGCGGCGAGGGCCGCCGCGTCAGCCGCGGACTGGCCGCCGTTGCGTACGGCGCCCGCCTTGGCGACGGCGAAGAACGCCAGGGCGAGGAAGAGCAGCCCGGCGATGACCCCGGCGTACAGGATCAGGGTCTGACCGCCGTCACCGCGGAGAGCACGGCTCAGAGGATGCCGCTCACCGCACCACGGATTCCGGCTGCGATCTGGGTGCCCAGGTTCAGCTGGGTGATCAGCAGGATGATACCGGCGACCAGGATGACGATGCCCGCGTACTCGATGGACGTGACGCCCCGGTCCGCGGCGCGGCCCCTCAGGTGTGGGGTGGTCTTGCGGACCCACTCGCGGATGGCCCTCATGGCGGTCTCCTCCGGTGTCGGCCGGCCTCGTGCGGCCGGTCCCGCTCAGCGAGGTGAGGATGCCCCGTAAGGTCAACGTCCTCACCTCCGGCTGTGGTTCGTCGTTTCGGTGGTCTGTCGTATTGTCGCGCACCGTCGATGTGCCATCGCTGAGGGTGTCACGATCGGTGGTATCTGCACCAGAGTCGGCGGGTATCGGGATGGACTCGGCGTGACCGCCGTCGCCCGCACCGCCGCCCGCACGCCTCGTCATTCGCCCAGGAACGAACCGAAGTCCGTCCCGCTGCCCAGGACGAAGGTGGCGACGATGAGGATGAGCGTGCCGGGCAGCAGGAACGCGATGGTGGCGATGGTCGCTTTGGGAACCGTCTTGGCGGCCTTGCGGCGGGCGTTCTGCGCATCCGTACGGCGCATGTCGGTGGCGATCTGCATCAGCGTGTCGGCGATGGGGGCGCCCAGTTCCTCGCCCTGCTGCAGGGCGGTGACGAACTGGTCGACCTGTTCGGAGGAGTTGCGGCGGCGCAGCTGGCCGAAGGCCTCGCGGCGGCTCACCCCCATGTCCATCTGCCGCAGGGTGATGTGGAGTTCGTCCGCCCACGGCCCCTTGTAGCGCTCGGCGACCCGCTCCAGGGCCTGACGGAAGCTGAGCCCGGCCGAGACGACGACGGCGAGCACGTCGAGGAAGTCGGGCAGCGTCCGCTCGATCTCGCGCCTGCGGTGGCGGATGGCCTCGCGCAGGGCGAGGTCCGCGGCGAACCAGCCGAAGGCCAGGGCGATCAGGGCGAAGACGGGGCTGCCGGCGACGAGGCCTATGCACGCCATGGCGGCGCCGAAGAGCCCGTAGACGGCGCGGCGGGCGGCGTAGCGGTCGAGGGTGAGGCCGCCGGGGTTGCCGGCCTGGTCGATGCGTCGGCGTTTGGCGTCCCGCAGTTTGGGGCCCATCAGCCGCAGCACGAGCGGGGCGAGGCGGACGCCGAGGCTGTCGACGGCCTGCTGGCGGGGTTTGGCGCGGGTGGCGCCGACCTCCAGCGCGAGGGCGAGGTCGGACGGCAGCCTGGTCTCGCCGCGGTAGAGGCGTATGCCGGTGAGGACGCCGAGGACGGCCAGTCCTGCGGCGAGGGCGAGGAGCAGCGGGAGCAGGGAGGTCACGGTGCGCTCCTCAGACTTCGATCCGGCCGAGGCGGCGGATGACGGTGAATCCGACGGCGAACAGCCCGACGGCGACGATCATCGCCAGCTGTCCGGCGGGCGTGCCGGTGACCTGGTCGAGGGCGCCCGGGGACATGGAGTTCATCATCAGCATGGCGCCGACGCCCAGCACGGGGATGGTGTACGCGGTGGCGTTGACCTCGGCGAGCATGGTGCGGACCTCGCGCCGGGTCTCCTTGCGTTCCTCCAGCGTCTCGGTGAGGTTGCGCAGCGAGCTGACGATGGTGCCGCCGGCGCGGTGGGAGAGCACCAGGGTGGTGACGAGGACGACGAGTTCGCGTGACGGGAGGCGTTCGGCGAGTTCGCCGAGGGAGTCCTCGACGGAGCGTCCGACGGCGAGTTCGCCCGCGACGAGGGTGAGTTCGTCGCCTGCGGGGGCGTCCATCTCCTCGGCGGCCATGCCGAGGGCGGTGCGCAGCGCGAGGCCGGCGGAGGTGGCGTTGGCGAGGATCCGGGAGAGTTCGGGGAGTTGGCCGATGAAGGCTTCGATGCGCTTCTGCCGCTGCCAGTCGAGGAAGGCGTTGGCGGCGAGGACGCCGAGGATGCCGGCGAGGGGGCCGAAGAAGGGGGCGAGCAGCGTGGCGGCGACAATCCAGAGTCCGGCGACGCCGGTGACGGCGTAGACGGCGAATTCGCCGGGGGTGAGGTCGAGTCCGGTGGCGGACAGCCGCAGGTGGATGCGGCGGCCGAGGCGGGTGCGGCGCAGCCGGCGGTCGACGGCGGTGAACGGCCGTCCGCGTCCGTCCGGTGGGAGGGGGCCCTCGGCGGGTGCGGCGAGACGTTCGACGAGCGCGTGCCGTCGGGCGCGGCCCGATGCGAACGCCTGGACCCCGGCGACGGCGAGGACGCAGGCCAGGAGCGCGGCGGCGAGGGTGATCAGCGCGAGTGTGGTCATGGGGGTGGGGTCCTCAGCCTGTTGCGCCGCCGGCTTGGCGGGTGGTGAGCCGGCTGTCGGGGGCGGCGACGCCGAACGCGGGCGGGACGGATTCGCCGGTCATGGTGAGCCGGTCGGCCGCGCGGCGGGTCACGGGCAGGTGCTCGAAGGTGCCGAAGATCCGGCCGTCCGGGGTCATCGGGCGGGCGCGGAAGCGGCACACGGACGCGATCTGGAAGGTCTCCCGGCCGTGCGAGGCGAGCAGCGAGATCTCCACGATCTTCCGCGAGCCGTCGGGGAAGCGCGCGAGCTGCACCAGCACGTCCACGGCGGAGTTGATCTGGTCCTGGAGGGCGGGGAAGGGGATCTCGACCTCCGACATGGAGGCGAGGGTCTGGAGGCGCATCAGCGCGTCCTCCGCGCTGTTGGCGTGCACGGTGGCGAGCGAGCCGTCGTGGCCGGTGGACATGGCCTGGAGCATGTCGAGGGTCTCGCCGCCGCGCACCTCGCCGACGATGATGCGGTCCGGCCGCATGCGGAGGCTGTTGCGCACCAGGTCGCGCACGGTCACCCGGCCCTTGCCCTCGACGTTCGGCGGGCGGGTCTCCAGGCGGATGACGTGCTGCTGCTGGAGCTGGAGTTCGGCGGCGTCCTCGACGGTGATGATGCGTTCGGTCTCGGGGATGAGGCCGGACAGGGCGTTGAGCAGGGTGGTCTTCCCGGAGCCGGTGCCGCCGGAGACGATCACGTTGAAGCGGGCCCGGATGAAGGCGGAGAGGAGCAGGACCATCGCGTCGTCCAGGGTGCCGAGCCGGACGAGTTCGTCGAGCCGGTAGGCGCGGGGGAAGCGGCGGATGGTGAGGGTGGCGCCGGTCAGGGACAGCGGCGGGATGACGACGTTGACGCGTTCGCCGGTCGGGAGGCGGGCGTCGACCATGGGGTTGGACTCGTCCACGCGCCGGTTCACGGTGGAGACGATGCGCTCGATGGTCTGCATCAGCTGCTCGTGCGAGGCGAACCGCACGGGCACCTGCGCGACGCGGCCGGCGCGTTCCACGAACACCTGGTCCGGGCCGTTGACCATGATCTCGGTGACGGAGGCGTCCTCCAGGAGGGGTTCGAGGACGCCGAGGCCGAGCGCCTCGTCCACGACGCGGCGGATGAGCAGGTCGCGGTCGTCGGTCGCCAGTACGGGGCCCTCGCGGCTGATGAGGTGCCCGAGGACGCGTTCGAGGCGCGAGCGGCGTTCGGCGGGGGTGAGCGCCGACATCTCGGCGAGGTCGATCTCCTCGAGGAGCTTGGTGCGGTAGGCGGGGACGAGCCGGGCGGTGGCTTCCGCGCCTTCGGCGCCGCGCGCGCCGGTCGCGGAGGTCCCGGGGGTCGTGCCGGTCCCGTCGGGGGACGACGCCGTGCCGGGCGGGTGTCCGTCGGCGCCGGACAGGCGGGAACGCAGGCTCACTCGGTGCTCCCCTCGTCGCTGGGCATCGTGACGGAGCGGGCGGCGGAGCCGAAGTCGTCGACGCCGGGGATGACCGACGGGATGGTGACGGTCGTGGTGACGGTGACGGCGTCGCCGCCGTGGGCGCAGTCGAACGTGGAGCGGCGGGCGGTCCAGCCGCTCATGGCGGCCTTGCCGGTGCCCGCGCACCGGTCCGCGATGTCGGCCTGGGAGGCCGTACGGGCCCCCGCGCGGGCGCCGGTGCCGGCCTGCTGCACGGCGTAGCCGGCGATGCCGAGCTGGAGCGCCGCGAGGGCGACGAGGAGGAGCAGCGGCAGCATCCCGGCGAACTCGATGCTGGACGCTCCCCGTTGGGGATCGCGCCGAGGTGCCGTGTGCCGGGCGGTCGCCGGTCGCGAGGCGGGGCGTGCCCTGCTCCGCGGGGCTCCCCCGGCGGCGGGGACGCCCCCGTTTTCCGCGGGCCGGGCTGCGCCGCGGAGCCCCGCAGGGCACGGGAGGCGACGGGGTCGCCGAAGTGCCGCCGGCCGGGGTCCGGCACGGCCCGGCATCAGTCCGCCTCCGCGGCGGCGCCGGCGGAGCCGTCGACGGTGAAGGGCAGGTTGGCGGCGCCGGGGAACAGGGCGGGGGCCGGGAGGGTCACGTCGGCCGTCCAGAGGTCGCCGGAGCGGGAGCAGGACACCGTGGCACCGGAGTTCCACGCCGACGGCAGGTGCTCGCGGGCGGCCGCGGCGCAGGCCGCGGCCGGGTCGCCGTAGGCGGCGGCGGCCGTCGCCGCGCGGGCGCCCTCGTCGGCGGCGTTGCCCGCGAGGGTGAAGGTGTGGCCGATCAGGACCGCCTGCCACAGCAGGGCCAGCACCAGCAGCACGAGGGGCGCCATCCCGGCGAACTCCACGGTGAGCGCCCCCCGGTCGGAGCCGAAGTGGCCCGGGGCGGTGGGGGCGCCGGGCGGAAGGGCGGCGGGGGGCGGTGTGCCCCCGGAGACGGCGGGCGGTGCCGGGGTGCCGCGGGAGTGGCGGGGGCCGCGCCCGCCCTTGCCCTCGCCCCCTCTGCCACCGCCGCTGCCGCCCTGGGGCGGCGCGGCGGCGCCCACTTCGGCGGCCAGCGTCCACAGCGCCTGCTTGACCGAGCTGCGGTCGTCGACGTCCTGGATACGGCCTGCGTCCAGCGCGGTGTGCAGCTCCTTGAAGCCGGCGGGCACGGTGGCGCGGGCCACCGGCGTGCCGACGATGCGGGCGATGAGGGAGGGCTGGATCTCGGTGTGCTTGGAGGCGCGGTTGACGACGGTCAGGGTGTCCGCGGCCTTGCGGGCGCGGAGGCGGTCCCACAGCCGCATCATGCGCTTGGCGGCGCGGACGGCGATGACGTCGGGGGTGGTGACGAGCAGCGCGCGGTCGGCGAGTTCGACGGCGGCGGCGTTGGCGGCGTGCATCTGCGTGCCGCAGTCGACGACCACGACCTCGTAGCGGGCGCGCAGCGCCGCGACGACCTGGCGGGCGGCCTGGTCGTCGACCTCTTCGCCGCGCTCGCCCTCGGCGGGGGCGAGGAGCAGGGCGAGGCCGGTGTCGTGGGTGTAGACGGCGTCGGCGAGCACGCGCGGGGTCAGGTCTGCGATGCCGGCGAGGTCGACCACGGAACGGCGGAACTGCACGTCGAGGAAGGAGGCGACGTCGCCGGACTGGAGGTTCATGTCGACCAGCACGGTGTCCCGGCCGGAGGCGCGGGCGGCGAGGGCGAGGTGCACGGCGGTGAGCGTGCAGCCGACGCCGCCCTTGGCGCCGGTGACGGAGACGACCGTGCCGCCGACGCCGCGGGCCGGGACGGGGCCCGCGGCGTGGCCGAGGTGGCGGCGCACTCCACCGGCCCAGGTGGCGGCGGCTTCCACGCGGGCGGCGAGTTCGTCGTGGGCGAGGGGGAGACCGACGACGCCGCGGGCGCCGGCGTCCATGGCGGCGGAGTAGAGGCCGGGCGTGGTGTCGCGGGTGACGAGGACGACGCCGACGGAGGGGAAGCGGAGCGCGACCTCGCGGATGAGTTCCAGGGCGGGTCGCGGGCCGACGAGTTCGTGGACGAGGACCACTTCGGGCAGGTCGGCGGGGGACCCGGCGGCGACCTGGTCGAGGGTCTCCAGCAGGCGGGTGCCGTCGGCGGCGGGCGGAAGCGGCTCGGCGCCGGGGAGCTGCGCGGCGAGGGTGGTCAGCGCGCGGGCGGCGTCGGGGTCGCCGACGGCGGGGAGGACGCGGGTCGTCACGGGCGGCTCACCTGTCCCCGGCGAGGCTGTAGACGCGTTCGTCCTCGGGGACCGGTTCGCTGCCGGGGGCGACCAGCGCGAGGCGTACGTGCTCGGCGAACGACTCGGCGTACGCGATGCGCTGGGCGTCCCGGGTGCTCAGCGCGAAGGTGATGGGCACGCCCTCGCGCTCTTCGGCGCGGCTGCGGGAGTCGTCGTCCTCGAAGGGGGCGAGTTCGCCGACGTCGATGACCCGGGCCTGGGTGACGATCAGGCGGGACTGGTCGGGGGCGGCCTCCTCGCCGTCGCGGTCGCCGTCGAAGGTGGCGTAGACGTTGACCTCGTCACCGGGGTTGATCTTCCCGGCGACGCCGGTGGCCGCGTCGATCATGATGGCGATCTCCTGCTGGCCGGCTTCGAGCGCGGGCCGTTCGGCCAGCATGTCGCTCTGGAGCAGCGAGCCCTGCCTCAGCGGGTTGACGGCGATCCTTCCGCGCAGGTCCCCCAGGTCGGTGACGGCCGTCTCGGGCAGCCAGCGCTCCGGCATGGAGATGCGGCGCACGTCGTCCTCGCCGAGGGACTCGTAGGCGGCGACGTCGGCCTTGAGTTCGTACGCGGTGACCTCGGGGCCGACCTTGGACTGCACCTGCCGGATCACCGCCAGGACGCCCGCGAAGGCGCCGAGTGCGCACAGGGCGGATATGGCGATGAGGAGGACGCCGCGGCGCTGACGGGAGTTCATGAACGGGGGATCCCTTGGTGGACGGCTGGTCGGAGGTCGGCGGCGGTGGCCGCCTGCGGGCCGGGGGCGTACGGGTCCCCGGGGCCGGCCGGCGGGGGCCCGGCCGGCGCGGCGGCGCCCGGGCCCAGGGGGCCGGGGCCGTGGCCGGTCGCGGAGGCCGGTGCGGTGAGTTCGGTCTGTGCTCCAGGCGCCGCGACCCCTGGAGCGGGGGCATGGCCGGCCGGTCCGTCCGGTTCCGGGCGGGCGAGTCCGGCGGCGCAGAACGCGCAGCGGTCGCCGAGGAGTTCGAGGCCGCACCAGCGGCAGGTGTCCCGGCGCACGGAGCTGACGAGCTGGTGCAGCACCGGCAGGTCGGCGATCGCGGCGGCGAACTCGGTGACCTTGCCGGTGCCCCACCAGGCGGCGGAGTCGGCGGGCAGCCGTTCCTCCTGCACGTCGGTGACGCGCCAGTGGGGGGCGAGGGTGCTGCGCGGCCAGTCGGAGGCGAGGCTGCCGGGGGCGACGGTGAGGCGGGTGGCGTACTGCGGCCCGGCCAGGGGGCGTGCGTCCTTCGCGCCGAGCCGTACGAGCTGCGGCCCGGGAGCGGTGGTGACGGCGAACTGGGCGCCGGGCAGCCAGGACTTGGCGTGTGCCGTGAGCGACACCGGGACCTGGTCGAGCCGGGCGACGGAACCGAGCAGGGCGCCCGCGTGCACGTAGTGGGTGAGCAGCCGGGCGGCGCTGCCGAGCACGCCGGGGCTGAACCCGCACAGCGAGAGCTGCCGCAACTGCCGTACCAGGACGCCGATGCCGAGGGGCGGCAGTCTGCTGGGGAGCAGCGCGATGCGGTCGCTCTCCAGCAGGGCGCGCAGCGCGTGCAGCCGGTGCAGGTATGCGGTGGGCAGCGTGTGCGGGTGGACGACGACCAGATAGCCGTACTGGTCGACGAGCGACTGGGTCTGGGCCAGGGCGACTTCGAGCGGCTGGTCCTCGGGCGGCCGGAAGACGTGCGCGCCGGGCGTGTGCCGGTCGGGCGGGGAGAGCACGTGGTCGGGGCTGGTGACGGCCAGTGCGGTGGTCACATCCACTCCCCCCGTCCTCGGCGGTCGGCCACGGACTCGTCGTCGTTCGGTGCGACCGTCCGCACACCCTACTGACGACATAACACCTTATCGGCGCGGTCGGCCGCCAGTGAACCGTCCACGGAACCCCGTCGGACCGAGCGCGCCGAACCCGCCGAACCCGTACGGCCCCAAAGGAGACCTCCCCTGCCGGGCCGCTGCTCACGCATCGACCGCTGCGCGAAGCCTTGACAGGATCATTGGTCTGAACCATTCTGCGGCGCAGCGACGACGGTGGCCACCGTTTCCTTCGAGCGTTTCCTCCCCACCCTCTCCCCCGTCCCCCATGCCGTGGAGGCAGCCGTGGAACGCACCACCCGAACGAGCCGGAGCCGCAGACACGGCGGACGTCGTCCGTCGCGCGGACTGACCGCCGGGGCGGCGGCGTTGGCCGCCGCCGGCGCGCTCATCGCCACCGCACTGACCGGACCCGCCGCCGGCGCCGCGCCCGCCGAGGACGACGGCTCCCGGGCAGCGGCCCAGCTCCTGGACAACGCGGGGTTCGAGGCCGGCCTGGAGGGCTGGACCTGCTCCGGCGACAGCGGTGCGGCCGCCGCCTCCCCCGCGCGCAGCGGCGCCCGCGCGCTGACGGCGACCCCCGCCGGGCAGGACAACGCCCGGTGCAGCCAGGTCGTCGCCGTCGAGCCCGACGCGGACTACACGCTGAGCGGCTGGGTGCAGGGCTCGTACGTCTACCTGGGCGCGACCGGCACCGGCACCACCGACGTGGCCACCTGGACCGGCTCCACCCCGTCGTGGAAGCAGCTCTCCACGACCTTCCGCACCGGCCCGGACACCACCTCGGTGACGGTCTACCTGCACGGCTGGTACGGCCAGGGCGCCTACCACGCCGACGACCTGGCGCTCAGCGGACCGGGCGAGCCCGGTGACCCGGGCGACCCGGGCGACCCGGAGGCGCCGGCGGTGCCGAGCGGCCTGACCGTGGGCGCCGTGACCGCCGGCTCCGTCGACCTGTCCTGGACCGAGGTGCCGGACGCCACGGCCTACCACGTGTACCGGGACGGGACGAAGGTCGCGTCCGTCGAGGGCGCCTCCGCCACCGTCACCGGGCTCTCGCCGTCGACCTCGTACGCCTTCCGCGTCAGCGCCGTCAACGGCGCCGGGGAGTCCGCGAAGTCTGCCGCGGTGACGGCCCGTACGGCCGCCGACGGCGGGGACGGCGGCACCACCGTGCCCGAGCACGCCGTCACCGGCTACGTGCAGAACTTCGACAACGGCGCGCAGACGCAGCGGCTGACCGAGGTGCAGGACGCGTACGACATCATCGCCGTCGCCTTCGCCTCCTCCACCAGCACACCGGGCGAGCTGACCTTCGCGCTCGACCCCGCGCTGGCCCCGTCCGACGACGCGTTCAAGGCGGACATCGCCGCGAAGCAGGCCGAGGGCAAGGCGGTGATCCTGTCCGTGGGCGGCGAACTGGGCAACGTGACGGTCAACGACGACGCGTCCGCCCGCGCGTTCGCCGACAGCGCCTGGGCACTGATGCAGGAGTACGGCTTCGACGGCATCGACATCGACCTGGAACACGGGATCAACTCGACCTACCTGACGCAGGCCATCCGCGACCTGGCGGCGAACGCGGGGCCGGACTTCGTGCTCACCATGGCACCGCAGACGCTGGACATGCAGTCCACGTCCACCGAGTACTTCACGCTGGCGCTGAACGTGAAGGACATCCTCACCGTCGTCAACATGCAGTACTACAACAGCGGTTCGATGCTGGGCTGCGACGGCCAGGTGTACAGCCAGGGCTCGGTGGACTTCCTCACCGCGCTCGCCTGCATCCAGCTCCGCGGGGGGCTGGACGCCTCACAGGTCGGCCTCGGCACGCCCGCCTCGCCGCGCGGCGCCGGATCGGGCCACGTCGACCCGTCCGTGGTCAACGACGCGCTGGACTGTCTGACGCGGGGCACGCACTGCGGCTCCTTCCAGCCCTCGCAGACCTACCCGTCGCTGCGCGGCGCGATGACCTGGTCCACCAACTGGGACGCGCTGAACGGCGACCAGTGGTCGAACGCGGTCGGCCCGCACGTCCACGGACTGCCGTAGCCGGCGTACGCCCGCGTCACCACCCCGCCTCTCCCCGGGCCGACTCCGCCCGGGGAGAGGCATGTTCCCGGCGCGGACTGGACAGGTTCCTGCTCGACTTCCACCCGCGAGGAGAGGATCCCCTCATGCGCCGCTCTCTGCCCGTGGCGATCGCCGCCGCGATCCTGCCGCTGCTGGCCCCGACCGCCGCCTCCGCCGCCGCGGCACCGGGCACGGCCGAGGCGCCGAGCATCGCCGGGGCACGCGCGGACCGCACCCCGTGGTCCGTCGCGCACGACGGCGCCCAGGCGTCGGGAGAGCGCTGGCGGGAGCCGAACGGGATCTTCTCCGACCTGGTCGTCGAGGGAGAGCTCACGGGTGCGGGGGCCGGCTGCCACTCCGTGTGGACGCGGTTCGTCTACGACCTGGCGCCGGCCTTTCCCGCGAAGCAGGCCGAGGTGTGCGGTGCGGAGTCCGCCGCGGTGTCCCTCCGGGCGTTCATGATGCCGACCACCACGGCCTACATCACCGTCTGCCGCGGCACCGAGGACACCGCCGACTGCGCCTCCTGGAGCCGCCTGTGACCGCCTGACGCCGCCCGCCCCGGCTGCGCCCGCACGGCAGCCGGGGCGAGGCGAGGCCGGCGGACGGCCCGACGTGTCCGCAGCGCGTCACGGGACGGCTTCGGACAGGACACCGCCGCACTCGGCGAACCCGCACGGCCCTACTGTTCCGTGCATGTCATGGATCAAGCGCCGGCGCACCGCCGCCCTGGCCGCGGCGGCCCTCTTCGCCTGGATGCTCTGGAACCTCTTCTCGGGGCCGACCTACGCGTTCGGGGGGAGCGCGTCCCCCACGGGCAACCCGGCGTTCTCGGTCCGGTGCGAGCCCATGATCTGGCGTGCCTCCTGGGTGGAGGACTGGCACGCCTCCGGCATCGACGGCCACCACCACTCGTACACCGTGACGGAGGGGCTGGAGCCGCGCAGCCAGGAGTTCCGCACGGAATGGGAGCGCAGACACCGCGAACCCTTCGATCTCGCAGCGGCCCAGACCCTCCCGGACGACACGATCCGGGGCGAACTGAGCGCACTGTGCGCCGACGCCCGGACGGGTCAGGCGGGACTCATGGCACTGGTCGCCGTCCCCGCTGCGCTGCTGGCGGTGCTGGGCTTCGCACCGCGCCGGAGGTGGGTGCTGACGGACCTCCCGCCGGACGGCCCACCCACCGCCCGCCGCTCCGCGACGACTCCGGACGCCCCCGGCGGCGGGCCGGCGCAGAGAACGTGACCGCCGCGCCGCCGGGGATGCGTCGTCAGAGCAGGGACCGGACCTTCTCCACGAGCAGCACGAAGAACAGCAGCCCGCCGACCACCAGCATCACGTTGCTGAGCAGGCCGTTGCGCCAGGCGTGCGGCGTGCGGTCCGTGTTGAGCAGCCACAGCAGCGTTCCCGCGAGGAACGGCAGGAAGAACGCACCCAGCACGCCGTACGCGATGACCAGCCCGAAGGGCTGTTCCAGCCACAGCAGCGCCATCGGCGGGACGGTCAGCCACAGCATGTACGCGCGGAACGGCGTCGACTTCTCGCGCTCGCCGCGCGAGACCTGCTTCGCACTGTCCTCCGGCCGCTCGCCGTTCGGGGCGCGGGCCGCCCGGATGCGCTCGACGAAGTCGGCGAAGAGCAGGCTGACACCGTGCCAGACGCCGACCAGGGAGGAGAACGAGGCGGAGAAGAAGCCGACCAGGAACAGTACGGCGGTGGTCGAGCCGAAGCGCTCCTCCAGGACGTCGCCGAGGTCGACCAGGCCCTCGCTGCCGTCGGTGAGCGCGATGTTCGCGGCGTGCAGCAGCTCGGCGCCGACGATGAGCATCGCGACGACGAAGATGCCGGTGGTGACGTAGGCGACCCGGTTGTCCAGGCGCATCATCTTCATCCAGCCGGAGTCGGTCCAGCCCTTGGCGTTCACCCAGTAGCCGTAGGCGGCCATGGTGATGGTGCCGCCGACGCCGCCGATGAGGCCGAGGGTGTAGAAGACCGAGCCGTCCGGCAGGGTCGGCACCAGGCCGGAGAAGAGGGCGGGGACGTCCGGGGAGACGCGGATCGCGAGGTAGACGACGACCACGAACATCACGCCGACGAAGAGCATCATGATCTTCTCGACGACGGCGTACCGGTTGAACCAGACGACGACGAGTCCGGCCAGGCCGGAGAGGATCGCCCAGAACTTCAGCCCGGGTCCGTCCGGGAAGAGGGCGTGCAGCGGCAGACCGCTGGTCGTCATCGCGGTGGCGCCGTACACGAAGCCCCAGACGACGACGTAGACCGCGAAGTAGACGGTGGTCCAGGCGCCGAGGGAGCGCCAGCCGTCGAAGAGGGTGCGGCCGGTGGCGAGGTGCCAGCGGCCGACCGCCTCGGCCAGTGCGATCTTGACGATGCATCCGATGACCGCGGCCCACAGCAGCGTGTAGCCGAACTTGCTGCCGGCCAGCAGGGTGGACACGAGGTCGCCGGCGCCGACACCGGTCGCGGCGACGACCATGCCGGGCCCGATGTAGCGCCAGCTCGACTTGCGCACGGCGCCGCCTGCTCCGTCGCTCTTCGTGCCCGGACTGTTCTCGGTGGTCATCACGTGCCTCCGTGCTCGTCCCCAGGGGTGTGGGCGCATGAAACAGGCCATCGACGACCCAGCACAAGGGGTCCGCGCGGACTGTCCGTGAACAGTCCGCGCGGACCCCTTGCCCGCGGCTCCGGGCCTATGGCCTGGGAAGCTCGCAGCCCGGCAGACCGAGGTCGATCTTGTTGCCGGTGGTGACGCACTCGGTGATCTTGTACGTCTGCTGGCCGTAGTTGATCCCCTGGCGGACGGTGACCTCACCGTTCTCGTCCACCTCGCAGGGGTTGTTCAGCGTGCACTCGCCACCGTTGGTGTTGCCGGTGTTGTTGACGCCGACGACCTCGCCGGTGGCGTCGTTCACGATCGGGGAACCGGAGGTGCCGCCGATGGTCTCGCACTCCGGGGTGTAGCGGATGGAGTCCTTCATGACCCACCCGGCCTCGTGCAGCTCGTGCACGAACGCGTCGATGTCGCAGCTGTAGGTGCGCTTCCAGTAGCCGGAGACGACCGTGATGGCGCTACCGGCGGTCGGATGGCCGGCCGCGATGTCGAGCGGCTGTATGCCGTGCTGGGACTCGATCTCCTGGTAGGTGGAGTCCAGCTCGTACAGCGACACGTCGGTGTCGGTCATGGTCGCGTAGCTGAGCCGGGTGGCGTTCAGCGTGGCGACGTCGCTCGCGTTCGCGTCCAGCAGGGTGAAGCTGCGGCTGGACGGCTGGTCGACGACGACCTCGCCCGGGCTCGGCATGCCGGACTGGAGGCAGTGCCCGTTGGAGAGCACCAGCGCCGGGTCGGTGGGCTGCGACTGCGGGACCCGCACGAGAGAGCCCGAGCAGTTGCTCAGCGCCACGGTGCCGGCGAAGTCGGGTGCGGCCTGCGGGGCCTTCTCGGCCTGGGCGGGCGCGGCGGACGTGGGGGCCGCCTTGCCGAAGGGAGCGGCGTCCGGCGCGGACGCGGCGGCGGGGGTCGTGGCGAGACCCGTGAACGCGGTCGCCCCGAGCAGGGCGGCGGTCAGGGCGCCGACGAGAGGTCTTTTCATGTGGGGGATTCCTCTCCGTACCGAAGATGTGTTCGGCGGTGCCTGCCGCATTCTTCGGGTTGAGCATGTCCACCACAAGGGTGCGTGGCCGAAACCCACCAGTCGGCTGGAGTTCCGCGCGGCGCGCCTCAGCGCCTCGGGCCCCCGGTGCCCCCGGTGCCCCCGGTGCCCTCAGTCGAGCACGGCCAGCGCGTCGATCTCCACCAGCAGCCCCGGCGGCAGCCCGACGTAGACCGTCGTACGGGCCGCCGGCGGGCCGGTCAGCCCCTGCTCGGCGAAGTACGCGTCGTAGAGCGCGTTGAACTCGGGGAAGTGCGCGGTGTCGGTCAGGTAGACGCGGATCATCACGGCGTCGTCCCAGCTCGCCCCGCCCTCCCGGAGGATCGACGCGACGTTGGCGAAGGTCTGGAGGGTCTGTTCGCGCAGCGTCGGCCCCGCGGGGGTGGGCGGTTCGCCGGGAACGGACGGGAGGAAGCCGACCTGCCCGGCGACCTGGAGGACGTTCCCCTTCCGCACGCCGTGCGAGAACCGGGCGGGCGGGGTGGTGTGGGTCGGCGGCGTGAGCGCGGTCTTCTCGGTGGGCCGGGTGGTCATCGGGTGGTCTCCTCCGAAGGGGCGGTGCCGGGTCCCGGCTCGTCGGCGGGGCGCCCGGCGTATTCGGCACTGATCGCCCGGGCGGTGCGGCGTACCAGCGGAAGCAGGGTGAGCAGTTCGTCGGCGGAGACCACCACGTTCGGCGCCGACACCGACATCGCGGCGACCACCCGCCCGTCCGCGCCCCGGACCGGCGCGGCCACGCAGTTGATGGACTCCTCGTGCCCGCCCAGGTCGGTGGCCCAGCCCTGCTCGCGGACGAGCGCCAGCTCGGCCAGGAACGCCTCCGCGTCCGGGGTCGAACGGGCCGTGTAGGCGGGGTAGTCGAGCCGTTCGGCGACGGCGCGCCGCCGCGCCTCCGGCAGGTCGGCGAGCAGCAGCTTGGCGACGGCGGCGACCGTGAGGGCCACCGGCTTGCCGATGCGGGAGTACATCCGCACCGGGTAGCGGCTGTCCAGCTTGTCGACGTAGACCACCTCGTCCTCCTCGTACACGGCGAGGTGAACGGTGTGACCGGTGCGCTCGTTGAGAGCGGTGAGGTGGGGGTGGGCGACGCCGCGCACGTCCACGTTCTCGATCGCCTGCTGAGCGAGGGCGAACAGCCTGGCGCCGAGGCGGTAGCGCTGGTCCGGCGTGCGGTAGACGATGCCGTGCTCGTGCAGGGTGCGCAGCAGGCGCAGCGCCGTGGACTTGTGCACCCCGAGCCGCTGCGCGACCTGCTCCAGTCCGGCCGGCCCTTCGGCCAGCAGCGGGAGGATGCTCAGCGCTCTGTCGACGGTCTGGCTCATGGGGCGGCGGTCTCCTGTGCGGTCCAGCCCGGTGCGAGGCGCAGCCGCGCCCAGGCGTCGTCGGGCAGGGCGGCGAGCCGGTCCGCGTGCTCCCGCGCGGGCGGCTCCGCCAGGTCGCCGGGCACGGTGAGCGCGGCGGCCGCCAGCAGGTGGCCGTGCCGCAGCCGGTCGCGTACGGGCAGGCCGCGCAGCGTCGCCGACAGGTAGCCGGCGGCGAACGCGTCCCCGGCCCCGACGTGCGCGACCACGTCGACGTGGGGGGCCGGGACGTGCACGGCCCCGCCGTGTCCGAACGCCGTCGCGCCGAGGGCGCCCTGCTTGACCACGAGGGCGGCCGGTTCGGGCAGCGCCGCACGGACGGCGGCCGGGCCGCCGGTGACGCCCCAGGCGGCCTCCACCTCGTCCTCACCCGCGAACACCAGGTCGCAGCCCCGGGCGAGGTCCAGCAGCACCCGGGCGTCGGCGGCCGAACGCCACAGGCTGACGCGGTAGTTGACGTCGAAGGCGACCGTCGGGCGGCCCGGCCGCGGCGCGGTGAGCGTACGCAGCAGGTCGAGGCAGCCGCCGGACAGCGCGGCCGTGATGCCGGTGAGGTGCAGGACGCGGCCCGCGTCGGTGGCGGCCAGGCCCACCGTCTGCGGGGACATCGCCGAGGCCGCGGAACCGGCGCGGTAGTAGGCGACCTCTCCGGCCGCGCGCTCCCCGGACACGGTCGCCCGTTCGCCGCGCGTGCGGAAGTAGACGCCGGTCGGCCGGTCCGGGTCGCGGACGACGTGCCCCGTGTCGACCCCGGCGGCGGCGACCGCAGCCACCAAGTGGTCGCCGAACCCGTCCGCGCCGACCCGGCTGACCCAGCGGGTGGGGTGCCCCGCACGGGCGAGCGTGCAGGCCACGTTGGACTCGGCGCCGCCGATGGACCGTTCGAAGGCCGGCACCTCGGCGAGCGGGCCCGGCGTCGTGGGCAGGAACGTGACCATCGACTCGCCCAGGCAGACGGCGTCCGCGCGCACGGTTCTGGCCACGATGGTGAGCGCTCCTTCTCCCCGCCCGGCCGCGTCGTCCGGCGGTGTGGTCCGACGGTGTTGCCCGGCGGTGTCGTCCGGCGGTGGCGCGGGAATGCGTTGACCGGTTCTTGCGCGGGATGCTAGACACCTGTAGCGAGGGACGCAATGACCGTTGCAGCGGATGCAACGCGTGCACACGAGCCGTCGACGGAGCCGGAGCCGCACCATGTCCACCGCAGCCGACCGTACGGCCGCCGCACGCCTCAACCGGCTCGCCGGCGAGGTCGTCGACCACCGCTTCAAGGGCCTGCCGCCGGACGCCGACGGACGCACCGTCGGGGAGCTCTCCGCCGAACGCCGCAACCTGTTCACCGACGGCTTCACCACGCCGGTCCTCGCCCTGTCCGCCGAGGACGTCGAGCACAACGTGCGGCAGCTCGAACTCTTCTCCGCCCGCCACGGACTCGCCTTCGCCCCGCACGGCAAGACCTCCATGGCGCCGCAGCTCTTCGACCGGCAGCTCGCCCACGGCGCGTGGGGCATCACCGTCGCCGTCCCGCACCAGGCACGGGTCTGCCGGGCGTACGGCGTGCAGCGCGTCTTCCTCGCCAACGAACTGGTCGACTCGGCCGCCCTGCGCTGGGTCGCCGCCGAGATGACCGCAGACCCCGGATTCCAGCTCGTCGCCTACGTCGACTCGGTGCGCGGGGCCGAACTGATGGACGCCGCCCTGCGCGACGCCGGCGCGACGCGCCCCCTGGACGTGGTCATCGAACTGGCCGCGGGCGACGGGGCCCGGACCGGCGTCCGCACCGAGGAAGGCTGCGCGGAGGTCGCCCGCGCCGTCGGCGGCGCGACCACGCTGCGGCTGACCGGCGTCGCCGGCTACGAGGGCGAGGTGCCCGACGCCGACGGCGACCGCGTACGGGACTGGCTGCGCCGCCTCGTCGCGCTCGCCACCGACCTGGACCAGGCGGGCGCCTTCGGCGCGGACGTCGAGGAGATCGTGGTCAGCGCGGGCGGCAGCGCCTGGTTCGACGCGGTGGCGGACGTCTTCACCGACGTCCCGAAGCTGTCCCGGCCGGTGCTGAAGCTGCTGCGCTCCGGTGCCTACGTCTCGCACGACGACCGGCACTACCGCGACCTGACGCCGTTCAACCGGGTGCCGGAGGAGGGCGAACTGCGGGCGGCCTTCACGCTCTGGGCGCAGATCGTCTCCCGGCCGAACGAACGGCAGGCGTTCCTCAACGCGGGCAAGCGCGACGCCGCCCACGACCTGCACCTGCCCGTCGCACGCGTCGTGCGCTCCGCACGCGACGGCTCGATGCGGCCGGCCGAGGGCATCGAGGTCACCAAGCTCTCCGACCAGCACGCCTGGCTGGAGACCACGGACGAAGCGGGCGACCTGGAGGTCGGCGACTGGGTGGGCCTCGGCATGTCGCACCCCTGCACCATCTTCGACAAGTGGCAGCTCATCCCCCTCGTCGCCGTCGACGGCGCCGTCACCTCGTACGTCCGCACGTTCTTCTAGCCGCTTCTGGCCGCTTCTGGCCGCCCTTCCAGCTGCCCGGCCCCTGCCCCGAAGGGCACCCATGGACACGGTCATCCGCGGAGCCACCGTCGTCGACGGCACCGGCGCCCCGCCGTACCGCGCCGACGTCGCCCTCGCCGCGGGCCGCATCGCGGAGATCCGGCGCGACCCCAAGGCGCCCCGCCTCACCGGCCGCCGCGTCCTCGACGCCGACGGCCTCACCCTCACCCCCGGCTTCATCGACATGCACGCCCACAGCGACCTGGCCCTCCTCCGCGACCCGGACCACTCCGCGAAGGTCGCGCAGGGCGTCACCCTGGAGGTCATCGGGCAGGACGGCCTGTCCTACGCACCGGTCGACGACCGCACCCTCCCCCAGGTGCGCCGCGCCATCGCCGGCTGGAACGGCGACACCACCACCGACGGCGAACCGGCCGCCGGCGCCGTCGACTTCACCTGGCGCACGGTCGCCGACTACCTCGCCCGCCTCGACGCCGGCCCCACCGGCGACGGCCTCCCCGTCAACGCCGCCTACCTCGTCCCGCACGGGACCGTCCGCATGCTCGCCGTCGGCTGGGACGACCGCCCCGCCACCCCCGCCGAACGGGACCGCATGCGCGCACTCGTCGCCGACGGCCTGCGCGAGGGCGCCGTCGGCATGTCCTCCGGCCTCACCTACACCCCCGGCATGTACGCCCCGGACGCCGAACTCACCGAGCTGTGCCGGGTGGTGGCCGCGCACGGCGGCTACCACTGCCCGCACCACCGCTCCTACGGCGCGGGCGCCCTCGACGCCTACGCGGAGATGATCGCCGTCGCCCGTGCGTCCGGCTGCGCCCTCCATCTCGCCCACGCCACCCTGAACTTCGGCGTCAACGCCGGCCGCGCGGCGGACCTGCTGGCCCTCCTGGACACAGCCCTGGCCGACGGCGTCGACCTCACCCTCGACACCTACCCGTACACCCCCGGCTGCACGACCCTCGCCGCGCTGCTGCCGAGCGCGGCCCACGAGGGCGGGCCCGACGCCCTGCTCGCCCGCCTCCGCTCCGACACCGAAGCCGCCCGCATCCGGCACACCCTGGAGACGACGGGGTCCGACGGCTGCCACGGGGTGCCCGTCGACTGGGACACGATCGAGGTCTCCGGCGTCGCCCACCCCGACGACCCGGCCCTCGCCACCCACGTCGGCCGTACGGTCGCCGCAGTCGCCCGCGACCGCGGCGAGGAACCGTTCGCCGTCGCCCGTCGCCTCCTCCTCGCCGACCGCCTCGGCACCACGATCCTCCAGCACGTCGGCCACGAGGAGAACGTCCGCGCGATCATGCGGCACCGGGCGCACACGGGCGGCAGCGACGGCATCCTGCACGGCGCGAAGCCGCACCCCCGCGCCTACGGCACGTTCCCCCGCTACCTCGGCCCCTACGTCCGCGACACCGGCACGCTGACCCTGCCCGAGGCCGTCGCCCACCTCACCGGACGGCCCGCCGCCCGGCTACGCCTCCCCGACCGGGGCCTGGTCCGCGAGGGCCATCGCGCCGACCTCGTCCTCCTCGACGCCGACACCGTCGCCGACGGCGCCACCTTCGCCGCGCCCCGCACCCCGCCGACGGGCATCCACCACGTCCTCCTCGACGGCCGCTTCACCCTCCACCACGGCCACCGCACCGACGCCCTCCCCGGCCGCGTCCTCCGCCGCGCCTGAGCCCACCGGACGCACCGAAGGGGAGGCCGTCATCGTCGGCCTCCCCTTCCACATCACGCTCAGCGGCCGGACTTCAGCCCCTCCACGAAGACCGCCCACGAGACGGACGGCACGAGCACCGCAGGCCCGTGCGGGACCTTGCTGTCACGGACGGGGACCACGCCGGCGAACCCGTCGGCCACCTCCACGCAGTTGCCACCCTCCTGGTTGCTGTAGCTGCTGCTGCGCCAGGCGACGCCGGTCAGATCGAGTCGGGACGTTCGCTCCACGGTAAGTGCCCTCCATCGCGGCTCGGATCATGTCGAGTGACAGAACCGGGGGCAGGGCGGCTGCCCGCAGCCGATCGTAGATGAGGGCGTGATTCTTGACCTCTGCCGGTTCCTCGACGAGCTGGCCGTAGTTGGAGCCCTCCAGATAGGCGGTCTCCTCTCCGTCGGGCATGGTCAGAAGCGTCATGGAGCCGCCGAGCGAGTCGTGCTGACCCTGGCGGAAGGGAAGCACCTGGACCGTGGTGCGCCTGTCGCGAGCGGCCTCCCGCAGACGCCGGAGCTGGCGCCGCATCACGTCCGTGCCGCCGACGGGACGCCGCAGCACCGCCTCGTCCAGCACGACCCACAGCTCGGGACGGTCCCGCTCCGCCAGGCGTTCCTGCCGCTGCAACCGGGCCTCGACGCGTTCCGCCAGATGCCCTTCGCTCTGCAACGTGCGGCCGACGCTCAGCACGGCGTGCGCGTACTCCTCGGTCTGCAACAGACCGGGCACCACGTGAGCGGCGTACTCGCGGAGACTCACCGCCCGCGCCGAGTACTCCATGAACTTGCGCGACCAGTCGGGGAACGCCTCGCGGTAGACGTACGGCCACAGGTCGACCAGCAGCCCGTCCGCGCCCAGCACTTCGTCCAGCGCCCGCGCGAGCTCCTGTGTGGGCTTCGCACCCGAGGACCGTTCCACCTGCGTGATCCGGGTGCCGACGACATGCGTGCGTGCGCCCAGCTGTTCCTGCGTGAGCCCCGCGGCGGTGCGCAGTCTCCGGACCCGGCTGCCGAACAGCGCGGCCATCGATGACGTGGGGTCGATTTCCTTGGCCATGGGCTGACTTCGACTCCTTACAGCCGGAAGGTTAAGCGCTGACCTCCTTCCGAGGATACGACCCGGAGTCGATGCTTGAGCACGGAACGTCACCCTCCGCACACCTCGGAACGGACTCCCTCGTGCTCAACGCCCGCACCCTGCCCGACGACGACCCGCGCCGTGCGGCCGAACCGGTCCCACCGCAGCGGCATGTCCTCTCGCTGCGCTTCACCTCCTCCCCTCGCGGCGCTCAGCTCGCCCGGAAGGCCGCAGTCGGGGGGATGGAGAAGTGGGGCCATCCACCGACGTCGGACGCCTCGTGCAGCGTCGCCCTCGTCGTCGCGGAACTCGCCGCCAACGCCGTGTGCCACGGCCTCGTGCCCGGAAGGGAGTTCGCCCTGGACCTCGTCCACACCTCCAGCAGCGGCCTCGTCCGCATCGAGGTGTCGGACGCCCACCCGACCCGGCCGCCTGCCCACCCCGCCCCGGCCGGCCACGAAGCCGAGTCGGGCCGGGGCCTGCTCATCGTCGACCTCCTCGCCACCCGCTGGGGCACCACCCCGCGCACCCCCGTCGGCAAGACCGTCTGGGCCGAACTGGAGACCGCGCCCTGACGGGGGCGGCGACTCCGCCGCTGGCGCGGTGGGAGAGTCAGACCCGTCGCAAGGACCGACTGGGCCGCGTGGCCCCCGCGGTCAGCGGGCGTCTTCGTCCCGCTCTTCCTGGCGCTTCGCGCGGTTCTTCTCCTTGAGGCGGGCGGTCTCCTTGCGGACCTCGGCCTGGGTGGCCCGCTCCTGGCCCAGCCACTCGGGCTGTTCCTTCTTCAGCGCCTCGATCTGCTCGGTGGTGAGGGGTTCGGTGACGCCCCCACGGGCGAGCCCCGAGATGGAGACGCCCAGCTTCGCCGCGACGACCGGGCGGGGGTGCGGGCCGTTGCGGCGCAGTTCGGCCAGCCACTCGGGGGGATCGGCCTGCAGCGCGTTCAGCTCGCTGCGCGAGACGACGCCCTCCTGGAACTCGGGGGGCGTGGCCTGGAGGTACACACCCAGCTTCTTCGCCGCGGTCGCGGGCTTCATGGTCTGGGTGTTCTGGCGCGACGTCATGGTGTCCAGGGTATCCAGACCGTGTCGGGCCCCGGACCCCGACCGGTACCCTGGCGGCCGTGACCAGCTCTTCCCCGGCCTCCCCGTTCCGGGTCGCGTACGTGCCCGGCGTGACGCCGACCAAGTGGGTGCGGATCTGGAACGAGCGGCTGCCCGGCATTCCGCTGGCCCTCGTCCCGGTGAGCGCCGCCGAAGCACCGGATCTGCTGCGGGAAGGCGGCGCCGACGCGGGCTTCGTACGGCTGCCGGTCGACCGTACGTACTTCAGCGCGATCCCCCTCTACACGGAGACGACGGTCGTCGTGGCGCCGAAGGATCACGTCGTCGCGGTGGTCGACGAGGTCGGGACCGGGGAGCTCTCCGAGGACGTCGTGCTGCATCCTCTGGACGACACCCTCGACTGGGACGGCGGGAAGGGCCTGCCCGGCCGGCCGGCGATCGAGCGGCCCGCCACGACGGCGGACGCGGTCGAGCTGGTGGCGGCGGGGGTGGGCCTGCTCGTCGTCCCGCAGTCGCTCGCCCGCCTGCACCACCGCAGGGACCTCACGTACCGGCCGGTGACGGACGCCCCGCAGTCGCGTGTCGCGCTGGCGTGGCCGGAGGCGGCGACCACCGACAGGGTGGAGGACTTCATCGGGATCGTCCGGGGGCGGACCGTCAACAGCACGCGGGGGCGCGCAGCGCCCTCGGCACAGCCGAAGCGCGCCTCCGCGCGCGGGGCGCAGGACACGTCCGCGCGGGGAGCCCGGCGCCGCGGTACCGGGGGCACGCGGGGCGGCAAGCGCCGCGGGCCCCGCCGCCGGTCGTAGCCCGGAGCGCACAGCCTGCCGCTCCACCACCCTCCGCCGGGTCACCGCGCAGAGGAACTGCGCGGGTAGGGGTGCCAGCCTGCCGTGCGGACGGTGAAACCGAGCGGTTCGGGCAGGGGGATCTCCTGACCGAAGACACCCTTGCCCGTTTCGACGTACTGGCTGCCGTCGAGCTCGAGGAGGTGCCACGTCGCGTCGTTGGGGTCGATGACCAGGTAGACGGGAATGCCGGCTGTCGCATAGCGGCGCCGCTTGTCGTCCCAGTCGCGCTTGATCGCGGTCGGCGTGGTGGAGACCGTCTCGACGACGGCGAGGACGATCTGCGGTGGCCAGTCCGCCTCGGCGTCGTCGGCAGGCATGTCCTCGGAGCGGATGATCACCGCGTCCGCGCGCGGCCGGTAATCGTCGGCGAGGAGCAGTCCCCGCTCCGCCCACGCCTCGAAGGGCTCTGGTGTGTGGCGGACGAGGCTGCGACCGGGGAGATCGTCGACGTGTCCGGGATTGGCCTGCATGACGATCTCGCCGTCGAGCAGTTCGACGCGTAGACCGTCCGGGACGTCCATGTCGTGCCAGGCGCGCACGAGCGCGGTGATGCTGTTCACCGGAATCCTCCCGCCACGAAGCCGCGACATCAGGATAAGTCGGCCCGGCGCCGGGGGCGTCAGGCGTGCTGGTAGGCGACCAGCGAGATGCCGACGTAGTGGACGACGAAGGCGGCGAGGGTCAGGGTGTGGAAGACCTCGTGGAAGCCGAACCAGCGGGGTGAGGGGTTGGGGCGCTTGATGCCGTAGACGATGCCGCCCGCGCTGTAGAGCAGGCCGCCGACGACGACCAGGACCAGCACGGCGATGCCGCCCGCGCGCAGGAACTCGGGCAGGAAGAACACCGCGGCCCAGCCCATCGCGAGGTAGCAGGGCGTGTAGAGCCAGCGCGGGGCGCCGACCCAGAAGACGCGGAAGGCGATACCGAGGACGGCGGCGATCCAGATGCCCCACAGCAGGACGTCCTGGCGGCCGTCCTCCAGCAGCAGGATGGTCAGCGGCGTGTAGGTGCCCGCGATGATCAGGAAGATGTTCGCGTGGTCCAGCCGCCGCAGCACGGCGTTGGCCCGGTCGCCCCAGTTGCCCCGGTGGTAGAGGGCGCTGGTGCCGAAGAGCAGGCACGCGGTGAGCGTGTAGACGGCGCAGGCCAGGCGGCCCCGGTTGCTGTCGGCGAGCGCGGTCAGGAAGGTGCCGGCGATGAGCACGGCCGGGAACATCCCGGCGTGCAGCCAGCCGCGCATCAGCGGCTTCAGCGGGATGTGGGCCAGGTGGGGGCCCGTTTCGGGCTTCTCGGTCCCCTTTTCGGATGTTCTGGTGCCGGCAGCCGCGCTGCCGGGTTGGGACAGGGCGTCGGTCGGGGCAGCAGTCATAGCCGTCAGGCTACCTACGCACCCGTAGGGTCCGGACCCCCGCCGTGCCCGCCGACCTGGAGTGGGATTGCTCACGATTGCTCACCTGAGCGCCCCTCTGGACACATGACACAGGAGGAGACATGATCAGATGAGCGTAGACGGCACCGGATGAGCGTCAGCCACGAATGCATCCGGGCCGCCGCCCCCAAGGGGCACACATCTGCAGAGCAGCCCGGAGGCGGACACACGTGCGACGTCCACCGCCGGACGACCACCACACCCTCACACCGTCTGGAGCGATCGTGGCGCGCAGTACTGCGGCTCCCACCAGCCCCCCTACCGACCACACCGAGCTCGTCGCCTGGGTCGACGAGATCGCCGCCCTCACCGAGCCCGACCGTGTCGTGTGGTGCGACGGCTCGGAGGCCGAGTACGAGCGCCTCGCCGAGGAGCTCGTCGAGAAGGGGACCTTCAAGAAGCTCGACCCGATCAAGCGCCCGAACAGCTACTACGCGGCGTCGGACCCGAGCGACGTCGCCCGCGTGGAGGGCCGGACGTACATCTGCTCCGCGAAGGAGGAGGACGCCGGCCCGACGAACAACTGGAAGGCGCCCGCCGAGATGCGGGAGATCTTCCAGGGCGAGAAGGGCAAGGGCGGGCTGTTCCGCGGCGCGATGCGCGGCCGGACGATGTACGTCGTCCCGTTCTGCATGGGCCCCCTCGGCTCCCCGCTGTCCGCGCTGGGCGTCGAGATCACCGACTCCGCGTACGTCGCCGTCTCCATGCGCACCATGACCCGCATGGGACAGCCCGTCCTGGACGAGCTGGGCTCCGACGGTTTCTTCGTCAAGGCCGTGCACACCCTGGGCGCCCCCCTCGCGGCGGGCGAGAAGGACGTGCCGTGGCCGTGCAACGACACCAAGTACATCTCGCACTTCCCCGAGGACCGCGAGATCTGGTCCTTCGGCTCCGGCTACGGCGGCAACGCCCTGCTCGGCAAGAAGTGCTACGCGCTGCGCATCGCCTCCGTCATGGCGCGTGACGAGGGCTGGCTCGCGGAGCACATGCTGGTGCTGAAGCTGACCCCGCCGCGCGGCGAGTCCCACTACGTCGCGGCCGCGTTCCCCAGCGCCTGCGGCAAGACCAACCTCGCCATGCTGGAGCCCACCGTCCCGGGCTGGACGGTCGAGACCATCGGCGACGACATCGCCTGGATGCGGTTCGGCGAGGACGGCCGCCTGTACGCGATCAACCCCGAGGCCGGCTTCTTCGGTGTCGCCCCCGGCACCGGCGAGCACACCAACGCCAACGCCATGAAGACCCTGTGGGGCAACTCGGTCTTCACCAACGTCGCCCTGACCGACGACGGCGACGTCTGGTGGGAGGGCATGACCGAGGAGACGCCCGCCCGCCTCACGGACTGGAAGGGCAACGAGTGGACGCCGGAGTCCGGCACCCCGGCCGCCCACCCCAACGCCCGCTTCACCACCCCGGCCGGGCAGTGCCCGATCATCGCCCCGGAGTGGGAGGACCCCCGCGGCGTGCCGATCTCCGCGATCCTCTTCGGCGGCCGCCGCGCCACGGCCGTGCCGCTGGTGACGGAGTCCTTCAGCTGGCAGCACGGCGTCTTCCTGGGCGCCAACGTGGCCAGCGAGAAGACCGCCGCCGCCGAGGGCAAGGCCGGTGAGCTGCGCCGCGACCCGTTCGCGATGCTGCCCTTCTGCGGCTACAACATGGGCGACTACATGGCCCACTGGGTCAAGATCGGCGCCGAGGCCCCGGACCCCGCGAAGCTGCCGAAGATCTACTACGTCAACTGGTTCAAGAAGAACGACGAGGGTGCGTTCGTCTGGCCGGGCTTCGGCGAGAACAGCCGCGTCCTGAAGTGGATCGTCGGCCGCCTGCGCGGCGACGCGGAGGGCGTCGAGACGCCCATCGGGATCCTGCCGACGAAGGAGGCCCTGGACCGGGACGGGCTGGACCTGTCCGAGAAGGACCTGGACTTCCTGCTCGCGGTGGACAAGGACGTCTGGCGCGACGAGGCGGCGCTCGTGCCCGAGCACCTCAACACCTTCGGCGACCACACGCCGACGGAGCTGTGGGACGAGTACCGCGCCCTCGTGCAGCGCCTGGGCTGAGCGAACCGCCGGGGGCGCCCTGCACCCGCAGGGCTCCTCCCGGCTTCGTCAGCGATGCCCACCGAACGGGGCCGCCTGGACGCGTACGGCGGGCGCCGCGCCGGGACGCACTCAGACGGCGACGATCGTCACCAGGTCGTCCAGCCCCTTGAAGTCGTCCGCGTTCCGGGTGAAGAGCGGCAGGCCCCTTACAGAGGCGACGGCGGCGATCATCAAGTCCAGACGCCGGGGGCGGCGGGGGTTCCGGTCCGCGGCAAGCGTGAGGGAGACCAGCGAGCCGTAGCGCGAGGCGGCGTCACGGTCGAACGGCAGCGGGTCGAAGTCGGCCACGGCCGCCCCGAGCTTCTCCATCCTGGCGGCCCGGGCCGCCGGAGTACGGGCCAGTGCCACGCCCTGGTGCAGCTCGGCCAGCGTGACGGCGGTGAGCTCCGGGACCTGCGGGAGCACGGCTGGATCGAGTACGTCCAGGTCGATGTACGTGCACGTGTCGAGTACGCCGGCCGGATGCCGGTCAGCCACGGCCGCGCTCCCAGGGGTCGTCCTCGCCGACCTCGTCCGCGTCCCCGAAGAAGCCCTCAGCGTCCCGCCTCATGGCGGCGTGGTCGACGCGGGGCAGCGCGCGGTGGCGCGCGACCAGCTCCTCGGCCGTGAGCCGGCGCCGGTGCCGTAGCGGACGCAGCTCGGCGACCTCGGTGCCGTTACGGGTGATGTGGTACGTCTCGCCCGCCTCGACGGCATCCATGACGGCAGCGGAGCTGTTGCGGAACTCACGCTGAGTGATGGTCTTCATGCAGCCAAGTGTTGCCCGGCGTGTCTCACCGGGCTACACCTGCCGTTCCGGCTCACACCGTCAGGCGGTCTCCGCGAGGCCGAGGGCCTCGGCGTGCTGCTCCAGGCACGCGGCGGCGAGTTCCGCGGCGGCCAGGTCGTCCCGCGAGGTGGCGATGACCAGCGCCATGCCGGCGAGATTGTGTGCCCGCTGCCGCAGGGCGGTGAGGTGAGCCTCGCCCTCGTCACGTGCCGTCGGCGCCGCCCGGAGCGGCACCCGGCCGCCCCGCAGCCGGGCCGCGGTCTCCGCGAGACGCTCGGCCGCGTCGTCGAGGGCCGGCCCCGGCGCGAGCGCCCGCAGCTCGTCGGTCACGGTGAGCAGCGCGGTGAGATGACCGGCCAGCCGGATGTCCAGCTCCTCCGTACGGGACCGGTGCGGCCCGTCCGGCTCGGCCATGGAGTGGACCGACTTGTTGCGGATCGGTTCGTACATGGAGGGCTCCCTGGCGACGTACTGAGGCAGCCATCCTACCTTGGACAAAGTCCAAAGTTGACCCTCTTCGCGGAATGTGCACACGGGAAGGCCCGCCGGACCCCACCGGTCATGGCTGTCCGTAACCGTCCAGGAACGTACCGATACGGGTCACCGCGTCCGCCAGCTCCTGCGCCGGGGGCAACGTCACGATGCGGAAGTGGTCCGGCTCCGGCCAGTTGAAGCCCGTGCCGTGCACCACCATGATCTGCTCGGCCCGCAGCAGGTCCAGCACCATCTGCCGGTCGTCCTTGACCTTGAAGACCTTCGGGTCGAGCCGCGGGAACAGGTACAGCGCACCCTTCGGCTTCACGCACGTCACGCCCGGAATCTGCGTCAGCAGGTCGTACGCCACATCGCGCTGCTCCAGGATCCGGCCGCCCGGCAGCACCAGCTCCTCGATGGACTGCCGCCCGCCCAGCGCCGTCGCCACCGCGTGCTGCGCCGGCATGTTGGCGCACAGCCGCATGTTGGCCAGGATCGTCAGGCCCTCGATGTAGGACTGCGCGTGGTGCTTCGGCCCGCACACCGCCAGCCAGCCGGAACGGAAGCCCGCCACCCGGTAGTTCTTGGACAGCCCGTTGAAGGTGAGCGTCAGCAGGTCGGGCGCCACCACGGCCGTCGGCGTGTGCGTCGCGCCGTCGTACAGGATGCGGTCGTAGATCTCGTCGCTGCACACGATCAGCCCGTGCCGGCGGGCGATCTCGGTCAGCCCGCGCAGCATCTCCTCGTCGTACACCGCGCCCGTGGGGTTGTTCGGGTTGATGATCACCAGCGCCTTGGTGCGGTCGGTGATCTTCCGCTCCACGTCCGCCAGATCGGGCATCCAGTCGGCCTGCTCGTCGCAGCGGTAGTGCACGGCCGTGCCGCCGGACAGCGACACCGCCGCCGTCCACAGCGGGTAGTCCGGAGCCGGGACCAGCACCTCGTCGCCGTCGTCCAGCAGCGCCTGCATCGACATCTGGATCAGCTCGGAGACGCCGTTGCCCAGGTACACGTCCTCTACCGACAGCTCGATGCCCTTGGTCTGGTAGTGCTGCATCACCGCGCGGCGGGCCGTGAGCAGCCCCTTCGCGTCGCCGTAGCCGTGCGCGTCGCCCACGTTGCGCACCATGTCCTCGAGGATCTCCGGCGGGCACTCGAAACCGAACGCCGCCGGGTTCCCGGTGTTGAGCTTGAGGATGCGATGACCCGCCGCCTCGAGCCGCATGGCCTCCTCGAGCACCGGGCCACGGATCTCGTAGCAGACGTTGGCGAGCTTGGTCGACTGGATCACCTGCATACCGAAACCATACGGGCGACCCCCTGGAGGCGCCTGGTGTTTTCGGTCACGGCGGACCGACCGGGTGACAATGGAGGCCATGACCTCCGCACTTCCCGACGACGCCCCCGTCCCACCCGCCGGACGACGGCCCGGCCTGCGGGAGCGCAAGAAGATCCGCACCCGCAAGACGATCCGCGCCGCCGCCTACCGGCTCTTCGCCGAACACGGCTACGACGCCACCCCCGTCGACCGCATCGCCGAGGCCGCGGAGGTCTCCCCCAGCACCGTCTTCCGCTACTTCCCCACCAAGGAGGACATCGTCCTCACCGACGAGTACGACCCGCTCGTCGAAGAGGCGCTCCGCCGGCGCCCGGCCGCCGAGCCGCCCGTCCGGGCCCTGCGCGAGGCGCTGTCCGAGGTGCTCGCGCAGTCCTACGAGGAAGACCTGGCCGAGGCCCACCAGCGACTCCGGCTCATCCGCGACGTGCCCACCATCCGGGCCCGGATGTTCGAGCACAACGCGGAGACCAGCCGCCTGCTCACCCGCGTGCTCTCCGAACGCACCGGCCGCCCCGAGGACGACCTCGAACTCCGCGTCGTCACCGGCGCGATGCTCGGCGCGCTCACGGAGGCGATGGTGCTGTGGGCCGAGCGCGGCATGCACGGCGACCTCTGGGAACCGGTCGGCCGCGCCCTCGACGTCCTCGAACGCGGCCTCACCCTCTGAGACTCCGCCCGCAGCGCCCTCCGAGACTCCGCCCCCAGCCACACAGCAGGACGCCCGCACCAGGACTCCGCCCGGCCCCGAAATCCCGTTGCGGCCCGGACACCGTCTGCCTACCGTGTGCCTCCTCCGGGGCCGGGGAGGCCGCGCCCTGCCACCACCCGGTACGCGGCCGCAGGCCGGCGGACCGGAGAAGCGGAACGCCATGTCCTCGCAGCTGTTCGCGCTCGGCATCGACGCCCACGACCCCCGCGTCCTGGCACACTTCTGGGCCGGCGTCCTGGGCTGGAAACCGGCGGCCGACGCCCCCGACGACCCCCGCGACGGCATCACCCTCCTGCCGGGCGACGGCGACGACACCGGCTTCCGGATCCGCCTCCTCCCCTCGCAGGAGCCGAAGACGGGCCCGAACCGGATGCACTTCGACCTGACGAGCACCTCCCCGGAGCAGCAGCAGGAGACGGTCGCCAGAGCCCTCGAACTCGGCGGCCGGCACATCGACGTCGGACAGCGCCCCGAAGAGGGCCACGTGGTGCTCGCCGACCCCGAGGGCAACGAGTTCTGCGTCCTGGAGCCGGGCAACCGCTTCCTCGCCGAATGCGGCTTCGTCGGAGCGCTCGCCTGCGACGGTTCCCAGCAGGTCGGCTACTTCTGGAGCGAGGCGCTCGGCTGGCCCCTGGTCTGGGACCAGAACGAGGAGACCGCGATCCGCTCGCCGCACGGCGGCCCGAAGATCACCTGGGGCGGCCCACCCGTGGCGCCCCAGTCCGGCAGGAACCGGCTGCACTTCGACCTCGCCCCGCCCGCCGGCGGCGACCAGCAGGCGGAGGTCGACCGCCTCCTCGCCCTCGGCGCCACCCGGCTCGACGTCGCAGAGAACGACCCGGAGCGGGGCGCCCCCGAACGCGTCCTCCTCGCCGACCCCGACGGCACCGAGTTCTGCGTCCTGACACCCCGGTAGCGCACTCCTCGCGCGGCGCCTCGCGCGCGGCGCGGGGCGTCGGGGCGCCCTTCACCCGGTGCGCAGCGCCTCGGCGAGCGTGTCGCGGTCCGTCGTGGGCGCCGCACAGACGAAACCGCGGCACACGTACGCCGCCGCACGGCCCCCGACCAGCGGCCGGTCCGCCAGCAGCGGCTGCGCCGCGCCCGGCTCGCCCACCGCGACCACCGCGCCGGGCGCCGTCCCCAGCAGCGCCACCCGGTGCAGCCCGGACCGCACCGGGTCGTCCGCCTCACCGACGACCGCGACCTCCCGCGGCCCGTCCAGCAGCGCCTCCCCGGCCGCCAGCCCCCAGCCGATGAACCGCGCCGCGCGCGGCCCCAGCGCCCGTACGACCCCCAGCGCCCGTTCCGCCGCCGCCCGGTAGCGGCTCTCGCCGGTGTAGGCCGCGTACGACAGCAGCGCCGCCGCCGCGGCGGTCCAGCCGGACGGCGTCGCGCCGTCCGTCGGGTCCTGCGGGCGCCGGATCAGCCGCTCCGCGTCGTCCGCGGTGTCGAACAGCGTGCCGTCCTCGGCGGTGAAGTGCCGCAGCACCGCCTCCAGCAGCGTGCCGGACACCTCCAGCCACGGCGTCTCGCCCGTCACCGCGTACAGCGCCATCAAGCCCTCGGCGACGTCCGCGTAGTCCTCCAGCACACCCGCGCTCGGCCCGGCCACGCCGTCCCGCGACGTGCGCACCAGCCGGCCCCGGTCGTCGGTGTGCACCGCGAGCAGCAGGTCCGCCGCCGCGCTCGCCGCCTCCACCAGGTCGGGGCGGTCGAAGTACGCGCCGGTCTCGGCGAGCGCCGCGACCGCCAGACCGTTCCACGCCGCGACGACCTTGTCGTCCCGCCCGGGACGCGGCCGCCCCTCCCGCGCGGCGAACAACCGCTCCCGCACGGACGCCAGCCGCTCCGCCTCCCCCGCGTCCTCGGCCTCCGCGGGCAGTTGCAGCACCGACGCGCCCTCCTCGAAGGTGCCGCCCTCCGTCACCGCGTAACGGGCCGCCGCGAACGCCGCGTCGTCCCCGCCCAGCACCTCGGCGAGCTGCGCGGGCGTCCACACGAAGAACGCGCCCTCCTTGTGGGCACCGGACCCGTCGTCGCTGTCGGCGTCCAGCGCGGACGCGAACCCGCCCTCCTCGGTGCGGAGTTCCCGCACCATGAAGTCCGCCGTCTCCAGCGCGACCCGCCGCGCCAGTTCGCTGCCGGTCGCCCGCCACAGGTGCGCGTACACCCGGCACAGCAGCGCGTTGTCGTACAGCATCTTCTCGAAGTGCGGCACGACCCACTCCGCGTCCACGGAGTAGCGGGCGAAGCCGCCGCCGAGCTGGTCGTAGATCCCGCCGCGCGCCATCGCCTCGCAGGTGGCCTCCACCATCTGCAGCGCACCGTCCGAACCGGTGCGCGCGTGGTGGCGCAGCAGGAACTCCAACGCCATGGACGGCGGGAACTTCGGCGCCCCGCCGAACCCGCCGCGCTTCTCGTCGAACTCGCGGGTGAGCCCCAGCAGCGCGGCGCCCATCTCCTCCTCGCCGGGCGGCTGCGGGCCGTCGTACTTCAGCGTCCGCCCGGCCAGTTCGCCGGTGATCCGCTTCGCCACGTCGGCGACCTCGCCGCGCCGCTCAGCCCACGCGGTGGCCACGCCGTCCAGCACCTGCCGGAACGACGGCATGCCGTGCCGGGGCTGCGGGGGGAAGTACGTGCCGAAGTAGAACGGCTCCGCCTCCGGCGTGAGGAAGACCGTCATCGGCCAGCCGCCCTGCCCGGTGGCGGCCTGCACGGCCTCCATGTACACGGCGTCCACGTCGGGCCGCTCCTCGCGGTCCACCTTCACGGACACGAAGTGCTCGTTCAGGTACGCGGCCGTCTCGTCGTCCTCGAAGGACTCGTGCGCCATCACATGACACCAGTGGCACGAGCTGTATCCGACCGACAGCAGAACCGGCACGTCGCGCCGCGCCGCCTCCTCGAACGCCTCGTCGGACCAGGGCCACCAGTCGACGGGGTTGTCCGCGTGCTGGAGGAGATAGGGGGACGTCTCAGCGGCGAGTCGATTGGCCATACCGCCATCGTGCCGCACTCACCACGACGCCCGCACAACCCCGGGGCCCGGTGACCTCAGCCCGGCCGGCGGACCTCATCCGCCTGCCGCTCCCGCATCCTGGCTTCGTGAGGCGTGAGGTCCTGGGGCGTGCCCGGGAAGGCGGGGCCGCAGCCTTCGGGAAGGCGCCCGAGCACCATGGCGATCGCTTCGCGTGCTGTGACGGCCGGGCCGACGGTCTCGGTCCGGAGGGGTCCGCAGACCCAGTAGGTGCCCCCGGCCGCGGGCCGGATGCAGGGGATGTCCCAGGTCCACCGGGGCTCGGTGCAGCGGCTGAAGTGCAGCTCCCCCATTCCGGTCCACGGGGAGAGCCGGCGCAGGAGAGGGTCCGCGTACGCCTCTTCCCACCGCTCTGCCCGCACGCGGCCGTCAACCCGGCGCGGTTCTCGGGGCGGGCGACGGCGGCCGGCGTCAGAGGCGGGGGGCGCGGGGGTCCGCGGAGGAGTGGTGGCCGGCGACGGCGAGGGCGCGGTAGGCGACGTAGGCGGCGACGGGGTCGGGGGCGGCGGCCCAGGGGAGGGCGCCGACGTAGCCGTCGACGACCCGCAGCGCCTCCAACGCTTCCTCGTAGCGCTCGGCGCGGACCAGGAGGCAGACCAGCAGGTGCAGGACGTGCGGGCGGACCGGGTGGTCGTCCTCGACCTGGTCGACGGCGAACTCCGCGGCCTCGATGGCCCGTTCGACATCGGCGCTCTGGTAGAGGCCGCGGACGACGTTGACCTCGGGAAGGTGCTCGTAGAGGGCGAAGAGCGGGAGGGCCGGGAGCAGGGTGCCCTCGGGGGCGTGCGCGGCGGCGGTCTGTGCGAAGGCGTCGGCCTGCTGCTTGGAGCCGCGGCCGCTCTCGGCCCAGTACTGGAGGGCGGCGAGGTGGGCGCCCATGTGGTGGGGGGCGCGGCGGGTGACCTCGGACCACAGCGCCTCGAAGTCGGCGGTGCGGTCGCCGAGGGCGCGGGCGACGACCAGTTCGGTGAGGTACGGGGTCGGGTCGGCGTCGGCGAGGGCGGCGGCCTCGCGGCAGACGGTGCGGGCCTCCTCCAGGATGATGCGGTGGGAGTCGGTGCCGGGCGGCTCGGCGAGGCCCTGCCAGACCAGGAACTGGGCGTAGACCTGGGCGGCGGAGGGGTCCTGGGGCCGTTCGGCGCGCCACTGACGCAGCCAGCTCGCGTCCGGGACGGCGGCGGCCGGCGCCGGGTCCTTGCGGAAGGAGACGGCGTCGGCCGTGGGCGCGGCGTCCGGTTCCGGCGCCGGCGAGGCGGTGCGGGCCTCGGCGAGTTCCTTGGCGGCGGCGCCGGCGGCGGACTGCACGCGCTGCCAGCGCAGCTCCCACTCGTCGCCGGTGAGGGCGAAGAGCCGGGCGATCTGTTCCCAGTCCTGCCGGGTGCGGGCCTCGTCGAGGGCGTCCACGAGCTGCGGGTCGGGGCCGGGCAGCCGTACGTCCAGCTCCGTGGGGGCCGCGAAGCCGTACGCGGCCTCGGGCGAGATCGCGGTGAGGTGCCCGCCGGCGGCCTCGCGGGCGAGCCGGCGACGCCGCATCGCGGGCACCACGAGCACGCCGAACAGGGCGGCGAGGACGATCAGCAGGAACAGCGCTTCCATGACGGCGTTCTCCGGCGGGTGGAGGGATTCGACCGGGGTTCGGTCGAGCGTGTCTGCCTCCACGGTACGGCCCGCTACCGTGGGCCCCATGAACGACCGGAACCCTCAGAGCTTCGAGACCCTGGCCATCCATGCCGGGCAGGCGGCGGACCCCGCGACCGGTGCGGTCGTGCCGCCCATCTACCAGGTGTCCACGTACAAACAGGACGGCGTGGGCGGCCTGCGCGGCGGCTACGAGTACAGCCGCTCGGCGAACCCGACGCGTACCGCGCTGGAGGAGAACCTGGCCGCGTTGGAGGGCGGCCGGCGCGGCCTGGCGTTCGCGTCGGGCCTGGCGGCGGAGGACTGCCTGCTGCGCGCCCTGCTCCGCCCCGGCGACCACGTGGTGATCCCGAACGACGCGTACGGCGGCACGTTCCGGCTGTTCGCGAAGGTCGTGGAGGCCTGGGGCGTGAAGTGGTCGGTGGCGGACACCTCCGACGCGGCGGCGGTGCGTGCGGCGGTCACCGAACACACCAAGGTGATCTGGGTGGAGACCCCGTCGAACCCGCTGCTGGGCATCAGCGACATCGCGGCGCTGGCCGACGTGGCCCGTACCGCCGGCGCGAAGCTGGTGGTGGACAACACCTTCGCCAGCCCGTACCTGCAGCAGCCGCTGGCGCTCGGTGCGGACGTGGTGGTGCATTCGACCACCAAGTACATGGGCGGCCACTCGGACGTGGTCGGCGGTGCGCTGGTGGTGAACGACGACGCGCTGGGCGAGGAGCTGGCCTTCCACCAGAACGCGATGGGCGCGGTGGCCGGCCCGTTCGACGCCTGGCTGGTGATGCGCGGCATCAAGACGCTCGCGGTGCGGATGGACCGGCACGGCGCGAACGCGGCGCGGATCGTGGACCTGCTGACCGGGCACGCCGCGGTGACGGAGGTGTACTACCCGGGTCTGCCGTCGCACGCGGGTCACGAGGTGGCGGCGAAGCAGATGCGCGGCTTCGGCGGCATGGTGTCGTTCCGGGTGCGGGGCGGCGAGGAGGCCGCGGTGCGCGTGTGCGACCGGGCGAAGCTGTTCACGCTGGGCGAGTCGCTGGGCGGTGTGGAGTCGCTGATCGAGCACCCGGGCCGGATGACGCACGCCTCGGTGGCGGGATCGGCGCTGGAGGTGCCGGCGGACCTGGTGCGGCTGTCGGTGGGCATCGAGTCGGCGGACGACCTGGTGGCGGACCTGTCGCAGGCGCTGTCCTGACCCGTACGCCGCCTGACCGGTACGCCGCCTGACCGTCGCGTCACCGGACACGCCGACGCCGGGCGTCCCCTATGCAGGGGGCGCCCGGCGTCGGCGTGTCACCAGGTGAAGACGGGTGGCGGCTGGGTGTGCGGCACGGCCCAGGGCTGGGTGGTCGCCGCCCAGGCGGCGAAGAGCACGGCCGCGACGGCGGCCAGCGTCCACAGCGTCACGTGCAGGCCGTGGCGGCGGCGCAGGAGGCGGGCGCCGCGGGCGCTCGCCCGGGCGGCCAGGTCGGCGGGGACGGGGGTGTGGGCGGCGTCCAGCATGCGCCGGACCTCGCTCTCCTTGCGGTCGAACGGGCTCACGGTGCCACCTTCTCCCGTGCCGGGCCGGACTGGGCGGCCGGCGGGTTCCCGCGCGAAGTGCCCCCGTGTACGTCCGGGGGGCGGGACCGCAGGGTCGTGGTCGCGCGCGTGCAGAGCGTGCGGACCCGTTCGACGGGCAGCGCGAGCGCGGCGGCCACCTGTTCCTCGGCGACCCCTTCGTACAGCCGCAGCACCAGGATGAGCCGCTCCTGGGGGGCGAGGCTGCCGAGGAGGCCGCCTCGGGGCCTGCGGTAGCGCCAGGCGTTGTGGGCGAAGCGGCGGGCGAGCTCCAGCCGCGCGTGGTCGTACGGGTCGTCGCCGCGCAGCCGTTCCCAGCCGGCGTAGGTGCGGGCGAGGGCGCCGACCAGGAGGTCCTCGGCGAGCGGGGACTCCTCCGCCGGCTCGGCCGTGAGCAGCGTGGCGGCATGCAGTAGCCGCCCGCCGGCTCCCGCGACGAACGCTTCGAATTCCTGGGCGCGGCGACGTTCCTGCGACACCTGACGCGTCTCCACCGATGTTCGCCTCCCGTTCTCTTCATGGGAATGCAGGAACGGTGATCGAATCAAGAGGACGGTCGGGCCGGGATCACACGGATTCGCGTGAGGCGGCCGGGTGCGGGGGCGGGGCCGCCGCGGCGGGAGCCGTCCCGTTTCCCCCGGGGCGCGCGAGCGCCCTCGGGGGTGCGGGAGGTGTCTCGGGTGCCGCCGGCTACCGGGGCAGGAGCCCGGCGGTCGAGAGGGCGGTGTTGAAGCGGGTGAGGAGCGAGCAGAAGGTGGCGCGTTCGCTCTCGCTCCAGCCGTCGGTCAGCCGTTCCATGAGGGCGCGACGGGAGGACCGGACCTGTTCCAGCCGGGTGGAGCCGCGCGGCGAGAGCTGGAGGACGACGGCGCGGCCGTCCTCGGGGTGGGAGGTGCGTTTGACCAGGCCGGAGTCGACGAGCGGGGCGACCTGCCGGGTCACGGTGGAGGAGTCGATGCCCATGCCGGCGGCGAGGGCCTTGACTCCCATCGGGCCCTCCCGGTCCAGGCGGTGGAGCAGCAGGTAGGCGGCACGGTCCATGGAGTTGCGGGCCTGCCCCACACCCCCGAGCCGGGTCTGCTCTGCGCGGCGCGCGAAAACGGCCACCTGGTGCTGCATGGCGTCGAAGACGCATGCCATGGCGTCGTCCGCGCTGTCGCCGCCGTATGCCGCGGCGTCGCCGTCCGCCGCGGAGCCGTCGGGCGGCAGGAGGCCGTCGGCGGCGGGTTCGGCGGCGGGCGCGGATGCGCGGCCGGACGCCTCGGGGGTGTCGGGGTTCTCGGTCGTCAGTTCCGGGTGCGTGGGCATGGCCGGGATGCTCGCTTCTTCGGTGGATGCAGGGGGTGGACGGCGGGGAGAGTGTGTGGACCACAGTACGCGCAACGGCCCCGGTGGCGTACCGCTGCGACGGCGGCGGTTGGCCTTCTGGGAGCGGGGGTTCGGGCCCTGTGCGCGTGGCGGACCGGGGGGACGGGGAGACGAAACGGTTCAGCGCCGGAGGGGCCGGACTGCGCGGCTGGTGCCAGACTGACCGCATGGCCGCCCGCCCCGACGAGCCCCGCACCGGGACCCCCGGTGCGGGCGCCGCGTACTCCGCCAGCCCGGAAGAAACCGCCGCCCCCACGACCCCCTCCGCTCCCTCCACTCCGCTCGACGAGGCCGTCCCGTCCGCCTTCGCCGTCACCGTCGACGACGTCCGGGCCGCGCAGAAGACCCTCGAGGGCGTGGCCCGTACGACCGCCCTGGAGGGGAGCCGTTACCTGACCGGACTGGTCGGCTCGCCGGTGCACCTCAAGTGCGAGAACCTCCAGCGCACCGGGTCGTTCAAGCTGCGGGGGGCGTACGTGCGGATAGCGGGCCTGTCCCCGGAGGACCGGGCCCGCGGGGTGGTGGCGGCGAGTGCCGGGAACCACGCGCAGGGCGTGGCGCTGGCGGCGGCGCTGCTCGGCGTCCGCTCGACGGTGTTCATGCCGGTCGGGGCGCCGCTGCCGAAGGTGGCGGCGACGCGGGACTACGGGGCGCAGGTGGTCCTGCAGGGGCAGGTGGTGGACGAGTCCCTGCGGGCCGCCGAGGAGTACGCCGCGGAGACCGGCGGCGTGCTGATCCATCCGTTCGACCACCCGGACGTGGTGGCCGGGCAGGGGACGCTGGGGCTGGAGATCCTGGAGCAGTGCCCGGAGGTGCGCACCATCGTGGTGGGCGTCGGCGGCGGCGGGCTGGCGGCCGGGATCGCAGTGGCGGTGAAGCGCTTCCGTCCGGACGTGCGGATCGTCGGGGTGCAGGCGGAGGGGGCGGCGGCCTATCCGCCGTCGCTGGCGGCGGGCCGGCCGCTGGCGCTGGACGCGATGTCGACCATGGCGGACGGCATCAAGGTGGGGCGGCCGGGAGACGTGCCATTCGAAATCGTTGGCGCTCTCGTGGACGAGGTCCGTACGGTTTCCGAGGACGCGTTGTCCAGCGCACTGCTGCTCTGCCTGGAGCGGGCGAAGCTGGTCGTGGAGCCTGCGGGGGCGAGTTCCGTGGCGGCGGTGATGTCCGACCCGGGCGCCTTCGAGGGCCCGCTCGTCGCGGTGCTCTCCGGGGGGAACGTGGATCCGCTGGTGCTGCAGCGGACGCTGCGGCACGGCATGGCGGCCGCCGGGCGCTACCTGTCGCTGCGGCTTCGGCTGTCGGACCGGCCGGGCGCGCTGGCGGCGCTCCTGGGGGAGTTGTCAGTGGCCGACGCTAACGTCCTCGACGTGAGTCATGTCCGGACCGAACCGCGGCTCGGGCTCGACGAGGTGGAGGTGGAGCTGCATCTGGAGACCAAGGGACCCGAGCACTGCATCGAGCTGTCGGCGACCCTGCGCGCGGCGGGCTACACGGTCGTGAGCTGACGTCCGCGGACGCCGCCTGTCCACCGCCCGTCCGCCGCGACGCGGAAGCGGCGGCCCCGCCCGACGACGGCGCCTCCGTCGGCACCTCGCGCCCACCGCCCCCGTCGGACCCACCGGCGTACGGCACTCGCGACTGTCTCGTATTCCGGTTGACGCGATATATCGCATGGGGGGAGAGTGGTCGTCCGCCGCCGCACCGCCCGGCACCCCTGCCCACCCGCACCCCGCGCCGACTCCCGGACCGGCCTCCGGCCGGAACCGCGCACCCACGCCGCGCCCCCGCGGCCCGCACCTTTCCGAAGTCCTCCGACCCTTCACCAGGAGTGCCACATGCCAGGCGCCATTCACGCCGAAGGTCTCGTCAAGACCTTCGGTGACGTAAAGGCTCTGGACGGCGTCGACCTCGACGTGCCCGAGGGGACCGTGCTCGGTCTGCTCGGCCCGAACGGCGCCGGCAAGACCACCGCCGTCCGCGTCCTGACCACCCTGCTGCGACCGGACAGCGGCAGAGCCGTCGTCGCAGGGATCGACGTGCTCAGCCGTCCCACCGAAGTCCGCCGCAACATCGGCCTGTCCGGCCAGTTCGCCGCCGTCGACGAGTACCTGACCGGCCGGGAGAACCTCCAGATGGTCGGGCAGCTCTACCAGATGTCCGCCCGCGACGCGAAGCGGCGGGCGGGCGAGCTGCTGGAGCGGTTCAACCTCGCCGACGCCGCCGACCGCACCGCCAAGACCTACTCCGGCGGCATGCGCCGCCGGCTCGACCTCGCCGCGGCGCTCGTCGTCAGCCCGCCCGTGATGTTCATGGACGAGCCGACCACCGGCCTCGACCCGCGGAACCGCCAGCAGCTCTGGGAGGTCATCGAGGAGCTGGTCGCCGGCGGCACCACGCTCCTCCTCACCACCCAGTACCTGGAGGAGGCCGACCGCCTGGCGCACGACATCGCCGTGGTCGACCACGGCAAGGTCATCGCCCGCGGCACGTCCGACCAGCTCAAGGCCAGGACCGGAGGCGAACGCGTCGAGGTCGTCGTGCACGACCGCGACGACCTGCCCACCGCCGACACCGTGCTGCGCGGCCTCGGCAAGGGGGACACGGTCATCGAGGAGCACACCCGCAAGCTCACCGTGCCGGTGACCGGCGGTGCGAAGCTGCTCGCCGAGGTCATCCGCGAACTCGACACCCGCGGCGTGGAGATCGACGACATCGGCCTGCGCCGCCCGACCCTCGACGACGTCTTCATCTCCCTCACCGGCCACGCCGCCGAGGAGCGCGAGAACGGCCGGCCGGGCTCCGACGCCGCGGCCACCGACGACACGACCACCACCGGCCAGGCCGGGACCACGAAGGAGGCATCCCGGTGAGCGTCACCGAGAGCAAGGTCGCGGCGCAGCCGGCGCCGGTGGCCAAGGGCGGCCTGAGCCAGTCGGTGACCGACTCGCTGATCGTCGCCAAGCGCAACCTGATCCGCATGAAGCGCATCCCGGAGATGGTCATCTTCGGACTGATCCAGCCCGTGATGTTCGTGGTGCTCTTCTCCTACGTCTTCGGCGGGTCGATCAACGTGCCCGGGGCCGGTCTGGACCCCGGCGCCTACCGCGAGTTCCTGATGGCGGGCATCTTCGCCCAGACCGTCACGTTCGCCACGGCGGGCGCCGGCGCGGGCATCGCCGAGGACATGCACAAGGGCCTGATCGACCGCTTCCGGTCGCTTCCGATGGCCCGCGGCGCCGTCCTCACCGGGCGCACGCTCGCCGACCTGGTGCAGACCGCCCTCACCCTGGTGGTGCTGGCACTGGTCGCCCTCATCGTCGGCTGGCGCACGCACGAGAACGCCCTGAAGGTGCTCGCCGGCTTCGGCCTGCTGCTCCTGCTGGGCTATGCGTTCACCTGGATCGGGGCCCTGATCGGCCTCAGCGTGCGCACTCCCGAGGCCGCCACCTCCGGCGGCCTGATCTGGCTGTTCCCGCTGACGTTCATCTCCATCGCGTTCGTGCCGTCGCAGAACATGCCGACCGTGCTCCAGCACATCGCCGAGTGGAATCCGTTCAGCGCCACCGTGCAGGCGGCCCGCGAGCTGTTCGGCAACGTCGCGCCCGGCTATCCGGTGCCGGACGCCTGGCCGATGCAGCACCCGGCGTGGGCCTCGCTCATCTGGTCGGTGCTGATCATCGCGGTGTTCCGGACGCTGGCGGTGCGGAAGTACAAGTCCGCCTCCGGCTGACCGGGCCGCGGTACGCATGAAGGGCCCGGACGCCGCGCGCGGCGTCCGGGCCCTTCACCGTGTCCGTGGTGGCGGCACTCAGCCCTGGTAGGGCTTGGCCTCCAGGATGCGCACCGATGCCATCTTGCCGTTCGGCAGCTCGTACTCGGCGTCCTCGCCGACCTTCTTGCCGTTGACGCCGTTCCCCAGCGGGGACTGCGGGGAGTACGTCTCCACGTCGGCGCTGGCGTACTCGCGGGAGGCGAGCAGGAACGTCAGCGTGTCGTCCTCGTCGCCGTCGAAAGCGATCGTCACCACCATGCCGGGGGCGACCACGCCGGTGTCCGCAGGAGCCTCGCCCACCTTGGCCGTCTCGAGCAGCTGCGTCAGCTGCCGCACGCGCAGCTCCTGCTTGCCCTGCTCCTCCTTGGCCGCGTGGTAGCCGCCGTTCTCGCGGAGGTCTCCCTCCTCACGCGCCGCCTCGATCTTCTTGGCGATCTCCGTGCGTGCAGGACCCGACAGGTACTCCAGCTCCGCCTTGAGCTGGCTGTACGCCTCCTGGGTCAGCCAGGTGACGTTGTCGCTGGTCTGGGTCACGGTCGCTCCTCGTCGGTACCGGGTACACAAAACAACGCCCTGCCCGTAAGGCTGCGCCGAGACGGGCGGGCGGAAACAACGAGCCTAACAATTCCGGCGGAAAAGGGAAGAAGTGTGGACGGACGGTGTCCCTCCGTTCGCGTGACGTCGGTCTCCCGGCACGCCGCGGGACCGCGTGACCGTCCGCCCGGGGCCGCTCAGCCGTCCGCCGCCGCGTGACAGCCGACGAGCTGCATACGGGCCGCCGGGCCCGTGGTCCGCACGGTCACCACCGGGTCGACACGTTCGGCGCCGCCCGAGACGCGCACGTCCTTCCTTCCGACCACACCGCCTTCGGTACCCAGCACACGAAGGGTGCACACCCCCGTCACACCGGCGTCCTTGTGGATCTCCAGCCGCGCCTCGACCGACTCGTCCGAGACCTTGCGGAAGGTGATGACCGAGCCGCTCACCTCCGAGCCGGCGACGTAGGACCAGCCGAACCAGCCGACCAGAGCGAGCAGCGCCACCCCCAGCACGGCGCCGACCGTGCGCAGGCCCCTTTCGGAGTCGCGGCCGCCGGCGGCCGCGCCGGAGCGGCCGTAGCGGCCCTCGGGCGGGCGGGCACGGGTGTCGGCCATGGCAGGTCCTACTCGGGTGGGGCGGGAATACGGCGGGGGTCTCGTTCGGTCACTATAGAAGCCGTCTGACGTGACGAGACAACGAGGATCGAGCCTTGACTGAGCAGCTCCGACTGATGGCCGTGCACGCGCACCCCGACGACGAGTCGAGCAAGGGCGCCGCGACCATGGCGAAGTACGTGTCCGAGGGGGTGGACGTGCTGGTCGCGACCTGCACGGGCGGTGAACGCGGCTCCATCCTCAACCCCAAGCTCCAGGGCGACGCCTACATCGAGGCGAACATCCACGAGGTGCGCCGCAAGGAGATGGACGAGGCCCGCGAGATCCTGGGCGTCGAGCAGGCGTGGCTCGGCTTCGTCGACTCCGGCCTCCCCGAGGGCGACCCGCTGCCGCCGCTGCCCGACGGCTGCTTCGCCCTCCAGGACGTCGAGACGGCGGCCGAGCCGCTGGTACGGCTGATCCGCTCCTTCCGTCCGCACGTGATGACCACGTACGACGAGAACGGCGGCTACCCGCACCCCGACCACATCATGACCCACAAGGTCTCCATGGCCGCCTTCGAGGCCGCCGGCGACGCCACGCGGTTTCCGGATGCCGGCCCGGCCTGGCAGCCGCAGAAGATCTACTACAACCAGGGCTTCAACCCGCAGCGCACCCGCGCGCTGCACGAGGCGCTGCTGGCGCGCGGCCTGGAGTCGCCGTACGGCGAGTGGCTGGAGCGGTTCAAGGAGTTCCAGCGCAAGGAGCGCGAACTGACCACGTTCGTGCCCTGCGGGGACTTCTTCGAGATCCGCGACAAGGCCCTCATCGCGCACGCCACCCAGATCGACCCCGACGGCGGCTGGTTCCGCGTCCCGCTGGAGATCCAGCGGGAGGTCTGGCCGACGGAGGAGTACGAGCTCGCGAAGTCGCTCGTGGACACCTCCCTCCCCGAGGACGACCTCTTCTCCGGCATCCGGGAGAATTGACCCCATGAGCGCGACACAGACCAGCCTCGCCCAGCTCCTGCCGCTCGCGAAGGAGCTGGACGAGAGCAAGGTGAGCCCCGGCGTCCTCGGCTTCCTCGTCTTCGCCGTCATCGGCCTGGCGGTGTGGATGCTGATGAAGTCCATGAACACGCACATGAAGCGCGTCGACTTCGAGGAGACCCCGGCCTCCGAGTCCGCGACCGACACCGCGAAGAAGGCGGGCGGCGGCACGCGGCACGCCTGACGTCCGTCACCGGCCCTTCGCCCCGCCCCCGTAGGGAGACACCATGCTCTTCGGCCGACACAAGAACACGCTGCCCACCGCCGAGGAGGCACTGCCCGGCCGCGACGAGCCCGCCTTCGGTGTGCCGGACCGGCACACCGTGCTGGGCAATCCTCTGGCCGGCCCCTACCCGGAGGGCCTGGAGGTCGCCGACTTCGGTCTCGGCTGCTTCTGGGGCGCGGAACGGAAGTTCTGGCAGACCGACGGCGTGTGGACCACCCTGGTCGGCTACCAGGGCGGCCACACCCCGAACCCCACCTACGACGAGGTGTGCTCCGGCATGACCGGCCACGCCGAGGTCGTCCGGGTCGTGTTCGACCCGGCGCAGCTCTCCTACGAGGAGCTGCTGCGGGTCTTCTGGGAGGCGCACGACCCGACCCAGGGCAACCGCCAGGGCAACGACGTCGGCACCCAGTACCGCTCCGCCGTCTACACCCACTCCCCCGCCCAGCAGGCGACGGCCGAGGCGTCCCGCGAGGCGTACCGGAAGGTCCTCGCCGACGCCGGGCACGGCGAGATCACCACCACCGTGCTCCCCGCCGCCGACCGGCCGTTCCACCCCGCCGAGGCCTACCACCAGCAGTACCTGGACAAGAACCCGGGCGGCTACTGCGGGATCGGCGGCACGGGCGTCTCCTGCCCGGTCGGCGTCGCCCGCACCGACGGCTGAACTCGCGGTCGCAGCCACGCCACCGCGCGCCGCAAGCACGGCCGCGGCGCGGAAATCGCGTGGCGCCGCGTGCCGCGATGACGGATGCTCCGGGGATGGCAGACACCACAGACCCGGAGCAGACGCCCACGCGCACCTTCGCCTGGGAGGACATGTTCGTTCACCCCGACGACGACCCGCGGTCGCAGGACCCGTACGAGGGCGAACGCGCCACGCTCACCGGCTACCTGCGGGACCAGCGGCTCACGCTGGAGGTGAAGTGTGCGGGCCTCGACGCGGAACAGATGGCACGGCGTTCGGTGCCGCCGTCGAACATGTCGCTGCTGGGCCTGGTCCGGCACCTCGCGGGAGTCGAACACGCCTGGTTCCGCAAGGTTCTGTCCGGCGAGCAGGGGCAGCGGCCGTTCCGCCGGCCCGACGACCGGGACGCGGACTTCGACGGCGCCGTGGGCGACGCGGCGGCGGTCGAGGAGGCGTGGCGGGTCTGGCGGCGGGAGGTCGCATTCGCGGAGAGGTTCGCCGCCGACGCCCCGGGCATGGACCTCACCGTCGAGCACGACGGGCAGCCGCTCTCGCTGCGCGAGGTGCTGGTGCACATGATCGAGGAGTACGCCCGCCACAACGGCCACGCGGACCTGCTGCGGGAACGGATCGACGGCAGGGTGGGCGAGTAGAGGACGCGCGCACGCCCGGCGCGGTTGCCTCGTCCGGCAGCCACTGAGGAACCGCCCCGCACCGGCGCGGCGGGCGTTTGCCCGGGTACCGGACGGGCAGGCGGCGTGGCATGACGCGACTCACACTGCCCGAAGAGGTCATGCTCCTCTCCCTCGACGACGACAGCGGTGCCGCCAAGGCGAAGGACGGCACGCACTGGGCGCTCGCCGGCGGGGCGCTGGTCGAGCTCGTCCTCGCCGGACGGGTCGAGGTCGAGGACGACAGGGCCAAGGTCGTGGACGCGTCACCGCTGGGCGTGCCGCACCTCGACACGGCACTGGCCGCGATCGCGGAGAAGGGGCCGGAGCTGAAGGTCAAGAAGGCCATGGAACGGGCGAAGTGCGTGCGCGAGGGCACCACCGAGTCGCTGATCGCGCGCGGGCTGGTGCGCGAGGAGAAGAAGAAGGTACTCGGCCTCTTCCCCGTGACCCGCTATCCGGAGGCGGACGGCGCGCCGGAGGAGGAACTGCGGGCGCGGCTGGGCGCGGTGGTGCTGCGCGGCGCCGACCCGGACGAGCACACGGCGTCGCTGGTGGCGCTGATCCGCGGCGCCAAGCTCGGCAAGCTGGCCTTCCCCGGCGAGGACCGCCGCAAGGTCGACTCCCGCATGGAGGAGATCGCGAAGGGCCAGTGGGTGCAGCCTGCGGTGCGCCGGGCGATCGACCAGGCCCAGGCGATCATCATCGCGGTCGTGGTGAGCAGCACGGGAGCGGGAGCCGCGGGCATCTGACGGCCACGGCCACCGCGCGGGCGGGGCCGCACGATCCGAGGATCGCGCGGCCCCGCTGCGCCGTTCGGGTCACCCGGCCTGGCGCGGGCGGGGTCGGCGCCCTGACCCGGGGGAACCCGGTGAGCATGACACTTCAGCATCCGGCCGAACGCGGCGGCGGCGAACGCGGAGTCTTCGAGCGGTTCTCCGAGCGCGTGTCGAACGTGACGAGCTCGCCACTGTTCTTCGCCGCCTGCATCCTGATGATCGCCGGCGTCGTCGCCGTCCACTTCGTGCATGTGCCGGTGCCCTGGCTGATCCTCGCCGGCGACGCCCTGACCTCGGTGAACCTGCTGCTCCTCGCGCTGCTGAAGAACTCCGAGCGGCGCGCGGAGCACGCGATCCAGCAGAAGCTGGACGCCATCGCGGAGGCGATGCTCGAGCACTACGAGGGCGAGGGGACCACGGCCCGGGAGGACCTGCGCCGGGCGATCCGGCTGGAACGTGAGCTGTGAGCAGCCGCACCGGCTCCGGCGCCCGCCCACGCCGGCGCGCCCGGACCCGTCGTCCGGACGCGCCGCGGGGCGGGGAGGGACGGCGGCCTGGGGTGGAGTGCACCCGGCCTCCGCCTCTCCCCGCCCGCGGTCAGGGTCCCGCGCGGGGTGTGGCGCGCGGCGGTCAGCCGAGCGGCTCACCGCCGAAGTCGGCGGCCGGCGCGGACTGGTAGTCCGACAGCGGGCCCGACTCGGACATGTCGTTCCATCCGGTGTAGCGGCAGCGCGGGATCCAGTCGTGGGTCTTGACCTTGTCCGCGTCCACCCAGCCGTGGCGCTTGGCCAGCTTGTACCAGGTCTCGCCCTCGTTGCGGACCTTGCACTTGATGTAGACCTTGGTGTGCGGCCGCAGCTTGTCGATCTTGTCCGAACGGTGGCTCGGGCGCTCGTGGACCCAGGTCCAGGTCTTCGTCCAGCCCTTGTGGACCTTGCCGCCGCCCTCGGGGAGGGCCGGGGCGGCGGCCGCGGGGCCGACGGCGGCGAGCGCGGTGACGGCACCGCCGGCGACGACGACCGCCAGCTTGCTGATGGTGGAGTGAAGCATGTGTTTCTCCAGGGGACGGGGACTCCGGGGACGGGAGTCCGGGGAGGCAGCACTTTCCGTAGTCACGTGGTGACCGGCTGCGTTTTCACGCTAGGGAGGGCTCCGGGGTCCTGCAACTCGTCACCGGGCCCGCATGAACCGCTCCGGTGCGGACACCCGGGCCGTGCCCGCCGCAGCGGTTCCGGCGCCCCTGCGGCCGGAACACCGATGTGCCGGAGAGGACGTGACGAGCGTGAAGGTGGCATTTCTCGTGGCTCCCGCGGGCGCGGAGCAGATGGAACTGACCGACCCCTGGCGGGCGGTCACCGACGAGGGCGGCACACCCGAGCTGGTGTCCACGACGGACGGCCGCGTGCAGGCCTTCCACCACCTGGACAAGGCCGACACCTTCCCCGTGGACCGCAAGGTCGACGACGTGACGGCGGCCGACTACGACGGGCTGGTGCTGCCCGGCGGTGTGGCGAATCCCGACCTGCTGCGGATGGACCCCGACGCGGTGGCCTTCGTGAAGGGCTTCTTCAGCGCGGGCAAGCCGGTCGCGGCGATCTGCCACGCGGCGTGGACGCTGATCGAGGCCGACGTGGTGCGGGGCCGCACCCTCACCTCGTTCCCCAGCCTGGCGACGGACCTGCGGAACGCCGGGGCGACGTGGGTGGACGAGCAGGTGCGGGTGTGCGCCGACGGCCCGAACGCACTGGTGACCAGCCGGAGGCCGGACGACCTGAAGGCGTTCGAGGCGGCGTTCCTCGAGGAGTTCGCGAAGGCGAGCGGCGCGAGCGGGTGACCGGCACGCGAAGCGCCCCCGAACACCGCGGTGTTCGGGGGCGCTTCGCGTGCCGTGCCGGGCCTGCGGCCCGTGGCGCGGGTCAGATCGCGGAGCCGGCCTGCCAGTCGGCCCAGGAGAGGTTCCATCCGTTGAGGCCGTTGGAAGGCTCGATCTCCTTGTCCGGCGAGCCCTTGACCACGACGACGTCGCCGATGAGCGAGTTCTCGAAGAACCAGGCGCCGTCCTGCGCCGGGTCGTCCGCGCCCTTCACGTCGTTGAGGCCGACGCAGCCGTGGCTGGTGTTGGCGGAGCCGAAGATGCTGTCGGCGGCCCAGTAGTTGCCGTGGATGAAGGTGCCGGACGTGGACAGCCGCATGGCGTGCGGCACGTCCTTGATGTCGTACTCGCCCTCGCCGTCGTCGTCGGTGAAGCCGACGGTGGCGCCGTTCATCCGGGTCTCCTCGAACTTCTCGGAGATCACCATCTCGCCGTTCCAGGTCGGGTTCTCGGCGCTGCCCGCGGAGATGGGGAAGGTCTTGACGGTCTTGCCGTCCCGCATCACCGTCATCTTCTTGGCCTTCACGTCGACCGTGCTGACCTGCGAGCGGCCGACCTGGAAGGTGACCGTCTTGTCCTGGACGCCGGACACGCCGCTGGACGCCTCCACGCCGTCGAGGTCGAGGTCGAGGGTGACCTCGGAACCGGCCTGCCAGTAGTCCTCGGGACGGAAGTCGATCCGGGTGTCGCTGAACCAGTGGCCGACGACTTCCTGGCCGCTGGAGCTGTTGACGTCGATCGCCTTCTGAACCTCGGCCTTGTTCTCGACCGGCTTGTCGAAGTTGACGGAGACCGGCATGCCGACGCCGACCGTGGTGCCGTCGTCCGGCGTGAAGTAGCCGATGAAGCTGTTCTCCGGGGAGACCGTCGTGAACGACGAGGCCTCGTGGGCCTCGCGGCCCTCCGAGTCCTCGGCGACCGCTCGGATCTCGTACCGGGTGGCCCGCTCCAGCTGGCCGTCCGGCTTCCAGGACTTGCCGTCGCCGGAGAGCGTGCCGGCCACCTCCGCGCCGGTCGCCGACGCGGTCAGGGTCACCTCGACGAGCTTGCCGTCGGCGACGGTGACCTTGCCGGCGCTGTTGATGCTCGCGTCGTCGCTGCCGTCCTTGGGAGAGATGGCTATTCGCGCCGCCGAGGCGTCCTCCGCGGCGGCCTGGTCGACCTTGCTCTGCGAATCGGCCTTCTTCTCGCCGTCCTCCTCGCCGGAGGCGTCACCGCCACCGCAGGCGGTCAGCGTCAGAACACCGCTCAGCAGCGCAGCCGCCGCCGCCATGCCCCTGCGGTGCTTCCCCACCGTCATCACACCTTCTCCATCTGCTTGCTGAGTCCCTGGACTCCCCGACCAGACCAGCTGCGGGGCCTTACCGGCAAAACGGGCAAGGCATCTCCCAGCTCTACGGAAGAAAACGCCATCTGTCTGTGATCCGTTCCACCTCGGATGAAACTGTGGGGCACGACACCTGATCGTGATGTCCTGTGACGTCTCTCGCTCTGCCGTGCATGGCGCGGGACTTGCGCACCCGCGCCCCGGGAGAGTCTTCGGCCCCGGAGGCGGCCCTGTCCAGCCGCCCAGGTCAGCCCGGGTCGTTCCGGGTGCCTGCCCAGCCTCGTGGGAGCTACACCTCCCCGACGCGCCAACGGGTCTTCCGCGTGAGGATGATGATCACTAACATGAGCCGCCGCACCGTCCGCACCACCCGCGTCCCCCGCCTCGCGAGGGCGATGCACCGAGGGGGCTTCATGCCCGTTTTGTCCACTGTGTCCGCGCACCGGCGGCCCCTTGCGACGGCAGCCGCCGCAGCCGGTCTGCTCTTCGCTCTCGGCTTCGTGCCGTCCGCGCAGGCCTCCCCCGAACCACCGGCCGGCGACGAGATGCGTACCGCCGCCGCAGAGGTCCGGGCCGCCGCCGACCCCGGCGCGGTGGCCGGTCCCCGACTGCACCCGGATTCCGGGTCGAACACCACCCCGTACGTGCTCGGCGCCGTCGGCCTCGCGGGCGCGGGCGGACTGCTGGCCGCCCGCGCCCGCGCCGTCCGCGCCCGCCGCTGAACGCTCCCGCGCGCCCGGCGTGCGACGCAGATCACGCGCGCCGGACCCGTGGACTCAGGCCAGCGGACCCGTGACCGACTCCGCCGCGGCCACCAGACCGCCGCCCCGGACGAACACTTCGGCGGCCGCCATGTCCGGCGACAGGAAGCGGTCCTCGCCCGGCCCGCCGACGCCCGCCTCCCGGGCGGCCGCCAGCACCGCACGGCTCGCGGGTGACGCCGTGCCCCCGTCCGCCTCGCGCAGCTCCACCGCACGCGCGGCCGCGTACAGCTCGATGGCCACGACGCGCGTCAGGTTGTCGACCGCGGTGCGCAGCTTCCGCGCCGCCGACCAGCCCATGGAGACGTGGTCCTCCTGCATCGCGGAGGACGGGATCGAGTCCGCCGAGGCCGGCACGGCCAGTCGCTTCAGTTCGCTCACCAGCGCCGCCTGCGTGTACTGCGCGATCATCAGCCCGGAGTCGACACCCGCGTCGTGCGCGAGGAAGGGCGGCAGACCGTGCGAGCGGTTCTTGTCCAGCAGCCGGTCCGTGCGGCGTTCGGCGATGGAGGCCAGGTCGGCGGCCGCGATCGCGAGGAAGTCCAACACGTAGGCCACCGGGGCCCCGTGGAAGTTGCCGTTCGACTCGACCCGGCCGTCCGGGAGCACCACCGGGTTGTCCACCGCCGCGGCCAGCTCGCGCTCGGCGACCGTACGGGCGTGGCTCAGCGTGTCCCGGCCCGCACCCGCGACCTGCGGGGCGCAGCGCACCGAGTAGGCGTCCTGCACCCGCGGCGCGTCGTCCTGGTGGTGGCCGGTGAGGCCGGAGCCCTCGAGCACCTTGAGCATGTTGGCGGCCGAGGCGGCCTGCCCCGGGTGCGGGCGGATCGCGTGCAGCTCCGGCGCCAGCACCCGGTCGGTGCCCAGCAGCGCCTCCAGCGACAGCGCGGCCGTGATGTCGGCGGAGGTGTGCAGCCGCGCCAGGTCGGCGCAGGCCATGACGAGCATGCCGAGCATGCCGTCGGTGCCGTTGAGGAGGGCCAGCCCTTCCTTCTCCCGCAGCTCCACGGGCGCGATGCCGTGCTCGGCCAGTAGCTCCCCCGCGGGCCGCACGGTGCCGTCCGGCCCCTCCGCGTCGCCCTCGCCCATCAGGGTCAGCGCGCAGTGCGACAGCGGAGCCAGGTCGCCGGAGCACCCCAGCGAGCCGTACTCGTGCACGACGGGGGTGATGCCCGCGTTCAGCACGTCGGCCATGGTCTGCACGACCTCGGGACGCACGCCCGTGCGGCCCGAGGCGACGGTCTTCAGCCGCAGGAACATCAGCGCGCGAACGACCTCGCGCTCCACCGCCGGGCCGGTCCCGGCCGCGTGCGAGCGGACGATGTTGCGCTGGAGCTGCGCGCGCAGCTCGGGGCTGATGTGGCGGACGGCGAGGGCGCCGAAGCCGGTGGAGACGCCGTAGACGGGGTCGGGCTTGGCCGCCAGCTCGTCGATGTGCCGTCGCGCGGCGGCGACGGCGTTCAGGGCGTCCTTCGAGAGCTCGACCCGGGCGGCGTCACGGGCAACGGCGACGACGTCCTCGGCGCGGAGTCCGGACGTCTCGACCACGACGGTGTGCATACTCATATTCAGTCACCCTAAAGACTGAATTCAGATCTGTCACGGCGGCCAAACGATTCTTCACGCTCCGCGGAACCGCCGCCGCTCCAGGCCGGGCCGGGCCGGAGCATCGGCCATCCGCACCACCGGGTCGTCCACCCCGCCGTCCCGCCCCGCCACCACCGGCTTCCGCGCCCGCGCCGCCTTCGCCCGGTACTGCGCCGCGTCCGCGAGCCGGAACAGCCGCCGCGCCGAGAGCACCTGCCCGATCGGGTCGCCCGTGGAGGCGATGCCCACCGACACCCCGTCGCCCAGCTCAAGCTCACCCGCCCGGCGGCACAGCTCCTCCGCCGCCCGCACCACCTCGTCCGCGGTAGGGCCCACCGACAGCAGGCAGAACTCGTCACCGCCCAGCCGCGCCGCCAGCGCCCCCGGCAGCAGCGCCCCGCAGTACGACAACACCGCGCCGAAGCGGGCCAGCAACCGGTCCCCCGCCTCGTGCCCGTGCACGTCGTTGACCCGTTTCAGCCCGTTGACGTCGCACACAGCGAGGCTGACCACCTCCCCCTCCAGGCGGTGCCGCTCCAGCGCCTCGTCCAGCCGCACGTCCACCGCCCTCCGGTTCGCCAGCCCGGTCAGCGGATCGGTGAACGCGAGCCTGCGCACCTCCTCCAGCCGCTCGTTCTGCGCGACGCCGGCCGCGATGATCGCGGCCAGCACCGTCGCGAAGTCCGCGTCCACCCGGCCGAAAGCCTCCGCCTCGGCGCCCCGCGCCACGTACAGCTCCCCCCAGGCCCGGCCGTGCAGCACGATGGGCGCCACCACACAGGACGACCTTCCCCGCCGCCGCAGCCCGGCCACCCTCCCCGTCGGAGGCCCGTCCGCCGTCTCGATCCACGCGTGCGGCTCGCCGCCCGCCACCCAGCGCTCGTGCAGCGCCTCGGTGATCTCCGGGAAGTCGTACACCGGGTAGGACTCGTCGGCGGGGAACTCCTCCTCCCCACCGGCCAGGTCCCCGACGTTCACCAGCACGCGCAGCCGGCCGTGCTCCCGCTCCCACTGGGACACCGCCGCGAACGAACCCCCTATGGCGTGCAGCGCCCCCGCGGCGGCCGCGTGCGCGACCTCGACCGACGTGTGCGCGGCCGCCATGGCCTGCGCCAGCTCCACGACCGCCCGCAGCCGCCCGTCCTCTGCCATGTGTCCACACTAGAAGTTTTCCGTTGAAACAGTGCAGAGCACGCCATTTCCGACAGGGGGCGTCACTCTCCGGGCCACTCCGGCCGGCGCTTCTCGTTGAACGCCGCGACGCCCTCCGCACGGTCCCCGGAGAAGGCGACCGTCCGCCATGCCGCGTCCTCGACCTCCAGCCCGGCCCGCAGGTCCATCCCCCACCCGGTCCGCAGCGCCCGCTTGGCCGCCCGCAGCCCCACCGGCGAGTTCCCGGCCATCCTCCCGGCCAGCTCCAGCGCCTCCTCGCGGTCCGCGCCCTCGGCCGCCAGGATGTCCACCAGTCCCAGCTCCCGCGCCTCCGCGGCCTCCACCCGTCGCGCCGTGAAGATCAGCTCCGCCGCCCGCGCCGCACCCACCCGGCGCGGCAACAGCTGCGTCCCGCCGCCGCCCGGGATCACGCCCACCGACACCTCCGGCAGGCCGACGACCGCCGTCGTGTCGGCGACGATCACGTCGCACGACAGCGCCAGCTCGAACCCGCCGCCCAGCGCGTACCCGTGCACCGCGGCCACCGTCGGCTGCGGCAGCTCCAGCACCCCGGTGTACGCCGCCCGCGCGTGCGGCCGCTGCCGCCCCAGCTCGGCGTCCGTGAAGGAGTTCCGCTCCTTCAGGTCAGCACCCACGCAGAACGCCCGCTCGTGCGTCGACGTGAGCACGACCACCCTCGCCCCGGCATCCCCCGCCACCGCCTCGCACGCCTCGGCGACGGACCGCGCCATCCCCGTCGACACGGCGTTCATCGCCTTCGGCCGGTCCAGCACGAGCTCCGCCACATGCGTGGCCTCGTCCACCCGCACCTCGACGAACTCGCCGTACCTGGTCGTCCTCACAGCCGCCTCCCTTGTGAACGCTCGTTTCCGCGCGAGCGTACCCGCGGCAGCCCCCAGCCCGAACGGCGACGACCGACCTCCGAAGGCATGGGCGCAGGGGCAGGCGCGCCCCCGACCCACACCCACACACCAGCCACCGCCCCGCGCCCGCGCCCGCCCCTCACGAACGCCGCGTCAGCAACCACGGCTCGACCACACCGAGCCCTCGCACCGGCCGCTGATACAGCGGCTGCAGCGCGAACCGGAACCCGGACAGGTCCTCGGTCTCCTTCTCCGACTCCGGCGCATGCCCCGCCCCCGTCAGCTCCGACCGCAGCGCCCCGTCCACCAGCACCGTGTCCTTCGGCGCTATCGACGTCAGCCGGCTCGCCAGGTTCACGGTGTTGCCGAAGACGTCGCCCATCCGGCTCGTCATCGTCCCGAACGCGATCCCCACCCGCAGCTCGGGCATCGTCGCGTCGTTACCGAGCGTCTCGATCAGCCGCAGCCCGATCTCCGCCGCGGTCCCCGCCTCCTCCGCGACGTACAGCACCTCGTCGCCCAGGGCCTTGATCAGCCGCCCGCCGTGCGCCGCCACCAGGTCCGCGGCCGTCGTCTCGAACGCCTCGACCAGCTCACCGAGCTCGTCCTCCTCCAGCCGGCGCGTCAGCCGGGTGAAACCCACGAGGTCGGCGAAGCCGATGGCCTGCCGGCGGGCGACGGTGTCGTCGTCGTCCTGCGCCTGCACCACCCGGCCGGTGGCCGCCGCGAGCTGCCGCCGCCACACGTACACGAGGAACTCCTCGAGCTCCGGCAGCAGCAGCTGGACCAGCGGGTAGGTGACCTCGTTGCGGGTCATGCCGGGCTCGGGCGGCTCGGTCAGGTCCTCCAGGAAGGAGTCCATCTGCCAGTCGGCGAGCCGGGCCGTGGTCTGCCCGGTGGAACGCGCCACCTGGATCGCCATCGGCTCGCTCAGCAGCCCCGCCTCGACCAGACCGGACAGACGCCGCAGCGCCAGCACGTCCGCCTCGGTCAGCGCACGGGCCTGCCCCACGTCGGCGAACCCCATGGCCCGCCAGAAACGGGACGCCAGCTCCATCGGCACGCCCGCCGCACGGGCCGCCTGGAAGGGGGTGTACTGCCGCCCGGCGCCGAGGATCAGCTCCTCGATGCTCAGCGCGCTGGGATCGTCGCTCAGCCCGTTCGGCCCGTCGCTGGGCGCCCGAGCCCCCGAGTCGTCCTCCGGGCGGGCGTCCCCGCCCGCCACCGCACCGGCCTCCGCGGACACGGGCGCGGGCGCGGGCGACGGGTCGTCGGGGGTGTCCGGCTCGTCCGGCTCATCCACGGCCACTGCCCGCTCCCTGTCGGCCCTGCCAGGTCCCGTCGCCCCTGTGCACTGCCCTTCCGATCTCTCCCGGGTCCGCCGAATGACCACAATACGTCAGGTGTGCCCCCGCTCACTCTCCTCGGGCGGGGCGCAGATGAACGATGTCACCTGCGCCGACCGGCCGCTGCAGACCCTGCTGGGTGGCCAGCACCAGACGCCCGTCTCCGTCCACCGCGACGGCCTCGCCGGTGACCGACTCGCCGCCCGGCAACTCCGCGCGCACCTCGCGCCCGAGCGTGGAGCAGCCCGCCGCGTACGCCTCCAGCAGCCCGCAGGCCGCGGGGTCGCCGTCCGCGTCACGCCAACGGCCGTACCAGGTCTCCAGGGAGCGGAGCAGGGCCCGCAGCAGCGGGTCCCGGTCGCGTCCCGGCGCCCCGGCCAGGGCGAGCGACCCGGCCTGCGGCACCGGCAGCTCCTCCTCGCGCAGCGAGACGTTCAGGCCCAGTCCGACGACGACCATGCGCTCCCCGGCCCGCTCGGCCAGGATGCCGCCGATCTTGCGCTCCTCGTCGCCGATCTCCGTGAGGAGGTCGTTGGGCCACTTGAGGAGCATGTCCACACCCCCCGTGCGGGCGAGCGCCGCCGCGGCCGCCACCCCGGTGAGGAGGGGCAGCCAGCCCCAGCGCTCCACCGGCGGAGCGGGTTCCAGGGCGACCGAGAGGAAGATCCCGGAACGGGCCGGGGCGCTCCAGCCGCGCTCCAGCCGGCCGCGGCCGGCGGTCTGCTCCTCGGCCACCAGCACGGCGCCCTCGCCCGCCTCGCCGGCCCGTACCCGCTCCACCAGGGCGGTGTTCGTGGAGCCGACGCGGTCCAGGACGTCGAGGGACGTCCACAGGGTGTCCGGGCGGACGAGGGCGTCCCGGAGGGCTGTGGCGTTGAGCGGCGGACGGTCGAGGTCGGACCAGCGGCTTTGCCGGTCGCCGGGGTTCTCGGAGCTCATACGGTCACCCTAGGCCCGCGGCGCGCGCCGCTCCTCGCGCCGCGGGCGGCCCGGAAGCCCCGGCCCACCGCACCCGGCGGGAAGTGTGGCCAACGCCGCAGCGTCGGAGCCGCCGCGCGCGGATAGCCTACGAATGAGTAGCCGACGCAGGAGCGAAACGCAGGAGCGAGGAGCCGCAGGCCGTGTCCGAGCAGGAGACCAGCCCCGACATCCATACGACCGCGGGCAAGATCGCGGATTTCCGGCAGCGCGCCCACGAGGCGACGCACGCGGGGTCCGAGCGGGCCATCGAGAAGCAGCACGCCAAGGGCAAGCTGACCGCGCGGGAGCGCGTGGAACTGCTGCTCGACGAGGGGTCGTTCACCGAACTCGACGAGTTCGCGCGCCATCGCTCCACGGCGTTCGGCATCGAGAAGAACCGGCCGTACGGCGACGGGGTCGTCACCGGCTACGGCACGGTGGACGGCCGCCCCGTCTGCGTGTACTCGCAGGACTTCACCATCTTCGGCGGCTCGCTCGGCGAGGTGTACGGCGAGAAGATCGTCAAGGTGATGGACTTCGCGATGAAGACCGGCTGCCCGGTCGTCGGCATCAACGACGGCGGGGGCGCACGTATCCAGGAGGGCGTCACCGCCCTCGGCCTGTTCGCGGAGATCTTCCGCCGCAACGTGCACGCCTCCGGCGTGGTCCCGCAGATCAGCCTCATCATGGGGCCCTGCGCGGGCGGCGCGGTGTACTCCCCGGCGATCACCGACTTCACCGTGATGGTCGACAAGACCTCGCACATGTTCATCACCGGCCCGGACGTGATCAAGACGGTCACCGGTGAGGACGTCGGCTTCGAGGCGCTCGGCGGCGCCCGGACGCACAACGCGACCTCCGGCGTGGCGCACCACATGGCGGGCGACGAGAAGGACGCGATCGAGTACGTCAAGGCGCTGCTGTCCTACCTGCCGAGCAACAACCTCACCGACCCGCCGGTCTTCCCCGAGGAAGCCGACCTGGAGACCTCGGACGAGGACCGCGAGCTGGACACGCTCATCCCGGACTCGGCGAACCAGCCGTACGACATGCACCGCGCCATCGAGCACGTGCTGGACGACAGCGAGTTCCTGGAGACCCAGGCGCTCTTCGCGCCCAACATCATCACCGGTTTCGGCCGGGTCGAGGGGCAGTCGGTGGGCATCGTGGCCAACCAGCCGATGCAGTTCGCCGGCTGCCTGGACATCGACGCCAGCGAGAAGGCGGCCCGCTTCGTCCGCACCTGCGACGCGTACAACATCCCGGTGCTGACGTTCGTGGACGTGCCCGGCTTCCTGCCCGGCACGGACCAGGAGTACGACGGCATCATCCGGCGCGGCGCCAAGCTGATCTACGCCTACGCGGAGGCGACCGTCCCGCTGATCACCGTCATCACACGCAAGGCGTTCGGCGGCGCCTACGACGTCATGGGTTCCAAGCACCTGGGCGCGGACCTCAACTTCGCCTGGCCCACCGCGCAGATCGCCGTGATGGGCGCCCAGGGCGCCGTGAACATCCTGCACCGCCGCCGCCTCGCGGCCGTCGAGGGCGACGAGGAGCGCGAGGAGCTGCGCGCCGAGCTGACGCAGGAGTACGAGGACGCGCTGCTGAACCCGTATGTCGCGGCCGAACGCGGGTATGTGGACGCCGTCATCCTTCCCGCCGAGACCCGACGCCACATCGTCCGCGGCCTGCGCACGCTGCGCACCAAGCGCGAGCAGCTGCCCCCGAAGAAGCACGGCAACATCCCGCTGTAGGAAGGGACGTGGAGCCCATGATCAAGGTGATACGGGGCAACCCGACGCCCGAGGAGCTGGCCGCCGCACTGGCGGTGGTCCAGGCCCGGGCGGCCGCCTCCGCCGCCGCGGGCGAGGCGGCACACCGGGGGGCCGAGTGGTCCGACCCGGCCCGTACGGTGCCCCGCCGGATGCTGCCGCACCCGGGTCCCAAGGCCTGGCGCACCACTTTCTGGCCGGCCTGAGCACCGGGCTTCCCCACGGCGCCCCGGCCACGACCGCGTCCTGTCGGGGCGCGATCCCGGCCGGGGCGCCGTGATGAGTATCCGTACTCAGGCGCTCCGGCCGGGTGGCGCCGCATGATCGGGGGATGCTGTGGTCCGACCCCGAGAACAAGCCGCCCGCCGAGCTGCGCGCCGCCCAGGCGATGCTGCGGCGGATGGCCTGGGTCCTCGCCGTCGCCGCGATGGTCGCCGCGGCCCTCGCCGTGCAGGCCCGCTGAGGACCGGCCGTCGCTACGATGAGCCGCATGAACGCCCAGCAGCCCGCACCCGCACGCCGCCTCGTCCTCGCCTCCGCCTCCCCCGCCCGGCTCGGGCTGCTGCGGCAGGCCGGACTCGACCCCGAGGTGATCGTCAGCGGTGTGGACGAGGACGCGCTCAGCGCCGACACCCCGGCGGAACTCGCCCGGATGCTCGCGGAGGCCAAGGCCGAGGCGGTCGCCGCCCGGCCGGAGACCGCGGACGCACTGGTGATCGGCTGCGACTCGGTGCTCGAACTCGACGGGCAGGCCCTGGGCAAACCGGACGACGCGGAGGACGCCACCGCACGCTGGAAGTCCATGCGCGGCCGTTCCGGCGTGCTGCGGACGGGCCACTGCGTGATCGACCGGCGCGGCGACCGGAGGACGAGCGGGACCGCTTCGACCACGGTCCGCTTCGGCACCCCGTCGGACGAGGAGGTCGCTGCCTACGTCGCCTCCGGCGAACCGCTGCACGTGGCGGGCGCGTTCACCCTGGACGGTCTCTCCGCGCCGTTCGTCGACGGGGTGGACGGCGACCCCGGCAACGTCATCGGGCTGTCGCTGCCCACGCTCCGGAGCATGCTCGCCGACCTCGGCGTGCCGATCACCCGGCTGTGGGCTCCGCGCTAGGCTGCGGCGCCGAACCGCCGTCCGTACGGCGGTGCTTGGGCAGCCGGGAGTACGACACCAGCGTCCAGACCAGCAGGGCCAGCACCAGCATCATGAAGCCGAACGCCGACCAGCCCACCAGGCCGATCGTCAACGCCCCGAGTACCGCGTGCAGCACGGCGGCGCTGATGAGGAGCAGCCGGGGTACCTTGCCGGGCGCGCGGTCCCGTACGGCCATCACCACCAGCACGCCGGCGCAGAACAGGAGGTAGGCACCGAGCAGCGCCCCGCCGACGACGGAACCCGTGCTCATCATGTCGGGGTCGAGGCCGGCCAGGGACATCTGTTGCTTGTCCACGACCATCCCCATGAACACCTGGAGCAGCACGAACCCCACGGCCTCGCACGTCAGTACGACCGCGGCGATCGCGGCCACCGGTCTGCGGGTCACCCACCCCACCTGCCCACTTCGTCGTTACTCCGGGTACGAACAATGGCCCCCGCACGCTACTGGCGGGTACACCCGGTGGCAAGAGCCGGGAGCAGTTGCGGGGATTTACTCCATCTCACCGCCGAACTTAGTAGGAACCCCACAAAGAAGCAGGAGTTGAGCACGAGCGGTCGCACAGAGACCTTGCCCACATCGCCGTTCGTCGGTCGGCGCCTGGAACCGGGCGTACCGTGGGATGACAAGGCAACGCGGGGGTGGACCTGCCCTCGGATCACACTCCGTGTGGGCAAGCTCACCCCTGTGGGCGACTCGGCGTGGGGTGTCACCACTAGCTAAAATCGCGCCGTTCACTTCTGTTTGCGGCGCAGCGCCAAGTAGGGAGTCATCGTGCGCAAGGTGCTCATCGCCAACCGCGGCGAGATCGCTGTCCGGGTTGCTCGAGCGTGCCGGGACGCCGGTATCGCGAGTGTCGCCGTCTACGCCGACCCGGACCGCGACGCACTCCATGTGCGGGTGGCCGACGAAGCCTTCGCGCTCGGCGGCGACACCCCGGCGGCGAGCTACCTGGACGTCGCGAAGGTGCTGAAGGCCGCCGCGGACTCCGGTGCGGACGCGATCCACCCCGGTTACGGCTTCCTCTCCGAGAACGCCGAATTCGCGCAGGCCGTCCTCGACGCCGGCCTCACCTGGATCGGCCCGCCGCCGCAGGCGATCCGCGACCTGGGCGACAAGGTGGCGGCCCGTCACATCGCGCAGCGCGCCGGCGCCCCCCTCGTCGCCGGCACCCCCGACCCCGTCTCCGGCGCGGAGGAGGTCGTGACCTTCGCCGAGGAGCACGGCCTGCCCATCGCCATCAAGGCCGCCTTCGGCGGCGGCGGCCGCGGCCTGAAGGTCGCCCGCACCCTGGAGGAGGTCCCCGAGCTGTACGAGTCCGCCGTGCGCGAGGCCGTCGCCGCCTTCGGGCGCGGCGAGTGCTTCGTCGAGCGCTACCTGGACCGTCCGCGGCACGTCGAGACCCAGTGCCTGGCCGACAAGCACGGCAACGTCGTCGTCGTCTCCACCCGCGACTGCTCCCTCCAGCGCCGCCACCAGAAGCTCGTCGAGGAGGCGCCCGCGCCCTTCCTGAGCGACGAGCAGAACGCCGAGCTGTACCGCGCGTCCAAGGCCATCCTCAAGGAGGCCGGCTACGAGGGCGCGGGCACCTGCGAGTTCCTCGTAGGCCAGGACGGCACCATCTCCTTCCTCGAGGTCAACACCCGCCTCCAGGTCGAGCACCCGGTGACCGAGGAGGTCACCGGCATCGACCTGGTACGCGAGATGTTCCGCATCGCCGACGGCGAGGAGCTGGGCTACGACGACCCGGCGGTGCGCGGCCACTCCTTCGAGTTCCGCATCAACGGCGAGGACCCGGGCCGCAACTTCCTGCCCGCCCCGGGCACGGTCACGCTGTTCGACCCGCCGGCCGGTCCGGGCATCCGCCTGGACGCCGGTGTGGAGAGCGGCTCCGTCATCGGCCCGGCCTGGGACTCGCTGCTCGCCAAGCTGATCGTCACCGGCGCCTCCCGGCAGCAGGCCCTCCAGCGCGCCGCCCGCGCACTCGACGAGTTCCGCGTCGAGGGCATGGCCACGGCCCTCTCCTTCCACCGCGTCGTCGTCCGCGACGCGGCGTTCGGGCCGGAGGTCCACGGACGCCAGGGCCACCCGTTCGACGTCCACACCCGGTGGATCGAGACCGAGTTCGTCAACGAGATCACGCCCTTCGCGGCACCCGGCGCAGAGGACGACGACGAGGCCGAGGGCACGCGCGAGACCGTCGTCGTCGAGGTCGGCGGCAAGCGGCTCGAGGTGTCCCTGCCCGCCTCGCTCGGCGTCGCCCCCGCCGCGGCGACCGCCGGAACGAAGAAGCCGAAGCGCAAGGCCGCGAAGAAGTCCGGCTCGGCCGCGTCCGGCGACGCCCTCGCCTCGCCCATGCAGGGCACGATCGTGAAGGTCGCCGTCGAAGAGGGCCAGCAGGTCGCCGAGGGCGAACTGGTCGTCGTCCTGGAGGCGATGAAGATGGAGCAGCCGCTGAACGCCCACCGCGCCGGCACCGTCAAGGGCCTCACCGCCGAGGTCGGCGGGTCCCTCTCCGCCGGCACGGTCATCTGCGAGATCAAGGACTGACCGCGTTCCCGTCGCCGGGCGTGCCGCTTCCGGCCCGCCCGGCGACGTCGCGTCACCCGCCCGCGCCGACGGTCAGTGCCGGCCCAGGTCCGCCACGCGGAGCTGCGGACCCGGAGGCTGCACCGGATGCGTGCGGCGCTGACCCGGAAGCGGCGCCTCGCGGCGCCCCGCCGGAGCCGGCCGCCCCTGCGCGCCCGCCACGGCGATCTGCACGCCCTGGTCCGCCAGCGCCTGGAGCTCCGTCGCAGCCCGGTCGTCGTGCGGCGGCGGCTCGTCCGTCACCAGACGGGTCATCACGTCCGTCGGCACCGTCTGGAACATCGTGTCGGTGCCCAGCTTCGTGTGGTCCGCCAGGACCACCACCTCCGCCGCGGACTGCACCAGGGCCCGGTCGACGCTCGCCGACAGCATGTTGGACGTGGACAGCCCCCGCTCCGCGGTGAGCCCGCTGCCGGACAGGAAGGCCCGCGTCACCCGCAGCCCCTGGAGCGACTGCTCCGCACCACTCCCCACCAGGGCGTAGTTGGAGCCGCGCAGCGTGCCGCCGGTCATCACCACCTCGACGCGGTTGGCATGCGCCAGCGCCTGCGCGACCAGCAGGGAGTTGGTCACCACGGTCAGGCCCGGCACTCTCGCCAGCCGGCGGGCCAGCTCCTGCGTGGTCGTACCGGCGCCGACGACGACGGCCTCGCCCTCCTCCACGAGACCCGCGGCGAGATCGGCGACGGCCGTCTTCTCCGCAGTCGCGGACAGCGACTTCTGGGGGAAGCCGGACTCGCGGCTGAAACCGCCCGGCAGCACCGCACCGCCGTGCCGGCGGTCGAGCAGTCCTTCTGCCTCCAGGGCCCGTACGTCACGCCGGACGGTCACTTCGGAGGTCTGGACGACGCGGGCGAGCTCCCGGAGCGACACCGCTCCGTTGGCCCGCACCATTTCGAGGATCAATTGGCGACGTTCTGCAGCGAACACGGAACCGACAGTAACGCCGCCGACCGTCTGGTTTCAGCAGTTTGCGCCGATTATCAAAAGTTGTACGTCTCCACGACCGGAACGTGGTATGCCGTCAGCCGCCGTCGCCCTCCTTGCGGGTGTGCAGCTGCCGCGCGACCTCCGCGATCGACCCGGTCAGCGACGGATAGACGGTGAACGCCTTCGCGATCTGCTCCACGGTCAGATTCGTGTCCACGGCGATCGAGATCGGGTGGATCAGTTCACTCGCACGGGGGGCCACCACCACACCGCCCACCACGATGCCCGTGCCCGGGCGGCAGAACAGCTTCACGAAGCCGTCCCGGATGCCCTGCATCTTCGCCCGCGGGTTCCGCACCAGCGGCAGCTTCACCACGTTCGCACTGATCCGGCCCTCTTCCACATCCGCCTGGGAGAAGCCGACCGTCGCGATCTCCGGATCGGTGAAGATGTTCGCCGACACCGCCTTCAGGTTCAGCGGCACCACCGACTCCCCCAGGAAGTGGTACATCGCGATCCGGCCCTGCATCGCCGCCACGGAAGCCAGCGCGAACACCCCGGTGCAGTCGCCGGCGGCGTACACGCCCGGCGCCGAGGTGCGGGACACCTTGTCCGTCCACACGTGGCCCGAGTCCTTCAGCCGCACACCGGCCTCCTCCAGGCCGATCCCGCGCGTGTTGGGCACCGCGCCCACCGCGACCAGGCAGTGCGAGCCGGAGACCGTACGACCGTCGCTGAGCGTCACCTCGACGCCGTCGCCCACGCGCTTCGCGGACGCGGCGCGGGACCGCGACATCACGTCCATCCCACGCCGGCGGAACACGTCCTCCAGCACGGCCGCCGCGTCCGGGTCCTCCCCGGGCAGCACCCGGTCCCGCGACGACACCAGCGTGACCTGCGAGCCCAGCGCCTGGTAGGCGCCCGCGAACTCGGCACCGGTCACACCCGAACCGACCACGATCAGCCGCTCCGGCAGCTCCTCCAGGTCGTACAGCTGCGTCCAGTTCAGGATCCGCTCGCCGTCCGGCCGGGCGTCCGGGATCTCGCGCGGATGACCGCCGGTGGCGATCAGCACCGCGTCCCCGCTCAGCCGCTCCTCGTCGCCCTCGGCCGTCGTCACCACGACGGTGCGGGTACCGTCCGCCGCCCGCTCCGGCTCCAGCCGGCCGCGGCCGTGCAGCACCCGGCCGCCCGCACGCGTCACCGATGCGGTGATGTCGTGCGACTGCGCGAGGGCGAGCCGCTTCACACGGCGGTTCACCTTCTCCATGTCGACGCCCACCACCCGCGCCGACTGCTCGAGCGGCGGCGTGTCGTCCTCGATGCGTATGCCCAGCTCCTCGTGCGAGGAGTCGAAGTTCGTCATCACCTCGGCCGTCGCGATGAGCGTCTTCGACGGCACGCAGTCGGTCAGCACCGACGCCCCGCCGAGACCGTCGCTGTCGACGACGGTCACCTCCGCTCCGAGCTCGGCGGCCACCAGTGCCGCCTCGTAGCCGCCAGGTCCGCCACCGATGATCACGATCCGAGTCACGCCTCCCAGTGTCCCGCACGTTCCCGCCTCGCGGCGGAGTGGGGGGCGTGTCCGTTCCACTCCACCCGGCGCGCACACGCCGGAGCGCCGCACCGTGACCCTCGCAACGGTGCCGTGTCGAGCGGGTGCCGCTCCCGTACCCTCGTGCCATGTCGCTCTACGCCGCCTTCGCCGGCAACCTCGACGCGCGGCTGATGTCACGCCGCGCACCGCACTCCCCGCTGCGCGGCACCGGCTGGCTCGACGGCTGGCGCCTCACCTTCGGCGGCGAGCACATGGGCTGGGAAGGCGCGCTGGCCACGGTGGTGGAGGCGCCGCGCTCCCAGGTCTTCGTCGCGCTCTACGACATCGCACCTATGGACGAGGAGGCGATGGACCGCTGGGAGGGCGTCGGCCTCGACATCTACCGGCGCATGCGGGTGCGGGTGCACACGCTGGACGGCGACGCGGCGGCCTGGTGCTACGTGCTGAACGGATACGAGGGCGGGCTGCCCTCGGCCCGCTACCTGGGGGAGATCGCCGACGCGGCGGAGTCGGCGGGGGCGCCGCACGACTACGTGATGGAGCTGCGGAAGCGGCCCTGCTGAGCGGCGTTCCGCCGCTTCTCAGCGGGGGTGACGGGGGTGGGGGTGTTGGGGCTCGGTGTGGGCGCGGGGCGGTGGCTGGTGAGTGTGGGCGCGGGGCGGGGGCGTGGGCTGCGGTCCGGGCCGACGACCCGGAAACCCATGATTTACGGGCCGCGTTCTCGGCGACGTTAGAGGTTGGACCTCTACTTCGCGGCCCACAAATCACGGGCAAGTGTTTCCGGGCGCATCGACCC
>NZ_AUFD01000019.1:0-128722 GCF_000426325.1 Streptomyces sp. CNS606
GCGTCGGCGCCGTGGCCGCTGGGCCGTGCGGGGCGTGGCCGGTCGGTGGGCAGGGTGAGTTCTTCGGGGAGGCCGGCGAGGGTGTGGCGCCAGTGGTCGAGCTGGGTGGCGAGGAGGCTGCCGGGGTCGTGGGGGTCGCCGAGGAGTTCGTGCTGCCACAGGGTGTAGTCGGCGTACTGGACGGGGAGTTCGTCCCAGTCCGGTGACCGGCCTTCGCTGCGGGCGGTGTAGGCGGTGCCCAGGTCGCGCAGGAGCGGGCCGACGGACCAGCCGTCACCGGCGATGTGGTGCAGCACCAGCAGCAGCACATGCTCGTCCGGCGCCGAACGGAACAGCCGGGCACGGAACGGAACCTCCGACGACAGATCGAAGGGGAGAACCGTCGCCTCCTGGATCAGCGCATCCGCTTCCTGCTCGCCGCATTCCCGCTGCTGCCACAGGTCGCAGTCGGCCGAAACGGGCACGATGTGCTGCCGCGGTACGCCGTTCGTGACGGGATAGACGGTGCGCAGCGCCTCGTGACGGCGCACCACGTCCCGTACCGCTTCGCGCAGGGCGCTCACGTCCGGTTCACCGCGCAGGCGGAGCAGGAACGGGACGTGGTAGGAGGCGTTCGGCCCCTGCGCCTCCTCGAGGAACCACAGCCGCTGCTGGGCCGACGACAGTGGCAGTGTGTCGGGGCGCGTGTGCCGGGAGAGCGGCGGCTTCGCCCGCTCGGCCGTCTCCAGACGTGCCGCCAGGGCCGAGACCGTGGGGAAGCGGAACACGTCGGCGACTCCGGTCTCCACCCCCAGCGTCGCCCGGACGCGGCTGCTCAGCCGCGCCGCCAGCAGGCTGTGGCCGCCCAGGTGGAAGAAGTCGTCCCGCACGCTCACCGCGTTCAGACCGAGCACCTCGCAGAACAGCGCGCACAGGGCACGTTCCCGCGGAGTCGCCGGCTCGGGGCCCTCGGATGCACTCGCGCGCGGCGGCTCCGGCAGGGCACGGCGGTCGACCTTGCCCGAGGCCGTCAGCGGCAGCGCGTCGAGCGGCACGTAACTCGCGGGCAGCAGGTGCGGCGGCAGGTGCTCTTCGGCGTACCGGCGCAGTGCTGCGGTGTCGACCGGGGCGGAGCCCCGGCGGCCGACGACATGGGCGACGAGCTGAACGGAGCCGGTCGCCTCCGACGTGTACGGCGTGACCACGGCCTGCCGCACGTCCGGATGACCGGTGAGGGCGCCTGCCACCTCCGCGGGATCGATGCGGAAACCGCGGACCTTCAGCTGGTCGTCGGCGCGGCCGTGATGCTCGATCGCGCCGCCGGCCCGGCGGCGAGCCAGGTCCCCCGTCCGGTACATCACGCTGCCCGGAGGGCCGTACGGGTCCGCCACGAAGCGCTCGGCGGTCGGGCCGGGCAGGCCGGCGTACCCGTGGGCGAGGCCGAGGCCGGACACGTACACCTCACCGACGACGCCGGGCGGCACCTCCCGGAGCCGTGCATCGAGGACGTGGACAGGCTTGCCTGCCAGGGCCCTCCCCACCGGGATCGAGCCGGACGCCGGGTCCTGCGGTGAGATGGCGTGTGTGGTGGCGAAGACGGCGGCCTCGACCGGGCCGTAGCCGTTCACGAACCGGGTCCCCGGATACTCCCGCAGCGCACGGGCGAAGTGCGGCGGCGAGAGACGTTCCCCGCCGGACATCAGGACCCGTACGCCCTCGAAGGCTCCGGGATGGTTGTCCAGCAGATGACTGAACAGGCCACTGGACAGGTAGGCGCTCGTGACCCGGTGCCGCCGGATCAGTGCGGCGACCTTGGCGGGATCGACCCGGTTCCCCGGGTGGAGGACGCACGTCCCACCGTGGAACAGCGGCCCGAACAGCTCCAGCGCGAAGGCGTCCCACGAGATCGGCGAGCACTGGAGCCACGTCTCCCCGGCGCCGAAGTCCGCGTAGCTCTGGCCGAGGACCGTGCCGACGAGCGCGCGGTGGGGGGTGAGGACGCCCTTGGGAGTGCCGGTGGAGCCCGACGTGAACATCACGCAGGCGATGTCCTCGGACGAGACCGTGAGCACGGGCGGTGTGGCCGACAGGTCGCCGATCGCCGCCGCGTCCCGGTCGAGCAGCACGAGCCGCGTCGCGTCGTTCCGCCAGCCCGCGTCGTGGGCGGTGGTGCTCAGTACATGGCTGACGCCCGCCTGGTCGGTGACGGCACGAAGTCGCGCCGCGGGGAAGTGCGGGTCGAGCAGCGTGTAGCCCGCCCCGGCCTTCAGGACGGCGAGCAGGGCCACGACCAGCCGGGCGTCGCGCTGGAGAAGGATCGCCACGGTGTCGCCGCGGGTCACCCCACTGGAGCGGAGGTGGTGGGCGAGGCGGTTGGCGGCCTGGTCCAGTTCGCGGTAGGTCAGACGCTCCTGCTCGCAGACGAGTGCGGTGACGTCGGGGTGGCGGTCGGCGGCGGACGCGAAGGTCTCGTGCACGGTCTCCGTCACGGGCCCCCGACGCACCGCCTGCCGCTCGCTTCGCAGCGCCTCCCGTTCGGCGCCTGTCAGCATGTCGACATCGCCGATCGTCGCACCGGGGTCCGCGGTCATCGCCTCGATCAGCCGCGCCCAGCGCTCGGCGAAGTCCTCGGCGGCCCGGCGGTCGAAGAGGTCGGTGGCGGTCGTGAGCGTGCCGGTCAGCCCGGCCGGTTCGCCGTCGTCGTCGTGCTGTTCCGTGACGTCGACGGTGATGTCGAACTTCGCCGAGTCGAGCGCCAGGACCTGCGGCGCCTCCGCCTCCACTCCCGCCATCCGGAGCGTGCCGGTGACGTTGTTCTGGAGGACGAGCATGGTCTGGAAGAGCGGGTTGCGTCCGGCGGCGCGGGCCGGGTTGAGGTCTTCGACGAGGGTTTCGAAGGGGAGGTCCTGGTGGGCGTAGGCGGCCAGGTCGGTGTCGCGTACGCGGTCGAGAAGGGTGCGGAAGGTGGGGTTGCCGCTGGTGTCGGTGCGCAGGACGAGGGTGTTGACGAAGAAGCCGATGAGGTGTTCCAGCGCCTGATCGCTGCGTCCGGCGACGGGGGTGCCGAGGGGGATGTCGGTGCCGGCGCCGAGGCGGGTGAGGGTGGCGGCGAGTGCGGCGTGGAGGACCATGAAGACGGTGGTGCCGGTCTCCCGCGCGAGCTCCACCACACGGGCGTGCAGCTCGGCCGGGAGGCGCAGCGGCAGTGCCGCACCGGCGCGGGCGCTGTCGTCCGACCGCCGTCCCGGCACCGGCAGGGTGAGTTCTTCCGGGAGGCCGGCGAGGGTGTGGCGCCAGTGGTCGAGCTGGCTGGCGAGGAGACTGCCGGGGTCGTCGGGGTCGCCGAGGAGTTCGCGCTGCCAGAGCGTGTAGTCGGCGTACTGGACGGGGAGTTCGTCCCAGTCGGGTGCGTGGCCGCGGGTGCGGGCGGTGTAGGCCGCACTCAGGTCGCGCAGGAGCGGGCCGACGGACCAGCCGTCACCGGCGATGTGGTGCATCACCAGCAGCAGCACGTGCGCACCGTCGCCGGTGGAGAACAGCCGGGCGCGGAAGGGGATCTCCTCCGCCAGGTCGAACGGGCGGGCCGCCTCCGCACGGACCGCCCCGTCCAGGTCCTCGGGAGCGACCCGGGAGACACCCCAGCGCAGCGTGACGTCACGGGGCTCGAGGAGGTGCTGGCGGGGTTCGCCGCCGGGGGCGGGGAAGACGGTCCGCAGCGCTTCGTGACGGGTGAGCACGTCCAGCAGGGCGTCCCGCAGGCACCCCTGGTCCGGTGCACCGTGCAGCCGCACGGTGAACGGCACGTTGTAGAGCGATGACGGGCCCGCCGCCTGGTCCAGGAGCCAGATGCGCTGCTGCGCGTGAGCCGGGGGGACGTGCTGCGGACGCGGTCCCGCGGTCAGCGCCGGGCGCGCGCTCGGGGCGCCGGCCACCACGGACGCGAGTTCTGCCACGGTGGGGGACCGGAAGACGTCCCCGACCCCGATCTCGGCGTCGAGTACGGAGCGTACGCGGGCGACGAGCCGGGCGGCGAGCAGGCTGTGTCCGCCGAGCTGGAGGAAATCGGCGTCGGCGCCCACCTCCGCCAGGTCCAGGATTTCGGCGTACAGCGTGCAGAGCCGTCGTTCCAGCGGCGTTTCGGGGGCACGGCCTTCGGCAGCCGTCGACCGGAAGTCGGGTGTGGGGAGGGCGGCGCGGTCGAGTTTGCCGTTGGGCGTCAGCGGCAGCGCGTCGAGGAAGACGTACGTACTCGGCACCATGTATTCCGGCAGCCGGCCGGAAACGTAGCGCCGCAGTTCGCCCGGCGTGATCTCGGCTTCGTTCTCGGGGACGATGTAGGCGACGAGTTGGGTGGTGCCGGGGGTGGGTTGGTGGGGGAGGACTGCGGTGTGGCGGATGTGGGGGTGGTTGGTGAGGGTGGTTTGTATTTCGGTGGGTTCGATGCGGTAGCCGCGGATTTTGATTTGGTGGTCGGTGCGGCCGTGGTATTCGAGGGTGCCGTTGGGGAGTTGGCGGGCGAGGTCGCCGGTGCGGTACATGCGCTCGCCGGGGTGGCCGTGGGGGTTGGCGGTGAAGCGTTCGGCGGTGAGGGCGGGTTGGTGGGTGTAGCCGTGGGCGAGTCCGGTGCCGGTCATGTAGATCTCGCCGATGGTGCCGGGTGGGACGGGGTTGAGGTGGGGGTCGAGGAGGAGGGTGTTTTTGGTGGGGAGGGGGGTGCCGATGGGGATGGTGGGGCGTTGGGTGTCTTCGTGGGTGATGGTGTGGGTGGTGGTGAAGATGGTGGATTCGACGGGTGAGTAGCCGTTGGTGAGGGTGAGGTGGGGGTGGTTGTTGAGGGCTTTGGTGATGTGGGGGACGGAGAGGGGTTCGCCGCCGGTGAGGGTGTGGTGGGTGTGGTCGAGGAGGTGGGGGTGGGTGTCGAGGAGGTGGTTGAAGAGGCTGGCGGAGAGGTGGAGGTGGGTGGGTTGGTGGGTGGTGATGAGGTGGGTGATGGTGTCGGGGTCGGGGCGGGTTCCGGGTTGGAGGATGCAGGTGGCGCCGTGGAGGAGGGGGGTGAAGAGTTCGAGGGCGTAGGCGTCCCAGGGGATGGGGGAGCACTGGAGCCAGGTGTCGCCGGGTGCGGTGGTGGTGAAGTGCTGGTGGGTGAGGGTGGTGGTGAGCGCTTGGTGGGGGGTGGCGACGCCTTTGGGGGTGCCGGTGGAGCCGGAGGTGAACATCACGCAGGCGGTGTCCTCCGGTGTGACCGTCACCTTCGGTGGTGTGGCCGGCCGGGCGGCGATGGCCGCCTCGTCGCGGTCCAGGAGGACCGGTCGGACCGTGTCGCTCGACCGGGCGGTGTCCTGGCCGGAGGTGTCGCCCAGCCAGTGGGTGTCGTGGCTGGTGGTGGTGATGAGGTGGGTGGCGTGGGAGTGGCCGGTGATGGTGGTCAGGCGTGTGGTGGGGAAGTCGGGGTCGAGGAGGGTGTAGGCGGCGCCGGCTTTGAGGACGGCGAGGGTGGTGGTGGCCAGGGGGAGGTCGCGGTCGAGGAGGACGGCGACGGTGTCCCCGCGGGACACCCCGCAGGCGCGCAGGTGGTGGGCCAGGCGGTTGGCGGCCTCGTCCACCTCGCGGTAGGACAAGCTCTGTTCGCCACAGATCAGCGCGGTGAGGTCCGGATACCGATCAGCGGTGGCCTCGAAAGCCTCGTGCACACACGACCAGGTGGCGGACGGGGGCATCTGCGAAAGGTTCTCGACCGATGACGAGGACACGGTCACCATCTCCATGACGTGAGCGAGCAGAAAAGGGCCGGCAGACGGTGCCGGTTCGGGGAAAGGGCGGGACGTCAGCCCGACTTGGCCATGTCGGCGATCAGGGAGGCCGGGCGCATGTCGCGCCAGTTCTCGTCGATGTAGGAAAGGCACGCCTTTCGTTCATCGGGGCCGTGCTGCGTCTCCCAGCCGGCCGGAACCTCCAGATCGGCGGGCCACAGCGAATGCTGGTTCTCGTGATTGGTCAGCACGAGGTACTGCGCATCGTCGTTCTCGAAGGGATTCGTCATGGCGGATGTTCCTTTTCTTCGGTGAATCCGGACACGTCGAGAATAGAAAGACGAAAGGATGCCGAACGGCAGCAGAGGGGGCAGCTCACCGGCAGTTCCGCGACTGCATTCCTGCCGACTCGGATGGTCTCCGCGGCTTTTTCAGCAGCCGTCGACGGCTGCGACCCGCCACTCGGCGCAACAGGACTCGACGGCGAGGGCCACCGGCAGCAGAGAGAGGGTGTCCGCGGGACCGAACACGGACATGCCGATCGGCAGGCCGCCCGAGAACCCCACGGGCACGGAGGCGTTCGGGTAGCCGGCCAGGGCGGCGGGCGTGCAGCTGGACTTCACGCGGGGGTCCCCGGCCCGGTGGTCGACGGGCCAGGCGGGTCCGTTGGTCGCCGCGACGAGGGCGTCGACGCCGTGCTGTCGCAGCGCGTCGTCGAGCAGGGTCCGGGCCAGGCCCCGCGCACGACGCCGACGGCCGGGTGCCAGCGCGCGCTGCTCCGGCGTGACCTCCGCGGCCTGCTCGAAGAGATCCTGGCCGAACAGCGCCAGTTCGGCGGCGTCGGCACGGTTGCCGGCGATCAGATCCTCCAGCGTCCGCGGCGCGCCGGGGCGGGTGCGCAGATAGCCCTCCAGGCTGGGGCGGAACTCGGCGTACAGCGCCCGGAGCCCTTCCACGAGCATCTCCACCGGCAGGTCCAGCGTCACCGGCACCACCGACACGCCCGCCGCCCGCAGCCGTTCCTCGGCGCGGTCGAGGACGGCCTCCGCGGCCGGTTCCATGCGGCGCACGCGCCAGCGCCCCAGACGCAGACCGGCCGGGGACACGGGAGCCGGCACGGTGGAGACCGGCAGCCCGCCCAGCACGGCGAGCGCGGTCGCCACGTCGCCGAGCCGTGCGGCCATCGGGCCCGCGGCGTCCTGCACGGTGGAGACCGGCACGATCCCCTCCAGGGGCAGTGCCCCCGGTTCCGGCTTCAGCGCCGCGACGCCGCACGCGCCCGCCGGACACACCAGGGAGCCGTCGGTCTCGGTGCCGAACGCCAGCGGGACCATCCCGGCCGCGACGGCGGCGGCGGAACCCGCCGACGAGCCCCACGGACTGCGGCCCGGGGCGTGCGGATTCTCCGTCTGTCCTCCCATCGCGGACCAGCCCTCACTGCCGCTCGTCGAACGGAAGTTGGCCCACTCGGACAGGTTCGTCTTGCCCAGGACGATCGCGCCGGCCGCGCGGAGCCGCGTCACCAGCGGCGCGTCCGCCACGGGCGGTGCGTCGCGCAGCAGCCGGGAACCGGCGCTGGTGGCGAGTCCGGCGGTGTCGATGGTGTCCTTCAGCAGGACCGGGATGCCGTCCAGCGGCCCCCGCGACCGGCCCGCCGCGTGACGCGCGTCGGACTCCCGGGCCTGCTCGTCGGCGCTCGGGTCGAGTGCCAGCACCGCGTGCACGCGGTGATCGACCGCGGCGATCCGGGACCGGCAGCGTGCGACGAGTTCCGTGCTCCGCAGGGCCCGGGTCCGCAGCAGGACGGACAGTTCCGCGACCGAACGCGTCTCGGGAGGCGCCGCCGGTCCCGGGCGGGAGGTTCCGTGTCCCGCCCGCGTGCCTGCGGTGTCGGAGTCAGTCAAGGCGGGCCTCCCGCAGCGGTCGCACCAGAAGAAGGGTCAGTGCCGCGCAGGCGGCCAGCGCCGCGTGCGCCGTCAACGCCGTCCGCATGCCGAAGCCTTCGGCCAGCACACCGATCAGCAGGTTGCCGAGCGGGGCGGCGCCGAAGACCAGGAGGGCCTGCACGGACATCACCCGCCCCCGGGCCGACTCGGGAGACCAGCGCTGCACGAGGGACACCAGCACGATGCCTCCGACGCCGGACACCAGCCCGATCAGGAAGTAGGGCACGAGGGCCCAGTGCAGGGACGACACCGTGGCCAGCGTGGCCAGGCTGCACGCCTGTACCACGCTCCCCAGCAGCACCACCCGTCCCGCCCGGCGGCGGGCCGGCCACACCAGCGTCAGCAGGAACCCGGCGGTCGCCCCGACGGTGAACAGGGTGAGGAGCAGACCGGCCCCGCCGGCCCCCGAACCGTAGGTGTCGGCCAGCAGCACGACGCCGACGTTCACCGGACCGGCGGCGCTGAGCTCCACCAGCCCGATGACCAGCAGCACGGACCGCAGCCGCGGGCGGCGGAACACCGTCCGCAGCCCGTCGCCGATCTGCTGGCGAAAGGTACGGGAGGCGGTGGACGGGGACGCGTCCTTCGCGGCATCCGCCGTCGCGTCCCCGTCGGCCCGCGCCCGGTCGTCCGTACTGCCGGGCAGGCCGCGCGCCTTGCGTACGGCGAAGGCGGCCAGGCCGAAGGTCGCGGCGTTGACCACGGCGACGAGGGGAACGCCGCCCAGCGCCAGCAGCCCACCGCCCAGCGGCCCGCCCAGGGCCTGGCCGCCGCGCAGCCCGCTGAGGTAGAGGGCGTTGCCCCGCACCAGGTGCTCCCGGGGCAGCAACCGCGCCCGGAACGCGCCGGAGGCCGGCACGAAGAACGCGCTGAACAGGGCGAGAGCCGCGGCCGCGACCACCAGGACCACCACGTCGGGGCCGGTCACGACGACGACCCCCGCGGCGAGCACCATCACCCCGGCCCGGGCCACGTCCGCGCGGAACATCACGCGGCGCGGTCCGGCGGAGTCGGCGATCGCCCCGCCGCCCAGCAGGGTGAGCAGCCGCGGCAGCGAAGCCAGAGCGAGGACCGCTCCCGCCGTTCCCGGACTGGTCGTCTCGGTCAGGGTCCAGGCGAGCGTGACGTACCAGGCCGCGTCGCCCAGGGACGACAGCCCCATGGCGGAGACGAAGCTCAGGTAACGGGCCGTGAAGAGTCCGCCGGTGCCCGCGCGGACGGGTGCGGCCGGGCGCCCGGTCGTCACGTGCTTCACGGCGCCCCTCCCGGCACGAGGGCCGTGGGCGCCTCCATCGGTATGCCGTCTCCGCCGGGCGACCACAGATCCTCCGGGCCCAGATCGCCGACCCGGTACTTGCCCACGGCGCTGACGAGCAGCCGCAGTTCCAGCGCCAGCGCCTCGACCAGGCGCACCAGGCCGTTCTCGGGGTCCTCCGCGACCGCGACCAACGCGGCCCGGCCCAGCCCCACCGCACGGGCACCCAGCGCGAGCGCCTTGACCGCGCGGGTTCCCTCCCACATCCGTCCGGACGCGAGCAGGTCGTGCTCCGGGCGTCCCACACGGCGCAGGCACTCGCCGAGCGGGAGACCGACGTGGTCCAGGAACGCGGTGGGCGCCCATCCGCTGCCGCCCTCGGCGCCGTCGACGGTGACCGCGTCCGCGCCGCTCTCCCAGGCCACGCGGGCCGCTGCTCCGACGTCCCGGCCGGGCGGCAGCTTCACCCACACCTTCACCCGGGGGAAGTTGTTGCGCATCAGCCGGATCTGCTGCCGCAGGATCTCGTCGGTGAACGTTCCCGGACTGCTGCAGCGCAGCAGGCGCTCGCCGTCCGCGTCCAGCGAGCCGTCCACGGTGTACTGCCCGGACACCCGCGCCGCCTGGGCGCGCGGCAGCACCGTCATCCCCCCGAGGCCGGGCTTGGCTCCCTGACCGACCTTCAGCTCGAAGGCGAGCCGGCCGGTGTCCAGCAACGGCGCGGCGCCCGGGTCGCTGTGCACCAGGTTCCAGACCTCGGCGTCCGCGTCCTCGGTGCTCTGCTGCACCACGACGCCCCCGACGCCGTCGGGTACGCCGCCGAGATAGGCGTGGAGCCGGGCCAGCAGCATCCGCTCGGCCTTCTCCCCCTCCTCGCCCCCGGTGCCGTCGGAGCGGCCGTAGCCCTCCACCGGGACGATGTTCTCCCCGACGACCATCGGGATGCCCAGCCGGCCCGCCTGGCGGCTCGCCGCCAGGCCCAGGTCGCCGCCGGCGATCCGGGTGGAGCCGAACGCGGACAGGTACACCGGGGCGGCGGACGCGAACCCGCCGAAGGCCGTGGTCAGTTCCACGTCGTGGTGGACCGGCTCGCGGGCCAGGTCCACCAGCTTCTCCAGCCGTTGCGGCATGAAGATGGGAGGCACCAGCCGGAAGGCGTCGAGGGGGTCGGCGAAGACGGCGGGACGCGCCGGGTCCGCGCCGAACAGCGTCGAACCGTACGCGTCGAGGGGCGGGAACACGGCGGCCGTGCCGCGGCGGGCGCGGTCGCGGACGGCGTCGGCGGGGAAGCCTTCCGCGACGGGACCGGCCGGTGCGGGCGTGGGGCCGTTCACGGCGTCACCTCTCCCGGCACCTTGGGGAACGCGCTCGCCTGCCACACCGAGTCCAGGCCGGCGACGTAGCGGGTGAAGCGCTCCAGCCCGATGCCGAAACCGGCGCTCGCGGGGATGCCCTGACGCGCCATCCGCAGGTACCACTCGTACTTGGCCGGGTTCTCCCCGGTCTCACGCATCCGGGTCACGATGCGCCCGTAGTCGTGCTCGCGCTCGCTGCCGCTGCACAGCTCCCCGTAGCCCTCGGGCGCGAGGATGTCGAAGTTGCGCAGCGCGCCCGGCTCGGTGCGGCTCTCGCGGTCGTAGAAGCCGCGCGAGCCCTTGGGGTAGTCGGTGACGAAGAACGGCTGCTCGCTCTGCCGCGACAGCAGCGCCTCTCCCTCCCAGTCGATCTCCGCGTCGGCGGACTGCGCGTGGCCCAGCGCGTGCAGCGCGGACACGGCCTCGGCGTGCTTCATCGAGCCGAACACCCCGTCGAGCAGGGGTGCGAGAGCGGAGACGTCGCGGCCCAGCTCCTTCAGGTCGTCGGAGTGCGCGTCCAGCACGCCCCGCACCACCGCCCGTACGAGGTCCTCGCCGACGCCCATGGCCGCCTCCCGGTCGGCGCCGGCGATCTCGACGTCGATCTGGTGGAACTCGGCAAGGTGACGGCTGGTGTTGCTGGTCTCCAGCGGTTCGAGCCGCACGCAGGGGGCGATGCAGAAGATCTTGTCGAACGCGAGCAGCGACGCCTGCTTGTAGAGGATGGCGCTGCTCATCAGCTTGTAGCGGTGGCCGTAGTAGTCCACGTCGACCTGCTTGGAGCCGCGCACGCCGGGGTCCGTGACCGGCCCGATGACGGGCGGCAGGAGCTCGGTGAACCCGGCTTCGCGCAGGTGCGCGCGCGCCGTGGCCAGCATGGTTCCCTGGATTCTGATCACGGCCCGGGTCACCGGGTCGGTGAGGTGCACCGGGGGTTCCTGGGGCAGCCGGGGCCGCCCGGAATCGGCCGCGGCGGTCCCGGACTGCTGCGGGAGCGGGCCGGACTGGTGCCTCGTGGCGTCAGGAGTGCGAAGCAAGACGTTCACCGTCCTTCATGGGGTGGGGTGGGATGCCGGACCCGGCGATCACGGCGGGTGGGGTGGGGCTCCGGTCGAGGACCGGCCGGTCGTAGCGCTGTTCGACGTGGGCCAGTGCGCGCAGCAGGTCCCCGGAGGTCATCCGCGGCGCGTCGGTGATCTCCACCAGGCCGCCCAGGGGCATGCTGCCGATGGCCGCCCAGCGCAGTCGCCCCTCGGCGTCGATGCTGCCGCGGGAGCGCTGGGCGTTGTCCGGGTGGAGGCAGTAGGGCACGTCCAGGTAGCCGCGCTGGAACGCCCGGGGGAGCGCGACCGTGAGGTCGGGGGAGAGGTCGAGGACCGCGCCGACGAGCGCCGAGGCCTCCGCGTGGATCCCGGTGTCGGGAGCCGGCGCGGCGGGCCGGGCGACGGCAGCCTCCTCCCTCGCGGCCCGGTCGGCGGCCTCCAGGGCCCGCACGTTCTCCTCGACCGTCGGGATGCGGTGGGCCTCCGCCGTCGTCTTCACGATGAGCCGTGCCGCTCCGGTGCGGACGGCCAGCCGGGCGGCGTCCTCCAGCAGCCCGCGGGCCCCCTCCGGGGTGCGGGGGAAGACCCCCATGTAGGCGTAGAGGACGAGGTGCCGTTCGACGTCGGGGATGAGCGTGCGGGCGAGCCGGTCCAGTGCCCGCAGCGCCTCCTCGTCCTGCTGGGGGTGGGTCTGCTGGGCGTAGCTCAGGGAGACGCTGCGCACCCCGTGCTGGGCGAAGAACAGTCCTTCGAGCACGCTGAGGGCCACGAGCAGACTGGGGGGACAGAGCTGGCCCATCATGCAGCCGCCGAACGTCTCCAGATGGGGCTCGACGCCCCCGTCGCGGGCGTGCAGCAGCAGGTCGCAGGCGTGGGCCCAGTTCGTGACGGCCTCGCGGAGCGGGGTGCGGCTGTAGGGCAGGCAGTAGGAGACCGGTCCGCCTTCCGTGGCGTGCAGGCCCGCGGCCACCAGGGCCCGCATGATGTCCTGCGGGCAGGCCGAACCGTGCCGCACCTGCACGGGGAACCGCGGCCCCTCGACGCCGTCCAGTACCGCGCGCGTCGTCGTCCGCGGGTGCGTCACGAGGGGGTAGCCGTTGAGGCCGACGCCGTCGGCGAGGGCCTGGCGTGCCGCCTGCAGTGCGCCGACGCGGGTGTAGCTGTCCACCGTGAGGGTGCCGACGGTGCAGGCGCGGGCGTCCCGCGTGGCCAGCAGACCGGAGCGCATCACGGTGGGCGTGCTCATGCCCATTCGCGGCTGGACCACGAGTCGGCCGGCCCGTCGCGCGGCCTCCACGAAGCCGCCGAACGAACCGTCCGACGGTGCGGCGGGCGGCCGGGTAGCGTCCGGGCCGGTGGGGCGGAGCGCCGCGCCGCGCGCGTCCCCGCTCACGGGGCGACGCTCGCGGGTATCGCCCGCCGTCCGGCCTCGACGGCCTGCAGGAAGGAGCGGAACGAGGCGAGGCCGGAGCCGTCCTCGAAGACCGCGTCGAATCCCGCTTCGAGCAGCGGGCCGGTCTCCTGCCCGTCCGGCCCGGAGATCCCCAGCTTCCCGCCGATGACCATCGGCAGGCGACCGCAGTCCGGGTCCTCGCGCAGCAGCCGGGCGACCCGGCGGCCGTCGGTGCCGCCGTGCCCGTTCACACTGCTGAGCACCAGCAGGTCGGGCCGCAGCTCCCGGCACTCGGCGAGCAGGGTCCGGTCCGGAACACAGGGCCCCAGGTTCGTCACCCGGTGCCCGAGCTCCTCCAGCAGCAGCTGGAGGAACACCAGGTTCCACGTGTGCGCGTCGGACGCGACGCCGGACACCACCACGTGCAGACCCGCTGCGCGGGTTCCGGACACCTCTCTGGTGGCGACTTCCATCTGTGGGCCTCATTCCCTGCGGTCGGGGTCTGCTCGAACGCGGCGTTCCGGGCGGCGGGGTGTCCGCGGCCGTTCGATCGGGTCCGGGCCTGAACCGCCTTGCGCGGTCGGCGGATTCACCGTAGGAGCGGGACGGGGGCGCCATCGGAAGTCGCACCGGCAGGTCACCGGCAGATCGAGAGCGCCCGGAAGCCGGGGCGTCCGCACGCGGGGCAGCCGGCCCTCCGGGAGGGCCGGCACGTGCGTGCCGCCTCACGCCGCTGCCCGGCCCCCGGCTGCGAGCAGCAACGGGCGCAGGCGGTTCAGCACCCGGAACCTGTCGGTCCCCTCCTCGTCGGCCGTCCGCAACAGGCCCCGCAGGAGCAGCGCGTGCAGCAAGCCGGCGGTGTGCCGGGTGGTCGTGCCCGACAGCAGGACGGCCTCGTCCACCGTCCACCCGCCGGGCAGGGCCGCCAGGCGTGCGAGCAGTTCCCGCTCCCCGGTGCCGACGTCGGCGAGCGCGAGGGCCAGCGGGTCCGGCAGGCCGTCCGCATCCGTCGGGGGGAAGGCGAAGCGCTCCGGGTCCCCGGCCTCGGTCATGGCGCGCAGAAGTTCCTCCGGGGACTGCAGCAGGCACCAGGAGGCGGCGTCCACCAGCCGGCCGGGTACCCCGTCCAGCCAGCGGCACAGGGCGGCGACGGCGGCGGACGTCCCCCCGCCGAGCGTCTGGTGCGGTCGCAGACGCCGCAGGTGCGTCCGGAAGAGACGCACCGAGGGGCAGCCGGCCGCGTCCTCGCCCGTGTTGTCCGTCCCGGCCGGAACGGGGAGCGGACCGACCGGCATCAGATGGGCGCCGTCCCCCTGCCCCGGCACCTGCGCAGTGGTGACGACCCGGAGGCGCGGAAAGCGGTCCAGCAGGCGCCCGGCCGCCTCGGCTGCCGCGGTGCCGCGCGCCCCGTCGACGACGAGCAGCGTGTCCTCCCCGCCCCGTCCCGCGAGCACGCACTCGGCCGACTCCGCCAGGCTCCCGCCGTCGGGGACGTCGCTCGCGTCGCGCCACAGCACCGACCACCCCTCCCGGTCGCGCAGGGTGGTGGCCACCTCCAGGGTCAGGCGGGTCTTGCCCACGCCGGGTATGCCGACGACGCACACCCGTCTGTGCCGTTCGAACGTCAGCAGGTCGTTCAGGGCGCGGAGTTCGCGTTCCCTGCCGATCAGCGGAGTCGGGGAGACCGGCGGCAGCCAGTCGACCTCGCCCCCGCGCCCGGGCTGCGGCAGCGGATCGGCGGCCGCCTCGAACGCGGCGCGGCTCCCGCCGCTGAGCCGCAGCACGTCGCCCAGCAGCTGGACGGTCGCCCGCCGGGGACGCCGGGCCCGGCCGCTCTCCAGGTCGCGTACGGCGCGGACACTCAATGTGGCCAGGTCGGCTACCTGTTGCTGCGTCATGCCCGCGCGCCGCCGATGGGTGCGCAGCACCTCACCGAACGTCGCCGGTTGCCGGGTGGTGGCGGTGGCAGCCTTCATGATCCCCTCTCCTGTTGCTGTGTCCGGCCGAGTGCCGGGCCCGGCGCGGATCTTCCGCAGCGCCGAGAAGACGCTGCCTGCCGGGCGGTAGTCATCTTCGGAAGGGGACCGTGCGCCCCGCATGGGGAGCGCGCCCCCACATTCCGCGGCGCCTGCGCGGACCCCCCGCGCCCGGCCGGCCGCGGCCCCGGACCAGCGCCCCCGTCACGCGCCGGAGACCGGGCCGCCGCAGGCCGCGCGTCCACCCGGCAGGCCGTGGGGGAATATGGGGGCGCGTTACCCATGCGTGGCTCCGCGGCCGCTGACAGCGTGGGGGACGTGACGAACCCGAGATCCTTCCACGACCCCGCGGGAGAAGGCCTCGCCCCGTACTGGTGGGCGCGTGGGCTCACCCTGCGCGACCGGCTCCACGCCGGCGCCGCCGAGGCGGTCACCGCCGCGACGGGTGCGGAACTCGACGACTGGCGGCGACGTACCCGGACGCTCGACCCGGACGGGGCCATGGCCCTGCGGCTGGACGAACTCCAGCTGGGAGAGGGCCAACTCGCCGCGCTGGCCTCGGAGCCGGCGGCCCGCCTGGCCGGCCGCAGCGAACTCCCGTCCTGGGCACGGTTCGTGGCCGACGCGCTGGCCGACGCCCCTGCCGCGGCCCCCGAGGCCACCGGTACGGCCGCCGGGGCCGGGCCGGACGGCGACTGGCGGGCGGCGTTCGCCCAGGTCTTCGCGCCGCTGGTACGCGCCGCCGCTCTCCGCCTGCAGGCCGGAGTGCCGCAGGACCCCGGGGCCGTGGACGCCCGCGTCGGCGCCCAGTTCTCCGAACGACTGGGACGGCGACTCGCCGAACCCGCGGCCCGCACCCTGGTCCTGGAACTCCACCGGGCACGGGAGGCCGGCAGGCTCGCCGGAGCGGACCCCCGCACCCGCTTCGCGGACTTCGTCCGGCGCACCGGCGGACGGCAGGCCCTCTGCCGGCTCTTCGCGGACTATCCCGTCCTGGCACGGCTGCTGGCCCAGCTCTGCCTCCAGACGGCCGACGCCACCGCAGAGGTGCTGGGGCGCTACCGGGCCGACCGGGACGCCCTGCGCACCACGCTGTTCGGCGGACGCGACCCGGGCCCGGTGGTGGAGGTGGACCTCGGGCAGGGCGACACCCACGACGGGGGACGGTCGGTGGCGAAGCTGCGCTTCGCCTCGGGCGCCCGCGTGGTGTACAAGCCCCGGTCCACGGCGCAGCACGCCCCGCTGGACCGGATGATCCACTGGCTCAACGGCAAGGTGCCCGGCCTGGCGCTGCGGACCCTGACGACGCTGGACCGGCCGGGCTACGGATGGGTCGAGCACGTGGAGCGGCGACCGTGCGACGAGGACGCCGACGTGGACCGCTTCTACCGGCGGCAGGGCGCCCTCCTCGCCCTCCTGCACGCGGTGGAGGGGGTGGACATGCACTGCGAGAACCTCATCGCCTGCGCGGACCAGCCGGTGCTCGTGGACGTGGAGACGCTGCTGCATCCCTCCGTGCCGCCCGCCACCACGGCCGGCTCCGACCCGGCGGCCGTCGTCTTCGCGGCCTCCGTGCACCGCACCTGCGTCCTCCCGCAGCCGATGTTCGGCGAGAACGGGGCGCTGGACGTGTCGGCGCTCGGCGGATCGGGCGGCGGGACCTACCCCACGGACTGCGTGACCTGGGCCGATCCCTGCACCGACCTCATGCGCCTGGTGCGCCGTCCGCAGCCCTACGCGGGGGCGGACAACCTCCCCGCACGCGCCGGGGCGGACGCCGACCCGGGCGCCTACGAAGCCGCGCTGCTGTCCGGCTTCCGCGCCGGATACGACGCGCTCACCGCGCACCGGGACGAACTCCTCGCCCCCGGTGGTCCGTTGAGCGCCTGCGGGGAGGCGCAGCTGCGGCTGATCGCGCGCCCGACGCGCCTGTACGGCACGCTGCTGGAGGAGTCCACCCACCCCGAACTGCTCCGGGACGCGCTGGACCGGGACGCCGTCCTGGCCGCCCTCCACCTGGAGTCGGAGGGCGACGACCTGCGCAAGCGGCTCGTGGAGGCCGAGATCGCGGACCTGTGGCAGGGCGACGTGCCGCTCTTCCGGCACCGCCCGGAGCACCGGCACGCCTGGACGTCCGAAGGCACCCGGCTGACGGGCCTCCTGGCCCGGTCGGGGCTGCAGTCCGCCCACGAGAAGATCCGTGACCTGTCCGAAGTCGGGCGACACCAGCAGGAGTGGCTGATCTCCTCGGCGCTGGCCGTCCACCGGAGCGGCCCCCAGGCCCACCGCAGCGGGAACCCCTCGCCGTCGGCGCCGCCCGCGGCGGCAGTCGGGGAGCGGCGGCTGATGGCGGCGGCCTGCGGAATCGCCGACGAGATCGTCGGCCGCGCCGTCCACCGGGACGATCGCGCCAACTGGCTCGGCATGGAACCGGTCGACGGCGCGCACTGGTCAGTGCTGCCGATGGGGGCGGGCCTCGCCCACGGATACGCCGGCCCGGCCCTGTTCCTGGCCCAGCTGGGGGCGCTCACCGGCGTCGCGCGCTACACCGAACTCGCCGCGGACGCGGCGCGTCCCCTGCCGCTCCTCACCCGCGCCCTGGCCCACGACTCCCGGCTGGCCCGCGCGGTGGGCATCGGCGGCTTCCACGGGCTCGGCGGCCTGTGCTACGTCCTCGCCCGGCTCGGCACGCTGCTCGGCGGGACCGCCGGCGACGGTCTCGCAGACGCCCTCACCGCCTGGGCGGCCGCGGGAGCGGCGGCGGCCGAGGAGGACGCTGGGCCGACGGGTCTCGGCGACGGCACCGCCGGAGCACTGGTCGCCGCCCTCGCCGTACACCGCGAGACCGGTCTCCCGCACGCCGCCTCGCTGGCCGACGACTTCGCCGCACGCCTCCTGCCGGCGGCCGAGGCGCACCTCGCCGCGCCCGCCGTCCCGCCGTCGTCCGGCGGCGGTTCGCCCCACGGCTTCGCCGACGGCCTCGCCGGCGTCGGCTGGGCACTGGCCCGCTATGCGGCCCGGGACGGCCGCCGCACGCGGTACGCCGAGGTGGCCCGCGCGGTGCACCGGACGGCGCTCCAGCGGGCCCGCCGAGCCGGCGATGACGACAGCTGGTGCTCCGGGATGGCCGGCGCGCTGCTCCCGGCCCTCGAACTCGGCCCGGCGGGCGCGGAGTCGTCCGCCGACGTCGACCCCTGGCTCGCTCAGCTGGCCGCCACCCCGGTCCGCTCCGATCTGAGCCTGTGCCACGGCGAACTCGGCGTCCTGGAGGCCCTGCACCTGCTGCGGACCTCCGGGAACACCGCTGCCGGAGACCTGCTCGCCCACCGCTCGGGCCTGGTGCTCGGCGCTCTCGACCAGGGCGGCCCGCGGTGCGGCACGCCCGAGGGCACCCGCACTCCCGGGCTGCTGAGCGGGCTCGCCGGAATCGGCTACGCGCTGCTCCGTCTCGGCGCGGACCGGCACGTGCCGTCGGTGCTGCTCCTCGACGCCACGCCCCGGCCCGAACCGGGAGCCGCCGGCTTCGCGGGGCACGACGGCACCGCCCGGAGCGGCACGAACTCCCGTGGCGGCCGGGCCGATGGAGCCTGCGAGGCCCCGGAACGCACCTCCCACACACCCTTCCCCACCCCGACCGTGATGTGACCATCCCACCCACCGAAAGGAACCACCCATGCGTCAGCACACCGCACGCCAGGCCGTGTCCCCCCGCGAGGGCGACGGAGCGGCGCTCGTCGCAGGACCGGCCGGCGAGATCAGACCGACGGGACGCGCCGGCCGCTCCGCCCGTGCCCAGGTCCTCGCCGGACTCAACCTGGGCACGGGCCTGGTGCCGGTCCTGAACGAGGTGCACACCAGCGTCAGCGTGCCCGTCGTGCCCTCCTGACGCGACGCAGCGGGCCACCGCCGGCCGCCCGGCAGCCCTCCCGGGCGGCCGGGCCCACCGCCGTCGTGCCGCCGGGAGAACGATTGGTCATCTCCCAGATGTGACCGAGTCGTGCACATGGCGGGTACATTCCGCCTCATGCAGCCTCAGGTTCCCCAGACGGTCGGCCGCGAGGAAGAACTCGCCCGGTTGCAGTCGCTGGTGCATTCCGGGAGTGCCGGCCGCGGCCGCTCGGTCTTCCTCGTCGGCGAGGGCGGCATCGGCAAGTCCCGCCTGGCGGCGGAGGCGACCGGGCGCGCGGTCGGCGCCGGGATGCGCGTCATGACGGGCCGCGGCAGCACCATCGGGCCGATGCTGCCCTTCCGGCCCCTGACGGAGGCGCTGATGTCGCTCTTCCGCACCGGGCCCCCGGTCGAGGAGTCCGGACTCGGGCCCTACCGGCCCGTGCTGGGCCGGCTGGTGCCCGACTGGAGCACCGGGGAACACGGCGACGAGTCGCTGGTCGTCCTGGCGGAGGCCGTACTGCGGCTCCTCGCCGTCGTCGGCCGCGACGGCGGCTGCATGCTCGTCCTCGAGGACCTGCACGACGCCGACACCGAGACCCTCGTCGTCGTCGAGTACCTCATCGACAACCTGTCCCAACTCCCCGTGGCGCTCCTGGTCACCACCCGCGCCGAGCCCTGTCCCGCCCTCGACCTGGCGCGCTCTGCGGCACAGCGGCGTTCCGGGGAACTCCTCGCCCTCCGTCCGCTGACGGAGGACCAGGTCGTGAGCATGGTCGCGTCGAGTCTGGAGACGGAACCGGACCAGGTGCCACGTGCAGTCGTCGAGAGACTCTGGCAGGACAGCGCGGGAAACCCGTTCCTGGTCGAGGAGCTGTTACACGGACTCGTCAACAGCGGCTCCCTGGTGCAGGGCGCCGACGGCTGGCGCGCCATCGGGCCCCAGCGGACCGCCGTGCCCAGCACTCTGGTGCAGGGGATAGCCCGGCGTACCGACCGCCTCGGGCCGCAGGGCCGCGAACTGCTGTCCGCCGCCGCCGTGCTCGGGCGCCGCTTCCCCCTCTCCGTCCTGCAGCGCACCACGGAGATCGACGACCGGAGCCTGCTCAGCCACCTGCACGCCGGCGTCGCCGCCCAACTCGTCGTCCCCGACGACCCCGCGCCCGACTGGTACGCCTTCCGCCACCCCCTCACCGCGGAGGCGCTCCTCGCCCAGCTCACCTCCTTCGAACGCGCCTCCCTCAGCCGCCGCGCCGCCGACGCCGCGGAGTCGCTCAATCCCGCGCTGGACGGCGAATGGTGCGCCCTGGTGGCGGCGCTGCGCCGTGACGCGGGGGAGACGGACGTCGCCGCCCGGCTCTTCACCGAAGCAGGCCGCAGAGCGTTGGACCGCGGTGCGGTGCAGTCGGCGATCAGCCTGCTCGAAGGGGCCGACGAACTGCTCGCCGACGGCCGGGACACCACGGCCCGCGCGGACACGCTGCAGGTCCTCCTGCCCGCACTCGCCGAAGCGGGCGAACTGGACCGTGCCCTCCGCCTCGCGGAAACCCTGCACGACACCGTGGGCACCGGGGTGGCCGCGTCCCGGCTCGCCGACCTGCACACCAGGCTCGCCCGCATAGCCCACCTCGCCGGCCGCGGCGCGGACGGCGAGGCGCAGGTGGCGGAAGCCCGGAGGCTGCTGTCCGCCACGCCGGGCAGCGAACACACCGCGTCCGTCGACGTGGTGGCCGCTCACCTGGCACTGGACGCCCCCGGAGCGGACCGCACCCAGCACGCCGAGAAGCTGGCGCGCGCCGCGGTGGCGTCCGCCTCGCTCCCCGAGGCCCCGCTGCCGCACGTCGCCTGTCAGGCGTGGGAGATCCTCGGGGTGCTCGCCCGGGAACGCGACCTGTCGGAAGCGGCCGACTGCTTCGAACGCGCCCGCAGCACCGCCGAGGAGCACGGCCTCACCATCCCCCGGCTCTACGCCATGGTCCACCTGGGCGGCAGCCAGTGGCTCGCGGACGGTGAGACCTCCGTGCTGCAGACTGCCCGGGCCGAGGCGGCCCGGGTGGGTGCCGTCGTGATCACCCTGACCATCGACGCGATCACCGTGCTCCACGACACCCTGCGCGGCCGGCTCGACCAGGCCGCCGCGCACGCCGACGCCTGCCTGGAGACCGCGACACGACTGCGCCTGGCACCCGTCGCGCGCTACCTCCTGATGGCCCGCTCGGTCGCCGCCGCCCACCGCGGGGACCGCGCCGGAATGGAGCGCGCGGAGGAGGAGTTCGCCCGCTGGGAGGGCGCGGGCTCCCACGAGGAGCCCCTGCAGCTCGGCCTCGCCCGCGTCTTCTGCGCGCTGCTGGAGGAGGACCGGGAACGCGCGCTCCGCGACCTCGACCGGGTACGCAGCAGGGAGGAGGACGGCCCCACCCGCTTCCACCTCGGCGGCCGCCACGGCCTCCGCATCCTGCTGGACGTCCTGTCCGGCGACGCGGACTGGGACCGCTACGTCGAGGCGTCCGCCACCTCCGCCGGACGCATGCGCTGGAACCGGCAGTTCGTGGACCTCGCCCACGCGGTGCTGCTCGGCCGCGACGGCCGCGGCGAGGAGGCCGCCGAGGCCGTCGCCGAAGGGGCACGGCACGCCGAGGGTTTCCCCGTCGCCCGGCACCTGGGACTCCGGCTGGTGGCGGAGGCGGCCCTCGACGACGGCTGGGGCGATCCCGTCACCTGGCTGCGGGAGGCGGAGGAGTGCTTCCACGGCAGGGACGTGCCCGCCGTGGCCGGAGCGTGCCGGGCCCTGCTGCGCCGCAGCGGTGTGTCGGTCCGGCAGCGCCGGAGCGGCACCGACCGCATCCCCGCCGCGCTGCGGGCCCGCGGCGTGACCGTGCGGGAGTACGAGGTGTTCCAGCTGCTGGCGGAGCGCCTCAGCAACAAGGGCATCGCGGCCCGCCTGTACATCTCGCCGCGCACGGTGGAGAAGCATGTCGCCCAGCTCATCGCCAAGATGGAGGTGCGCGACCGCGAGCAGCTCTGCGCCGTGGCCGCCGAGACCTGACCGGCGCCGCCGGTGCCGCCGGGGAGCGCGGGGTGCCGCGGAGCGGCGGCCCGGCTCCGTCGCGTACCGTCGGCCCCCGTACGAACCCGGCCGGGGCTCCGACCCCGGCTCGGGAGCCGGTGCCGAACCAGGAGACAGCCCATGGCCGACCCCGTACCGGGACAGTCACCCTTCCGCGACGCGTGGAGCCCGGACGAGGAGCCCGCGCCGCACGCACTGCTCGAACCGGTGACCGGCCTGCTGGGCACCTGGGCCGGCGGCGGACACGGCGCATACCCAACGCTCGACGGCGACTTCGCCTACCGGCAGCAGGTCACCTTCAGTCACGACGGCCGCCCCTTCCTGCACTACGAGGCGCGTGCCTGGCTCGTCGACGCGGACGGCACCCCGCTGCGCCCCTCCGCACGCGAGACCGGCTGGTGGCGGCTGCAGCCCGACGGGCACGTGGAAGCGCTGATCACGCAGCCCACCGGCGTCGCCGAGCTCCTGACCGGCCGGGTCGGCTCCGGCTCGGCCGACCTGGTCAGCGGGCAGGTGGCCCTCACCCCCACCGCGAAGCAGGTCGACGCCAGCCGCCGCCGCTACACCCTCACCGACGCGGACACCCTCGACTTCCACCACGACCTGCAGGCCGTGGGACAGCCGATGCAGCACCACCTGTCGGCCCGTCTCCACCGCACCCCGGCTCCTTGACCGGATCGGGCCGCTGGCCGAGGCGCCGTGCGGCGACCGCCACTACACGGTCGTCAGCGGTTCCGGCGCCGCCACGCTCGCCCGCTGCATGGACGAGGGGGACTGGCGGACCCTGCGCGGCGACGAGTCGGACGAGCCGCTGGTGACCGTCCGGTACGCCGCCCCCGGCCATCCGGACGGACCTGCCTCACCAACGCCGGCAACCCCCACAACAACAAGCCCGTCGCGGTCGTCGAACTCGCCCCCGGCGACCAGGAACTGGCCTTCGTCGGCCTCGCCTGGCCCGAGAGTCGTCCCCAGCCGCCCGAATGCGTCGTGCCCAGCCACACCGGCTGACGGGCGGCAGCGGGGCGGGGTCGCGCCACCGCGACGCTCGGTTATGACGACATAACCCTCTGCAAAGTAGGATCGCATCTACGTAAGGACGCATCTGCCTTGGATTGCGCGGAGGTTTCACGGAGTTCCGCGGCCGAGTCAGGGACCTCGAATCGCTGGCCGAGCAGTATCGGACGGTGGAGGGCGGGTCCTCCGGGACACGTGGGCGTGCGGTGATAGCGACCGGTCGGTGATGGAGGCGTTGCAGTCCTACCGTCGTCCGTTCTTCGGCAAGGGAACGAAGATGGTCGTCCAGCCCCTGAACCTCGCCGACGTGCAGGCCATGACCGGCTCGGCGCCGCCGGTGCAGTGGACGCCACGTTGATCACCGGCGGCTTTCCCGGGATCGTGCAGTCGTGGACTCCGGGGACGACGCGTACCGAGTTCCTGCGGACGTCGTTCGCCTCTCCGCTGTCGCCGTTGCCGGCCGCCGGAGAGCTGTCGTTGCTGGGCGAGTTCCCCGAGGCGTCCCGCTCCCGATCCGTGCTGGAAGCGGTCGGCAGCGGTGAACGCACCTTCAGTGCGATCGCAGCCGAAGCGGGGGGTGCCGGGGCGCTGCCGTCGGGCACGCTGTCCCCGCTCCTGGCCATGCTGCAGGCCAAGGGCATCATCGCCGCGGACCTGCCCTTGTCGGAGAAGGCGGACACCAAGAACAAGCGGTACCGGATCGCCGACCCGTACCTGCGGTTCTGGCTGGCCTTTCTCCAGCGCGCGATTCCGCTGGTCGAGCGTGGCCGCGGCGATGTGGCGCTCGAGAGGGTCGAACGCTCGTGGACCACCTGGCGCGGTCGTGCCGTCGAACCCCTCGTCCGGGAGTCGCTGCTGCGCCTCCTGCCGAGCGGTGAGTGGCCCGAAACCGAGGCGGTCGGAGGCCGGTGGAACAGGCGGAACAATCCCGAGGTGGACCTCGTCGGCGCGGACCGTGAGCCGGTGGCGCGACGGGTGCACTTCGTCGGGTCGATCAAGTGGCTCGATCGCCAGCCGTTCGGCAGGCACGAGAACGACGCCCTCGTCCGTCACGTGCCGGCGGTTCCCGGCGCCACTCCCGAGACCGCGCTGGTCGCCGTCTCACGCTCCGGTGTGGCGGACGACGTTCCGCTGGCGGCGTGCTGGGGGCCGGAGGATCTCCTCCGCGCCCGGCGGCCCGGATAGGGCTACCGACGCACGCCCAGCTCTCGCTGATCGCTCAGCAGCCGGTACCGGCGCGGAGCTCAGGCGGGGTGGCCCGTGCCCGGCGGTTCTGCCGGTCCGCCGGAAGCGGGCTTCACCCCGGCGCGGTGACGAAGTCTCCCGTCGATCGAGTCCGGGGAGCGGCCCCGATCAACGACGTCAACTCACTGTTCCAGCCTGCGAGGTGAGGGCCCCGGAGGTGAGCGGCGTCGGTGGAGAGGCCGGGCGGGGGCAGGTCCGGGGGTGTCGGCGCGTGACGGGTTCCGGTGGCGACGCGAACCCCCGGCGTGCCTCGAGAGGTGCCCCCCTGTAGACGTCGATAATCGTTTTCATTACAGTGCTACCGTTCTCGTTCCCGGTCCGCGACACCGCCTGCCGCGGACCGGGGCCATGTCGTCGCACTGAGGGAGCAGCATGTCCACACCCCGCAGCCGCAGGAACTTCCTCGCCCTGGCAGGCACCGCGAGCACGGCAGGAGCCCTGGCGCTCACCGGCTGCGGCGCCGGGACGGGGCGCGGGAGCGACGGGGCGAAGGGCCGGCCGCAGCGCGGCGGGCAGTTCCGCGCGCTGTTCACCGGGGGAGGAGAGCGGGAGACCATCGACCCGCACGCCGAGGCGCTGGCCATCGACATGGCCCGCACCAAGGCCCTGTTCGACCGGCTCGTCGAGCTGGACGCCTCCATGGCACCGGTTCCGCGGCTCGCCACGAAGTGGGAGTCCGACGCCGAGGCGACCGTGTGGCGGTTCACCCTGCGGGACGCGACGTTCCACGACGGGAAGAAGCTCGTACCCGACGACGTGCTGTTCAGCCTGGCTCGCATTCTCGACCCGAAGGCCACGACCCACTTCGCGCAGTCGCTGTTGTCCGTCGTCGACCTCAAGAAGAGCCGCAGCATGGGCAAGAACACCGTCGAACTCCGGCTCACCCGGCCGTCCGCCGATTTCCCCTCCCTGCTGGGCACACTCGGCACCGCGATCGTCAGCTCCCGCTACGACGACCCCTCCAAGCCTGCCGGGACCGGCGCCTTCCGGCTCACGTCCTTCCGGCCCGGGCGGTCGTTCACCGCCGAACGGTTCGACGACCACTGGGACGGCGGCGCCTACGTCGACGAACTGCGCATCCTCTCCGCGGAGGCCGAGGCCCGCGGCAACGCCCTGCGCGCCGGTGAGGCGGAGTACGGCTACGAGATGACGCCGACCTTCGCCCGCACGGCGGAGGCGGACGGCTCGGTGCGCATCGTGACGGCCAAGGCGAGCACCGCGCAGGCGATCGTCATGAAGTGCGACCAGGAGCCCTTCGACGACCCGGACGTCACGCTCGCCTTCAAGCTCCTGGCCGACCGGCAGAAGCTGGTCGACGTGGTGCTGGCGGGCCGGGGGAGGGTCGGCAACGACATGTTCGGCAAGGGCTACCAGTACTACCCCGGCGACGTCCCGCAGCGCCGGCGCGACGTCGCCGAGGCCCGCTCGCTGCTGAAGAAGGCCGGGGTGCTGAACAAGACGTTCTCGATCTTCACCTCCTCCGTCGCCGCCGGTTTCGTCGAGGCGGCCACGCTGTTCGCCGAGCAGGCCGCCGAAGCGGGGGTGCGGATCAGGATCGACCAGGGTTCTCCGGAGACCTACTTCAAGGACCAGCTGACCAAGGGCGTGATGGGCAGCCACCGCTCGGGAGCCATGACGATCCCCAACTACCTCAACGACCGGCTGCTGACGGAGTCGCCGTTCAACGCCTCCGCGTGGCGCCGCCGTGACTTCGACAAGACCTTCGCCGAAGCGCAGTCGACCACCGACGAGGCGACCCGCACCCGGCTGTACGGCGAGCTCCAGCGCACCGTTCGCGACGAGGGCGGGCTGCTGGTCTGGGGCCACCCGGACTGGCTGAACGCCGTCACCTCCCGGGTCGGCGGCGTCAAGGAGGCCCCGCCCAACACGATGGACTCGGGCCGCTTCGACAAGGTGTGGCTGGCCTGACGATGCGCGGGTACGCCTTGCAGCGGCTCGCTCTGGGAGTCGTCCAACTCGCTCTGCTCGCCGTCCTCGTCTTCGCGCTGACCTCCCTGCTTCCCGGCGACGCCGCGGACGTCCGCAACAACGAGGACGCCACACCGGAACAGGTGCAGGCGCTGCGCGAGCAGCTCCAGCTCGACCGGCCGCCCCTGGAACGGTTCGGGGACTGGGCGCACGGCGTGCTCACCGGCGACCTCGGCACCTCCCTGGTCAGCGGAGGGCCCGTCCTGGACGTCCTGGCCGAGTCGGCGGCGGTCACCCTGGTGCTCGCCGCGGTGACCCTCGCCGTGGTCGTGCCGCTCGCGGTGCTGCTCGGGGTGCTCTCGGGGCTGCGCGAGGGAGGGCGCCTGGATCGTGCCGTCACCTCCCTGACGCTCACGCTGAACTCGGTTCCCGACTTCGTCCTCGCCCTGCTGCTGGTGGCCGGACTGTCCCTGCGGCTCGGCTGGCTGCCGGCGACCTGGGTCGGGGTGGGTGCCGCCGAACTCCTGGTGCAGCCGGCGCTGCTGGTCCTGCCGGTCACCGTGGTCGCCGCCCGGATGATCTGCCTGCTCTCCCGGCAGGTGCGGGCCGGGATGGTGACGGTGCTGCATGCCGGCTACGTGGCCCAGGCGCGCCGCCTGGGCGTGCCGCGCCGGACGCTGCTGCTGCGGCACGTGCTGCCCAACGCGGCCGTCCCCGGCATCCAGGAGCTCGCCCGGGTGGGCGACAACCTGGTGGGCGGCGTGCTGATCGTCGAGGCCGTCTTCGCCATCCCCGGCGTGGCCACCGCCCTGGTCGGCGCGGTGGAGGCCCGGGACGTGCCGACGGTGCAGGGGCTGGCCCTCGTACTCGCCGTCGCCGCGCTCCTCTTCAGCCTCGCAGCGGACCTGGTCTGCCACCGGCTCGTTCCCCGGACGGAGGTGCTCCGGTGAAGACGAAGCGCGTGACGGCGTCCCTCGGCGGCCTGCTGCTCGTTCTGCCGGTGGGACTCGCGCTGGCCGGCCCGCTGTTCGCCGACGTCCCGGCGCCGGGGGCGGCTCTGCCCTATGCCGGCAGCGGCGGCGCGCACCCGCTCGGCACGGACGGTCTGGGCCGCGACGTGCTGGCCCTGCTCCTGCACGGTGGCCGCAGTGCGCTGGGCATGGCGCTCGGTGCCGTGGCACTCGCCTACCTTCTCGGTGGCTTCGTCGGCCTGCTGGCGGCGTCGGCCCGCAGCCGCTGGCTGGACGAACTCCTCATCCGTCCGCTGGACGTGCTGCTCCCGCTGCCCACCCTGCTGGTGATCAGCGTCGTCGCCGTGGGATGGCGGGGGTCGCCCGTCGCCATCACCGTCGCGGTGGCCGCCGTCAACGTGCCGCAGGTCGCGCGACTGGTGCGGGCAGCCGCTCTGGACGCCGCCTGCAGCCCCGTCGCCGAGGCGCTGCGGCTGCAGGGCGAGTCCCGGGCGCGGATCCAGCTCGACTGGGTGGCACGTTCGGTGCTGGCCCCGGTCGCCGCCGACGTCGGCACCCGCATCACCTTCGCCGTGTTCCTGGTCGGGTCCGCGAACTTCCTGGGCCTCGGGCTGAGCCCGACGGCGCCCGACTGGGCGGTGAGCATCGCCCGGAGCCGTGAGGGCCTGCTGCTCCAGCCGTGGGCCGTGGCGGCACCCGCCGTTCTGCTCGTCATGTTCACCGTGGGCATCAACCTGCTCGCCGACCACAGGCTGGCGCGTTCCCGCCGTATCCGACAGGAGGCCGCTCGATGACCCCGCAGGCGCCCGTGGTCTCCGCACGCGGGCTGACAGCCCGGGTGGGGAAGACCCTGCTCCTCGACGCGGTCGACTTCGACCTGCACCCGGGACGGGTCACCGCCCTCGTCGGACCCTCCGGCAGCGGCAAGACCACGGCGGCCCTGGCCCTGCTGGGCGAGGCCGGCCCGGGGGTGAGCCTCACCGGCAGGGTCACGGCCGGCTCCGTCACCGTCGTGGACGGCGACGGGGTGACCCGTGAGGCCGCCGGGATACCGGGCCGCGTCGTCGCCTACATGCCCCAGCACCCGGGCAGCGCCCTGAACCCGGCGCGGCGCACCGGGACCGTGCTGGCCGAACTGGCGCGGCTGCACCACGGGCCCGGCACGGGACCGGTGACCAACGCGCTCCAGGCGGCGCAGCTGCCCACCGGCCGGGACACGCGGCGACGCTTCCCCCACCAGTTCTCCGGCGGACAGCGCCAGCGCGTGGCGCTCGCGCAGACCCTCGTGTGCCGCCCCCGAGCACTGGTCCTCGACGAACCGAGCACCGGCCTCGACACGGTCACCCGCATGCGGCTGGCGGAGGAACTGGCGGGCCTGGCCGGTGCCGGCCTGGCAGTGCTGTTGCTCAGCCACGACCACGATCTGGTCCGTGCGCTCGCCGACCACGTCGTCGTCCTGCACCGCGGACGGGTGACCGCGGCGGGGGAACCGGAGGAGGCACTTCCCCCTCGACGGCCCGTGACCGCCGAACGCCACACCCCTCACGACGACTTCGGACGGCCCCCGGTGCTGGAGGTACGCGATCTGACCGCGCATCTCCACGGCCGCGGCCGAGGGCGAGTGCTGGACGGCATCGGGTTCGAACTGCCCGCCGGCGCGTGCCTCGGCGTCGCCGGGGTCTCCGGAAGCGGCAAGACGACGCTCGCCCGCTGCATCGCCGGCCTCCACGAGCGCCACCGCGGTGCGGTGCTGCTGGACGGGACCCCGCTTCCCGTACTGCGCCGCCGCTCCGGGGAGCAGAAGCGGCGCGTGCAGTACGTGTGGCAGGAGGTGCGCACGTCGTTCGACGAGCGCCGCCCGGTGGTGGAACAGGTCGCCCGCACCGCCGTACGGCTGCGCGAGGTGGAGCCGGACCGTGCCCGGGCGGAGGCCCGTGACCTGCTCACCCGTCTCGGGCTCGCCTCCGGCACCGTCGAGCGGCGCCCCGGCGGCCTGTCCGGAGGCGAACTGCAGCGCGCGGCCCTCGCCCGTGCCGTGCTGGCCCGGCCGGACGTGCTCGTCTGCGACGAGATCACCACCGCCCTCGACCCCGACGCGACCCGAGCGGTCCTGGACGAACTCGCCCGGCTGCGCGGCGGGCACGGCACGGCTCTGCTCTGGGTGAGCCACGACCTGGAACTGCTCGCCGCCGTCGCTCACCACCTCGTCGTCCTCGACGGCGGACGCATCGTCGAGGACGGAACCCCCGAGGAGGTCCTCCATGCGCCCCGAACCCGTCAGGCCGGAGAACTCGTCGGCGCGTCGGACCTGAGCAGAACCCGGCTGGACCCCGCGGTGGCCGCGCCCGCGCACGGCGCGTGACCGCACCTTTCCCCCCCTCACCCCAGTCCCGATCACGGAGGACACATGACCGACCGGACCACAGCGGACGTTCCCCCCTCCCAGGACGCCGTCCGCGCCCTGCTCGACGAACTGCCCGACACCCTGCCCCGCGACGAGATCCTGGCCCTCAACAGCTCCTCGTCCGACATCCACACGCAGCGCGCGTACACCTACAACGGCTGGTCGTTCGAGCTGCCGCCGGGGGTCTTCAGGCCCGGTGACACCAGCCGGATCATCCACGACCGCATGCTGGACGGCACCATCGCGCTCGCGGGACGTTCCTACGCGGCGATCGGCGTCGGTCTCGGCGTGGAAGCCGTGATCGCCGGAGTCATGGATGCCCGTGAGATCTGGGCTGCGGACATCCACCCGGACAGTGTGGCCGCGACCCGCGCCTGCTACGAGCGTCTCGTTCCCCACCGGCCGGACACCACTCTCCGGCCACTCGTCTCCCATCTGTTCGAGGAGTTCCCGGACTCCGCCCGTCTCGACGTCATCACCTTCAACCCGCCGGCGGTCAGCACCCGGACCAGTGACGACCCGACGGTCATCCGCAACGTGTGCGTGGGCATCGAGATCGTGAGGCGCTTCTTCGACCAGATCGAGGACCGTGATCTCCTCGCGCCCGGCGGCGAGGTGTACCTGATCGTCTCCAACACCTCCGAGCTGAAGAACATCGTCGCTCACGCGATCGACGCGGGTTTCACCCCGGAGGTCGTCCACCGGCAGACCTGGGAGGGCGACAACTGCCAGGCGTACCTGTTCAGGATGCGCCGCGGACACCAGGCCTGAGCGGGAGAAACCCACCATGTACGAGCACATAGCCGAAGCACTCAAGGAACCCGACCTGGTCAGGATTCCTCCCGGAGCGGTCTGCGTCCGTTTCGAGACGATGAAGCTCTACTCGGCGCTCGGCGCCGTCCGCCACCTGCTGGAGACGGGGCAGGTCGCCCCCGGCGACACGCTCGTCGACAGCTCCAGCGGCATCTACGCACACGCCCTGGCCCTCGCCTGCCACCGGTACGGCCTGCGATGCCACATCGTCGGCTCCACCACCGTCGACCGCACGCTCCGTGTCCAGCTGGAGGTGCTCGGCGCCACTCTCGAACAGGTCCGTCCGTCCAAGAACCTGCGGCTGGACCAGAACCTCCGCGTCGAACGGATCGGCGAACTGCTGAAGAAGAACCCCGACTACCACTGGATGCGGCAGTACCACGACGACATCCACTACCTGGGGTATCGCGACGTGGCCGCGCTCATCGGGGACGCCGTACCCGAGGGCCCCCTCACCCTCGTCGGAGGCGTCGGCACCGGAGCCTCCACAGGAGCGATCTCCACGTACCTGCGCGAGGCGGGACGTGAGGTCACCCTCACCGGCGTGCAGCCCTTCGGCAGCGTCACCTTCGGCAGCGAGCACGTCTCCGACCCCGACATCATCATCGCGGGCATCGGCAGCTCCATCCCCTTCGACAACGTCCGCCACCACCTCTACGACCGCATCCACTGGGTGAACTTCGACTACGCCATGTCCGGCGCCGTCGAACTCCTCCGCGTCAGCGGGATCTTCGCCGGCCTGTCGGCCGGAGCGGCGTACCTCGCGACCCTCTGGGAGCGTGCGCGCGACGACGCACCCACGTACGTCTTCCTCGCAGCCGACACCGGGCACCGCTACGTCGACACCGCCTACGCCCACCACTGCAAGGCCCTCGGACTGGGCTCGATGGTCCCGCACGAGGTCACCACCCACGACGACCTGCGCCATCCCTGGTCGGTGATGGACTGGCCGCCCGGCGCGAGCCCACGCGCGCGCGACGCGTCCGTCCTCGTCCCCGGAGCGGCATGAGCCTCCGCGCCGCACCCCGGGTCCCCACGCGCGGGCCCGAGGCCGCTCCGCACACCCGCGTCACGAAGGACGGTTGAGGCTTCCTCAGCCGAGCGATCCTCCGACCGGGACGCCGTACCCCTCGAAACCCCCGACCGGCCTTCCCCGACCGCCGACCCCCCGACAGAAGAGAGTCCGCATGCCCGCCCCACCACCCCGGTCCACAGCCTCACTCCGCCAAGCGGTCCTCGACGGCGTGTACGGGCAGCCCCCCGCAGACTTCACGGTGACCAGCGCGTTCTGGCTCCACCACACCACCCGCCTCGCGGGCAGCCGGGTCACCTACCGCAACCACTACCTCCTGCTGCGGTCCGGGAACGTCTTCGGCGCATGCTCCTTCGAAGCAGGCGACCTCGACCCCGACTTCTGCGCGGACGCCTCCGGCCACACCCTCGACGAGCTCATCCGGCACGAGAAGCCCGCCGTCGGCGTCGCGGCTCTCGACGCCTATCTGGCCCGCCTCCAGCCGCACTCCGCGCATCCCGGCGCGGAGACCGTCACGCTCCCGGCCGGGACACCCGACACACGAGCCCGGGCCAGGGACGCCGCAGTCGCCGGCCTTCTCGACATCCCCGAAGGCGCGAAGGTGGCCCTGATCGGCGTCGTCAACCCGCTGGTCGCGGCGATACGCGACCGGGGCGGCGTCCCCCTGCCCTGCGACTTCAACCTGCGCACCACCAACTGGGGCGATCCCGTCACCGACGACATGCACCAGGTGCTCGCCGAGGCGGACGCGGTGATCGCCACCGGTATGACCCTCGTCAACGGCAGCTTCGACGACATCCTCGACCACTGCCGCAAGCACGGAACACCCCTCACCGTCTACGCACAGAGCGGCGGTGCCGTCGCGCGGGCGTTCCTGGGCGCGGGCGTGACCGCACTCTCGGCCGAACCGTTCCCCTTCTCCCAGTTCAGCGCCGACGAGACCGCGCTGTACCGGTACCGGGCGGTGACGCCGTGAGCAGCGGTGCCGAGCGGTTCGGGAAGAGTGCGCCACCCCGCGCGGAGGGCCCGGCGGGCACCCACGCACCGCAGACGGCTCCGGCACCGGCACCGGCATCGGCGCCAGGGACGGAACCGGGGAAGGACGCCGTCCCGAACGACTGGCGGATGGCCCGGGAGCTGTGGCCCTTCATGCTGGCCTCGGCCGTGGGGCTCGTCCCCTTCACCATCTACAGCACCTTCCTCGTCCCCATCGCCGAAGTCTCCGAGGGCTCGGTCGCGGCGCTGGGACAACTGCGCGGCCTCGGCGGCCTCGCCGCGCTCGCGGTGGGCACCGCCCTCGCCCCCTTCATCGACCGTGTGCGCAAGGAACGGGCGGCGGCCGCGGGACTGGCGATCCTGGCCGTGTCCGCAGCGCTCGGCGCCGGCGGCGAGTTCCTGCTGATGGCGGCCTTCTGCCTGCTCGTCGGGGGCGGTACCGCCGTTCTCAACCCGGCGCTCACGGCCGCCGCCGCGGACCGCTTCTCCAGTGACGCCGCCGCGGGCCGGGCCGCGACCCTCATCACCGCCACGCAGTCCTTCACCGCGCTCCTCGCGGCACCGCTGGTGGCGCTGCCGGCCCTGGTGTGGGGGTGGCAGGGAGACCTGTGGGCCGTCACGGCCCTCTGCTCCGCGCTCGCCCTCTACTTCCTCCTCCGTCTCGGCCGCCGCGCGCCCGGCGGCCCGCACGGCGACGAGGAGACGCGGCAGGACCGGCCCGGCTACCTGGCGTCGTTCAGGCTGCTGGCCGGGCTCCCCGGGGTGATCCCGCTGCTGTGCGTGGCCATGCTGCGCACCGCCGCGTTCATGGGGTATCTCGCCTACCTGGCGGCGTTCTACGACGAGCGTTTCGGACTCACCCCCAGCACCTTCGCTCTGGTCTGGACGCTCAGCGGAGCCTCGTTCTTCGTCGGCAACCTTCTCGCGGGCAGGCTCCTGAGCGCCGACCGGCACACCGCCTCCACCGACCGCCTCATGACGATCGCCCTGGTCGTCGCCCTGGTCGCCCTGGTCGGCGTCTTCCTGAGCCGATCCCTCTACGTGGCTCTCCCGCTGACCGCCGTGATCGGCGTGGGCCACGCCACCGTCGCCGCCTGCGTCACCACCTCCCTCGTACGGCGATGCGGGAACCTGCGCGGGACAGCCCTGAGCATCAACGCCGCCGGCATGAGCTTCGGGGTGTTCCTCGGCGCCGGAGCCGGCGGCATCGGCCTCGCCGCAGGCGGATATCCCGGGACGGCCGCGGCACTCGGCGGACTGACCCTCGTGGCACTCGTCTTCGCGCGTCTCGCCGGCCGCTCCGCGGCGACCGCGGGGAAGTGACCGCACCGCCGGGCGGCTGCGGGCTCCTCACGGGAAGACCTGCTGCGGGGGCTCCCGCAGCCGCCGGTGGCTTCGTCCTGGCGGGGCGGGTTCGCGCGGGCTCTGCGTGCCGGGCCGGGCGCTACCTCTCCAGGGCCGCGGCGGGCGACGCGGGGAGACGTCCGTTCGCGTGCTCGGTCTGCAGTGTCACGTGCGACAGCGCGAACTCCTTCGCCAGTATCCGCCGCAGATCCCGGCTCACGGCGTGGCAGTCGCCTCTCACCACGACGTGGGCCGACAGGGTGGGTTCACCCGAGGTGATCAGCCAGACGTGCAGGTTCCCCACCTCTTCGACCCCCGGCAGCCGGGCCATCCGTCGCCGGATGGTGTCGGGGTCGAGGTGGTCGGGCGCCGCCTGGAGGAAGACGCGGGTCGCGTCACGCACCAGGCCCCAGCCGGCCTTCACCATCAGGGCGACGACCAGGAGTGTGGCGAGGGGGTCCGCGCGGACGAATCCGGTCGTCACCACGATCACGCCCGCGACCGCGGTGCCGATGAAGGCGAAGAGGTCGTTGAGGACGTGCTGGTAGGCGCCCTCGACGTTGAGCGAGGACCGGTTGGCACGGGAGATGCACCACGCGCACGCGATGTTGACGACGATTCCCGCCAGCGCCGTCCACACGACCACCCCGCCCTCCACGTCGGGCGGGGAGAAGAGCCGGTGCACCGCCTCGTGCGCGAGCCAGCAGGCCAGGAGGAGCAGCGTCAGACCGTTCGCCTGTGCGGAGAGGATCTCCACCCGTTTGAGCCCGTAGGTGTACCCGCCCTTCGGGGGCCGGGACGAGAGACGGAGCGCCACCAGCGCCAGGACGATGGAGACCGCGTCGGTGAGCATGTGTGCCGCGTCCGACAGCAGCGCCAACGAGCCGGCCATGACTGCGGCGACCGCTTCGACCAGCATGAACGCGACCAGCAGAGCCAGGGCCAGGGTCAGCCAGCGTCTGTCGGTCTCCGCCGACACGCCGTGATCATGCCCGTGACCACCGTGTCCGTGATCGTGTGCACCCACTGTCGCTCCCTCGCTCGACGGACCGAAACGCGCAGAACCGCGCGGATCCGCACCTCGCCCGGCTTCAACCGCGGGTTATCCAACCAGCCCGACTCCCTTTCTGGTAGGCCGTGTTGGGCTCGGTGCCGACCCGCGCACCGCCCTTGGACCGGGCGTCCGCCCCGGATGCCGGCGGGTCCCGGCCGACGCTTCCGCGGAGACGCCTCGGCCGGTGCGTGGCCGCGCACCGTGGACACCCTGTACATCGCCTTCGGCGAGGTCAAGGAACGCCGCGGGGCAGGGCGTCGCGACCGCTGGTGTGCCACCCGCCTGGCAGGGAGGTGAGGACCTCCCGCCGTCGGTTCCCGCCGGTCCCGGAGCGGGCACGTCGCGGTGCCGCACGGTGACCACGTCGACCACGTCGGCTGCGTCCACGACGGTCACCGCCACGCCCTCCACGACGGTCACGGGGACGAACACCGACCTCGTGGTCCGGTGCCGGGTCCGCGCCCCGTGGAGGACGGCGGTGGAGGCGCGCCTTCGGAGTCCCCCTCAGCGGGCGTCGCTGCTGCACACGGTGAGGATGCGGACGGCGCGTTCGCCCGTGTGGGCGTCGCGGCCGTGCCAGACGCGGTAGTTGTCCAGGACGAGGATGTCTCCTTCGCCGAGCCGGAAGCGGGGCAGCGGGGGCTCCTCTTCGTGCACGACCTTCGCGAACCGGTCGAGCATGGTGCGGACGTGCTCGAGGTCCGGGTCCCGGTGGAGGGGCACGGCGCCGTCGGTGCGACGGACGATGCGGCGCCCGGTGCGGGTGTACTCGATGTGCCGGGCGACGCGAGGGCTCGCCGGGAGGCCGCGCAGGTGGGGCCACGCCCCGTAGAGGTCGACGTCCTGGGTCGTGAGGAACCGCCACAACTCCGGGTCCGCGGTACGGCATGCGTCGGCGAAGCGGTAGGCGTCGAGGGCGAAGGAGTCTCCTCCCGCGGGCGCCGCCTTCAGACACTGGATCAGGACGTAGTCCTCGTCGGGATGACGGCGCCGGTGCCGGACGCCGCCGATGTCGACGGTCAGGTCGAGGCTGTCCGCGTGCAGGTGGACGGGGCCGCCGTCGTACGAGGCTCGCACGCGCTGAGGGAAGAGCCGGCTCAGGCGGCTGCCGAGAACCTGGGCGGCTGCCACGGTGAGGGCGTCGCCGCTGCTGCCGTACCCGGCGAGGACGACAGCACCGCGCCGGTCCAGTGCCGCGGACGCGTGGTGGATGTCCTCGGGCCCGACTCGAGCGGGGAGGTCCATGGGCGGCGCTCCTTGCTGCGGAGTGAGGGGTGTGCACTGCTGCGTCGATCCCGCGGAGGGCACGGCCGGCTCGAGGCGGGCGGCGCCCTGCGCGGCGGCGGGTGGGCCAGGGCCTCCCTGTCGGTGCGCAGAAGCTCTTGCACACAGCTTGCAACAAGTGGAGGGCTCGCCACCAGTCGGGTCACCCTCATGCCACACGGGCCTTCTCGGTGTAGGCGGCGTGACATTGCCCCTGTGGGCCCGCGCCGTCTCGGCGGAACGGACCCTGTCGTCGCCCGTCACGGGCACGGGCGCGCGTGGCTGTGCCCGGCGAGCGTGCGGCCGTGGTGGGCCCGGAAACGGCCCGGCCCACCACGCGCCGCTTCACCAGGAGGACTTGGTCACCCCTGGCAGGTGGCCCGCGTGGGCGTGCCGGCGCATGCGCACCCGGGAGAGGCCGAACTTGCGGAGGTGGCCTCGGGGACGTCCGTCGACGTTGTCCCGGTTGCGGACGCGGGTCGCACTCGCATCCCTCGGCTGGCGCCGCAGTTCCTCCTGGGCGGCCTGGCGTTCTGCCGTGGTGGAGGCGGGCCGCCGGATGATCTCCTTCAGCTCTGCACGCCGAGCCGCGTACCGGGCGACGACGGCCTTCCGCTTCTCGTTCTTGGCGATCTTGCTCGACTTGGCCATCAGACCTTCCCTCCTCGTGCGCGGATCCTCGCCACCGCCGCCTCGACCCCGATGACGTCGACCGTCTTGACGCCCCGGGCACTCAGCCTCAGGCGCACGTGGCGGCTCTCGCTGGGCAGCCAGTAGCGCTTGTGCTGCACGTTCGGGTCGAAGCGCCGGGAGGTGCGGCGGTGGGAGTGCGAGACCGACTTGCCGAAGCGCGGCCGGGTGCCGGTCAGTTGGCAGTGGGCAGACATGTGTGAACCTCGCCTCTCTGCGGAATCCCCGCTTGATGAAAATGGAAACCGTTGCCATATAGTACGGGGTATGGCACGCAACGAGCTACGTCCGGTCGTCAGGCTGCGGTCCACCGCAGGCACCGGCTTCACCTACGTCACGAGAAAGAACCGGCGGAACACCCCGGACCGCCTGACCCTGCGCAAGTACGACCCCGTCGCCCGCAAGCACGTCGAGTTCCGCGAACAGCGCTGAGCCGCCGCCCCGGACCCCGAGACCCCCAGGACACCGCCATGAAGCCCGTCATCCACCCCCGCTACGCCCCCGTCGTCTTCCGTGACAAGGCCGCCGACTTCGCCTTCCTCACCCGTTCCACGGTGACCAGTGAGAAGACGATCGAATGGGAGGACGGCACCACCTGTCCCGTCATCGACGTCGAGATCTCCTCCGCCGGTCACCCCTACTGCACGGGCAACGCCCGCGTCGTGGACACGGCCGGTCGTGTGGAGCGCTTCGAACGTCGCTACGGACGATGCGAGGCCCCGCAGTGAACTCCGTCGCCTCCCGGCTGGCCGTCGTCCTCGTCGCCGGCCTGCACAGTGATGCCCGGCAGCACGTCGTGCACAAGCTGCTGCACGACGTCCCCCACAGCATCGCCCTCCACCACGACCTGGCGCGGGCCGCAGCCGACGGCGCCGTACGGCGCACCGTCCGCGACGCCGCAGGCGAGATCTCCTCCGGCACGGCACCACTCGTCAACGACTGTGCCTGCTGCGCGCTGCGCGAGGACCTCGTGCCCGAACTGGAGCGCCTCGCGTCGAGCGGTCTGCACCGCCTCGCCGTCGTCGAACTCTGGGACTCCGTGGAGCCGAAGGCGATGACCGAGGTCATCAGCACATACGGGGGCGAGTTCCTCGAAGTCACCAACGTGATCACCGCTGTCGACCCGGCCCTCGTGCTCCCCTGTCTCGCCAACGGCGACGACCTGGCCGAAGCCGGACTCGCCGTCGCGGCCAGCGATCAGCGCACCATCGCCGACACCTGGGCCCGACAGCTGGAGTACCCGCCCGTCCACGCCCTCGTCGAGAGCGAGCACGCCGACGCGGAGGACTACGCCCTCCTCGCCCAACTCCATCCCACTGCCCGCCGTGTGCGCGTCCAGCGAGAAGACGTCACGACCCTCGCCTTCACGGGATTCGACGTCGAAGCGGCGGCCGCCGCGCAGCACCCCGCTTGTGCGCTGCTCCCACAGGAGTCCGACGAGGCGGGCGTCGCCACCCTCGTCTGGCGCGGCGATCGCCCCTTCCACCCCGAGCGGCTCCATGCCGCGCTCGAGGAACTCACCTGCGCCGCCGCGCGCAGCCGCGGCCGGTTCTGGCTCGCCGATCGCCCGGACACGCTCCTCGCCTGGGACGCCGCCGGAGGCGCCCTCTGCGTGGAGAACGCCGGGCCCTGGCTCGCCTCACTGCCCGACGCCGCATGGGAGATGATCCCGCCCATGCGCCGTGCAGCCGCGGCACTGGACTGGCACCCCGAACACGGGGACCGCGGTCAGCACCTGGTCTTCACCTCACCCGACCTGGACCGCGACGGCGTGCGCCGACTCCTTGCCTCATGCCTTCTGACCGATTCCGAGTACGCCGCGGGGCGTGCAGCGTGGGCAGAGTTCCCCGCCGCGTTCGCCTCCCTCCTCGACTCCCCGACATGACGTTCGACCCTCGCACCACACCGGAGACCGCCATGGCACACAGCCGCAAGACCCGCAAACCGCTCAAGCCGCGCCCCAACCCGCTCGACGCCGCGGGCATCACGTACGTCGACTACAAGGACACCGACCTGCTGCGGAAGTTCATCTCCGATCGTGGCAAGATCCGCAGCCGCCGCGTCACGCGGGTCAGCCGCCGGCAGCAGCGCCGGATCGCGACCGCCATCAAGAACGCACGGGAGATGGCACTGCTGCCCTACGCCGGCAGGTAGGCCGACCCGCTTCACGGACGGTGTGTCAGCGTGCGGGCCGTGCGCTCCGTGTGGGGCGTGCCGCGTCTTCGGCGCAGGGAGGGTGCGGTGGCTGATTCCAAACGCTTCTTTTCCGCCATTCGGCCGGTTGTGGACGCGTGCAGTGGCCGGTTCGCGGGGGCTGGACCGCGTCGTCTCGGGCGTCGGTGCCTGCGTCCCGCGGCGAACGGCCTGCTCAGCCGTCGCACGGGTCGTCCGCAGGTGGTGGTCGCACGTCATGCCGAAGTCGTGCGTGCCGTCGCCCCGGTGGCGGCTCTGCTCGATCCGCCGGCCGGTCCATGCGGTCGGTTTCACCCCGTATGTCCGGGAGCGAGGCCGTCCGCAGCCGTGACCTGAAACACACCTTGCTGTCGCGGCGAGCAGTCCGGAATGCTGGTCCGCGTCTGGCGCAAACATGTCAATGTAAGCGCTGGGCAACGGCCGTCCCCACCGGCCGTTCCCCCACAGCACCACCGGAGGAATTCCGTGAGCATCAGATTCGCAGGGCGCGCGCGCACCATGGCAGTGGCCACCGGACTCCTGGCGGTCGGCGCGCTCGTCACCCCCACCGCCGTTGCGGCCGAGGCGGACGCGCCCAAGGCCACGGTGGCCCAGCTCAAGGCAGTCGACAGCGCCGTCCAGAAGTCCGACATCGCGGGTACCGCCTGGTACACCGACGCGAAGTCCGGCAAGGTCGTCGTCACCGTCGACAGCACCGTGAGCAAGGCGGAGATCGCCAAGATCAAGCAGACCGTCAAGACCGACTCCGCCCTCGAGATCAACCGCACCAAGGGCGAGTTCACCAAGTACATCGCCGGCGGCGAGGCCATCACCACCGGCGGCAGCCGCTGCTCCCTCGGCTTCAACGTCCAGGACAGTGCGGGCACCAAGTACGCCCTGACCGCCGGACACTGCACCAACATCGGCAGCTCCTGGTCGATCGGCAGCACCGTCGGGTCCAGCTTCCCGAACAACGACTACGGCCTCATCCAGCACTCCAACCCGGGTGCCGCGGACGGCCGCGTCTACCTGTACAACGGCGGCTACCAGGAGATCACCGGCGCCGGCAACGCCTCGGTCGGCCAGTCCGTCCAGCGCAGCGGCTCCACCACCGGCCTGCACGGCGGCTCCGTCACCGGCCTCAACGCGACCGTCAACTACGGCGGCGGCGACGTCGTGTACGGCATGATCCAGACCAACGTCTGCGCCGAGCCCGGCGACAGCGGCGGCGCCCTGTTCTCCGGCAGCACCGCCCTGGGCCTGACCTCCGGCGGCAGCGGCAACTGCTCCTCCGGCGGCACCACCTTCTTCCAGCCGGTCACCGAGGCGCTCAGCGCCTACGGCGTCAGCATCATCTGACGCGCACCCCACAGCACCACCACGGCGGGCCGCCCCTTCGGGGCGGCCCGCCCCCGTGCGTCCGGCGGCATGACGTGCACCGGGCGGGGCCTGCACGACCGTTCACCGACCCGTTTCGCACATACCGGCCTGCGTGTGTGTCCCGGAGCGGGCAGGGCCCGGTCGGCCGGCATCCGGCCGGTCATCGCCGTCAGTCGCCCCGTCCGGCCGGAACGGGAACGCTCAGCAGCGTCCCTCGCTGACGCTCACCGACAGGTCGTGCTCCTCGAGTACCGCGCCGCCGCCTTCCGTCGGAATCCCGATGCCGCCCTCCGGCGACACGGACGGCGTGATGTGCATGCAGTACGCGGCGTCCGTGTCGGTCTCGGGGGAGCTGCCCGTGACCTCGTAGTCGTCGGAGTCGCCGACTGCTTCGACCCTGGGGCCGACGGTGCTGTCGGAACTGGCCACCGCGTCGTCGAGGGCGTCCTCGACCGCACCGGAGTAGCCGCCGAACGACGCCCTGGTGTGCGGTTCCTGCTCCAGGGCTTCCGCGGCGGTGTGGACGGCGTCACGCAGTTCGTCCTCGCTGAGCGAGGCCTTGTTCTGCATGGCGAGCACGAAACCCGCGACAGCGAGGAGAGAGGCCACGATCAGCACCACTCCCACCGGGTTCTTCGTGTTGTAGGTGTAGTGGTTCGTCCCCCACCGGCTGCGTACGAAGACGGGTTCGTGGTCGTCGTCGTGTGTCATGCCCGCCAGCCTATGGGCATGCACACGTCGCTCGGCCGCCGGTCCCGGACGGTGCGTCAGCCGCAGCGCCCCGTCGGATCGGCGGGGCGGACGGACAGAGGACTGATGCCGCACTCCCGCCCGGCCCGCTGAGCCGCCGGTCGGGCCGGATGCGGCGGCATCGGCGGTTCAGATGTCGCGGAAGGTCTCGATCTGGGCGCCGACCTCGTTGAGGCGTTCGGCGAGGTCCTCGTAGCCGCGGTTGATGACGTAGACGTTGCGCAGCACGGACGTGCCCTCGGCGGCGAGCATGGCGAGGAGGACGACGACGGCGGGGCGGAGGGCGGGCGGGCACATCATCTCGGCGGCGCGCCAGCGGGTGGGGCCCTCGATCAGGACCCGGTGCGGGTCGAGCAACTGCAGGCGTCCGCCGAGGCGGTTGAGGTCGGTGAGGTAGATGGCGCGGTTGTCGTAGACCCAGTCGTGGATGAGGCTCTGCCCCTGGGCGGAGGCGGCGATGGCCGCGAAGAAGGGGACGTTGTCGATGTTGAGGCCGGGGAACGGCATGGGGTGGATCTTGTCGATCGGCGCCTCCAGTTTGGAGGGACGGACCGTCAGGTCGGTGAGCCGCGTGCGGCCGTTGTCCGCCGCGTACTCCGCGCTGCGGTCGACGTCCAGGCCCATCTCCTCCAGGACGGCCAGCTCGATCTCCAGGAACTCCACCGGCACCCGGCGCACCGTCAGTTCGGACTCGGTGACGACGGCGGCGGCGATGAGGCTCATGGCCTCCACCGGGTCCTCGGAGGGGGAGTAGTCCACGTCGCGGTCGATCTGGGCGACGCCGTGCACGGTGAGAGTGGTGGAGCCGATGCCCTCGACGCGGACGCCGAGCTGCTCCAGGAAGAAGCAGAGGTCCTGGACCATGTAGTTGGAGGAGGCGTTGCGGATGACGGTGACGCCGTTGTAGCGGGCGGCGGCCAGCAGCGCGTTCTCGGTGACCGTGTCGCCGCGTTCGGTCAGCACGATGGGGCGGTCGGGGGTGACGGAGCGGTCGACCTCGGCGTGGTAGACGCCCTCGGTCGCGGTGACGTCCAGGCCGAAGCGGCGCAGCGCGATCATGTGCGGCTGGACGGTGCGGGTGCCGAGGTCGCAGCCGCCGGCGTAGGGGAGGCGGAACGCGTCGGTGCGGTGCAGCAGCGGGCCGAGGAACATGATGATGCTGCGGGTGCGGCGGGCGGCGTCCGCGTCCATCGCGTCCAGGTCGAGTTCGGCGGGCGGCACGATCTCGAGGTCGCCGGCGTCGTTGAGCCAGCGGGTGCGCACGCCGACGGAGCCCAGCACCTCGAGGAGGCGGAAGACCTCCTCGATGCGGGCGACCCGACGCAGCACGGTGCGGCCGGAGTTGAGGAGCGAGGCGCAGAGCAGGGCGACGCACGCGTTCTTGCTCGTCTTGACGTCGATGGAGCCGGAGAGGCGGCGCCCGCCGACGACGCGCAGGTGCATCGGGCCGGAGTAGCCGAGGGAGACGATTTCGCTGTCCAGGGCCTCCGAGATGCGGGCGATCATCTCAAGGCTGATGTTCTGGTTGCCGCGTTCGATGCGATTGACCGCGCTCTGGCTGGTGCCCAGTGCCTCCGCGAGTTGCGACTGTGTCCAGCCGCGGTGCTGGCGAGCGTCGCGGATCAGCTGACCGATGCGTGCGAGGTAGTCGTCCGTCATGGCAAGGACCGTATCTCAGATGTGAGATAACGACGAACGCTGGCGCGCCGATTCAGGTCCGAACGGGTGAACGAGGCGGAATCCGGGCACGCGGGCAGGGGAGCGGTACGGTCGGCAGGCCGGGGCGTGACCGTGCCGCGGTCGTGTACTAGAGTTATCTCGACATCGAGATATCTGGCGGAAGGCGCACCCCGGCGACCGTGACGGGGAGCCGCGCCACTTAGGCAAGGCTAGCCTAAGCACAGGCAAAAGGAGACTGTCGTGTCGGCGAACAGCTTCGACGCCCGCAGCACCCTGCAGGTGGGCGACGAGTCGTACGAGATCTTCAAGCTGGACAAGGTCGAGGGCTCCGCCCGCCTCCCGTACAGCCTGAAGGTGCTGCTGGAGAACCTGCTCCGTACCGAGGACGGCGCCAACATCACCGCCGACCACATCCGGGCGCTGGGCGGCTGGGACGCGAAGGCGCAGCCGAGTCAGGAGATCCAGTTCACGCCGGCTCGCGTGATCATGCAGGACTTCACCGGCGTGCCCTGCGTCGTGGACCTCGCGACGATGCGCGAGGCCGTGAAGGAGCTGGGTGGCGACGCGGACCGCATCAACCCCCTCGCGCCCGCCGAGCTGGTCATCGACCACTCGGTGATCGCCGACAAGTTCGGCACGCCCAACGCCTTCTCCCAGAACGTCGAGCTGGAGTACGGCCGCAACCGCGAGCGCTACCAGTTCCTGCGCTGGGGCCAGACCGCGTTCGACGAGTTCAAGGTCGTCCCGCCCGGCACCGGCATCGTCCACCAGGTCAACATCGAGCACCTGGCCCGCACCGTCATGGTCCGGAACGGGCAGGCCTACCCCGACACTCTGGTCGGCACCGACTCGCACACCACCATGGTCAACGGCCTCGGCGTGCTGGGCTGGGGCGTCGGCGGTATCGAGGCCGAGGCCGCGATGCTCGGCCAGCCGGTCTCCATGCTGATCCCGCGCGTGGTCGGCTTCAAGCTCACCGGCGAGCTGCCCACCGGCACCACCGCCACCGACCTGGTGCTCACCATCACCGAGATGCTGCGCAAGCACGGTGTCGTCGGCAAGTTCGTCGAGTTCTACGGCGACGGCGTCGGCTCGGTGCCGCTCGCCAACCGCGCCACCATCGGCAACATGTCGCCGGAGTTCGGCTCCACCGCGGCGATCTTCCCGATCGACGGCGAGACCATCAACTACCTCAAGCTCACCGGCCGCGACGAGCAGCAGCTCGCCCTGGTCGAGGCGTACGCCAAGGAGCAGGGCCTCTGGCACGACGCGGCCGACGAGCCGGAGTACTCCGAGTACCTGGAGCTCGACCTCGCCACGGTCGTGCCGTCCATCGCCGGCCCGAAGCGCCCGCAGGACCGGATCGCGCTCGCCGACGCCGCCCACCAGTTCGGCCAGGACGTGCGCAACTTCGTCTCCGACGCCGACCTGGACGAGGCCGGCAAGGAGTCCTTCCCGGCCTCCGACGCCCCCGCCGTCTCCAACGGCGCCCCCAGCAAGCCCAGCCAGGTCACCGGCCCGGACGGCCAGGTGTACGAGATCGACCACGGCGCCGTCGCGGTGGCCGCGATCACCTCCTGCACCAACACCTCCAACCCCTACGTGATGGTCGGCGCCGCGCTCGTCGCGAAGAAGGCCGTGGAGAAGGGCCTGACCCGCAAGCCGTGGGTCAAGACCACTCTCGCGCCCGGCTCGCAGGTCGTCATGGACTACTACGACCGGGCCGGCCTCACCCCGTACCTGGACAAGCTCGGCTTCCACCTGGTCGGCTACGGCTGCACCACCTGCATCGGCAACTCCGGCCCGCTGCCGGAGGAGGTCTCCCAGGCGGTCAACGACAACGACCTCGCCGTGGTCTCCGTCCTCTCGGGCAACCGGAACTTCGAGGGCCGCATCAACCCCGACGTCAAGATGAACTACCTGGCGTCCCCGCCCCTGGTCGTGGCGTACGCCATCGCCGGCTCCATGAAGGTGGACATCACCACCGAGGCGCTGGGCACCGACTCGGACGGGAACCCGGTCTTCCTCAAGGACATCTGGCCCTCCGAGCAGGAGGTCGAGGAGGTCGTGGCCGGGGCCATCGGCCAGGAGATGTTCACCAAGTCCTACTCCGACGTGTTCGCCGGCGACGCCCAGTGGCAGGCGCTGCCCGTGCCCACCGGCAACACCTTCGAGTGGGACGCGGAGTCCACCTACGTCCGCAAGCCCCCGTACTTCGAGGGCATGGGCGAGCAGCCGGACCCGGTCGAGGACATCTCCGGCGCCCGCGTGCTGGTCAAGGTGGGCGACTCGGTCACCACCGACCACATCTCCCCGGCCGGTGCGATCAAGGCCGACTCCCCGGCCGGCACCTACCTCACCGAGCACGGCGTCCAGCGGCGCGACTTCAACAGCTACGGCTCCCGCCGCGGCAACCACGAGGTCATGATCCGCGGCACGTTCGCCAACATCCGGCTGCGCAACCAGATCGCGCCCGACACCGAGGGCGGCTTCACCCGGGACTTCACCCAGGACGGCTACCCGGTCAGCACGATCTACGACGCCTCGCAGAACTACCAGAAGCAGGGCACCCCGCTGGTCGTCCTGGCCGGCAAGGAGTACGGCTCCGGCTCGTCCCGCGACTGGGCCGCGAAGGGCACCGCCCTGCTCGGCGTGAAGGCCGTCATCGCCGAGTCCTACGAGCGCATCCACCGCTCGAACCTCATCGGCATGGGCGTGCTGCCGCTCCAGTTCCCGGAGGGCGCCTCGGCCCAGTCACTGGGGCTGTCCGGCGAGGAGACCTTCTCCTTCGCGGGTGTCACCGCGCTCAACGACGGCGGCATCCCCGAGACCGTCAAGGTCACCACGGACACCGGCGTCGAGTTCGACACCACGGTCCGTATCGACACCCCGGGCGAAGCGGACTACTACCGCAACGGCGGCATCATGCAGTACGTGCTGCGGTCGCTGATCGCCAAGTGACCGGCCGGGTGACCCACGTCACCCGCACGCGGTGACGCCGGCGCGGCCGGACGTTTTCACCTCGTGAACGCGGCGCCGCACCCCTCCCACGGGCGGGGTGCGGCGCCGTCGTGCGTGCCCTGCGGCGTGGCGCGCCGCGCGAGGTCTCAACTCGGGAAAGACTGGCACGAACAAGCGCGTACGATCTTGCCCCGCTGGCGAGAAGTGGACTATACCTGTCGGCACCCGAGCGGCCGTGCGCAGAGCGGACGCCGTCTTACAGCCACAGGGCGGATCACCCAGCAAAGGGGCAGCAATGGGATCCACTTTCGACGTCCACCGCCGTGACCTCATCAAGCGCGCCGCGGCCGCGGGTCTGATCGCCGTCCCCGCGGTGGGTGCGCTCACCTCCTGCGCCAGCGGAGGCGGCGAGAGCAACCAGGTCGACAAGGGCGAGAAGAGCAAGGACAACCCGCTCGCCGTCAACGGCACCGCGGCGCTCGAGGTCTACATCTTCGACGGCGGCTTCGGCACCCAGTACGCCAAGGACGCGGCGAAGATCTACGAGCAGCGGTTCCCCGAGGCCAAGGTCAGCGTCAAGAGCACGCAGAAGATCCAGTCCGTGCTGCAGCCGCGCTTCAACGGCGGCACCCCGCCGGACCTCATCGACAACTCCGGTGCCGAGCAGATGGACATGGGCGTCCTGGTGGGCCAGAAGCAGCTCGCCGACCTCAGCCCCCTGCTCGACGCGCCCTCGATCGACGACGCGTCCGTGAAGGTCCGCGACACCCTCCGGCCGGGCATCGTCGAGATGGGCCAGTACGACGGGGAGCAGTGCTACGTCCTGAACTACGCCTACACCGTGTACGGCGTGTGGTACTCGCAGACCAACCTCGACAAGATCGGCGAGGAGTACCCCAAGACCTGGGACGACATGCTCAAGGTCTGCGCCAAGGCGAAGAAGAAGGGCGTCGCCGGCTGGACCTACCCCGGCAAGTACCCCTACTACCTGCCGTTCTCCCTGTACCCGTTCATGGCCAAGATCGGCGGCGACGAGGTACTGAAGAAGATCGACAACCTGGAGCCGGACGCCTGGAAGCAGCCCGCGGTCAAGGCGGCGCTGGAGGCGTACTACGAGCTCCACAAGAAGGGCTACATCCTCCAGGGCACCCCGGGCCTGACCCACATCCAGTCGCAGACCGCCTGGAACGAGGGCGAGGCCCTGTTCATCCCGAACGGCTCCTGGGTCGAGAACGAGACGGCCAAGACCACCCCGGACGACTTCGAGATGCGCGTCGCTCCGCCGTCCAGCCTGGACAGCGGCGACAAGATGCCCTTCGAGACCACCTGGGCGTCCGGCGGCGAGCCGTTCATCGTGCCGGCCAAGGCGAAGAACCCGACCGGCGGCATGGAGCAGATGCGCGTCCTGCTGGGCAAGAAGGCCACCCAGAACTTCGTCAAGCAGGTCTCCTCGCTCACCGCCCTGGACGGCGGCACCGACGGCCTGGACCTGCCCCCGGGCCTGAACTCGGCGATCGGCGTGCTGGAGGCGGCCGGCGACAACATCGTCAACCCGCGCATCCCGAACTGGTACGTCTCGCTGCACAAGGACAAGATCGGCACCGGCTGCCTCGGTGAGATGATGGCCGGCCGCATGACCCCGGCCGAGTGCATGAAGAAGGCGCAGCAGTTCACCGACGAGGCCCGCGAGGACGACTCGGTCAAGCACTACACGCGCTGACCCCCGCGGCGTCACCGCGGCCCCCGGCCGCGGTGACGCCGCGCAGCCGCCTCCCCCGCACTACCCGATCGGAGCCGAGAAGGCATGCAGCACGGCAAGTACCGGTTCATCGCGGGGTTCCTGGCGGTACCCCTGGCGATCTACCTGATGTTCGTCGTCTGGCCGTTCATCCAGTCCATCTACTACTCCTTCACGGACTGGACCGGGCTGAGTCCGGAATTCTCCTTCGTCGGGTTGGCCAACTACCAGAAGATGCTGGGTGACAGCGACTTCTGGGACGCGCTGGGCCACAGCCTGCTGTTCCTGGCGCTGCTGCCGGTGATCACGATCGGCTTCGCCCTGTTCCTCGCCTTCATGATCAACGTCGGCGGGCGGAAGCGGAAGGGCGCGGCCGTCAGCGGCGTGCGCGGCTCGTCCACCTACAAGATCGTCTACTTCTTCCCGCAGGTGCTGTCGATCGCGATCGTCGCGCTGCTCTTCCAGTTCGTCTACAACCCCCGCAACGGCGCGCTCAACGCGGGCCTGGAGGGTGTCGGACTGGGGTCATGGAAGCCGAACTGGCTCGGCGACCCGGACCTCGCGCTGTGGTGCGTGATGTTCGTGCTGTTCTGGTGCACGGTGGGCTTCTTCGTCGTGCTCTTCTCCGCGGGAATGTCCTCCATCCCGAACGACATCTACGAGGCCGCGCTGCTGGACGGCGCCAGCCGCTTCACCACGTTCTTCCGCATCACCCTGCCGCTGCTGTGGGACACCGTGCAGTCCGGCTGGATCTACATGGGCATCCTGGCACTCGGCCCGGAGGCGTTCGCCGTCGTGCAGATCATGACCGTCGGGCCCGGCGGCCCGGCCAACGCCACGACCGTGCTGCCGTTGGAGGTCTACACCACGGCCTTCTCCGACGCCCAGGCCGCGTACGCGACCACCATCGGCGTCGCGCTGCTGATCGTCACCCTGACCTTCGCGGCCATCGTGCTGAAGCTCGGCCGGCGCGAGCGACTGGAGTACTGAGAACCGATGAAGACGACCGACAAGCCCCTGCCCAGCGCCGGCCCGGACCCGACGCGCCCGGCCGTCACCAAGGACGACGCCTCCCGCCCCGCTCCCGAGCAGCCGAAGAAGGAGGGCACCACCCTCAACGTCTTCTCGCACGGCGTGCTCGTGCTGTGGGGCTTCATGGTGGCCATGCCGCTGCTCTGGGCGGTGATGACCTCGTTCAAGACCGACCGGGAGATCTTCACCTCGCCCTGGGCGCTGCCCACCGAGCTGCACTTCGAGAACTGGTCGCGCGCCTGGAACCAGGCGAACATGAGCGACTACTTCGGCAACACGGTCGTCGTGGTCGGCTGCTCGCTCGTCGGCACCATGCTGCTCGGTTCCATGACGGCGTACGTGCTGGCGCGCTTCGAGTTCCCCGGACAGCGCTTCCTGTACTTCCTCTTCATCGGCGGGATGAGCTTCCCGATCATCCTCGCGCTGGTGCCGCTGTTCTACGTCATGAACAACATGGGCCTGCTCAACACCCGGCACGGCCTGATCCTGTCCTACATCGCCTACTCGCTGCCGTTCACGGTCTTCTTCCTCACCGCCTTCTTCCGCACGCTGCCCAGCTCGGTCGCCGAGGCCGCGATGATCGACGGCGCGTCCCACGCGCGGACGTTCTTCCAGGTCATGCTGCCGATGGCCAAGCCCGGCCTGGTCAGCGTCGGCATCTTCAACTTTCTCGGGCAGTGGAACCAGTACATGCTGCCGACGGTGCTCAACACCGACCCGGACAAACAGGTGCTCTCCCAGGGACTGGTGCAGCTCGCCGTGAGCCAGGGCTACAAGGGCGACTGGTCCGCTCTCTTCGCGGGCCTGGTCATGGCGATGCTGCCGGTGCTGGCGGCGTACATCGTCTTCCAGCGCCAGGTGGTCTCCGGCCTCACCGCGGGGGCCCTGAAGTAGCGCCCTCGTCACACTCCGCCGACCGGCGGGTACGGCCCGCCCACGGGCCGTACCCGCCGGTCGGCGTGCCTGCTCACGCCCGTAGGATCGCTCACATCTGAGCGTCGACCTCACTCAAGGTCTTGACGGGAGAGAACCCTCAGCGCTCTGCTTGGAGTTCAGATGTTGGAAGCAGGCCGCTCCAGGGACACGTCGGTGCGGCTACGGGCGGTGGTCGCGCCGCCCGCCGAGGCGGGAGTGGAGCGTCACGTGGAGACTCCGGGGTCGCAGTCCTCACTGCACCGGGCGAACCTGGAACGGGTGGTTCGCGCCGTCCGGATGGCCGGGTCCCTCACTCAGGCGGAGATCGCCCGCACCACCGGCCTGTCCGCGGCGACGGTCTCCAACATCGTCCGCGAGCTGAAGGACGGCGGGACGGTGGACGTCACCCCGACCTCGGCCGGAGGGCGGCGGGCCCGCAGCGTCTCCCTCTCCGGGGACGCGGGCACCGTGGTGGGCGTCGACTTCGGCCATTCCCACCTGCGGGTGGCCGTCGGCAACCTCGCCCACCAGGTGCTGGCCGAGGAGGCCGAGCCCATCGATGTGGACGCCTCCGCGCAGGAGGGCTTCGACCGGGCCGAGGCGCTGGTGCACCGGCTGCTGGGAGCCACCGGCATCCGGCTGGAGAAGGTCGTCGGCGTCGGGCTCGGCGTGCCCGGCCCGATCGACGTGGAGACCGGCGCGCTCGGCTCGACCGCCATCCTGCCCGGCTGGGCCGGCACCCATCCGCGCGAGGAGCTGGCCGAGCGCCTGGGCGTGCCGGTGCACGTCGACAACGACGCCAACCTCGGCGCGCTGGGGGAGAAGGTCTGGGGGAGCGGCCGCGGCGCCACCGACCTCGCCTACATCAAGATCGCCAGCGGTGTCGGCGCGGGCCTGGTGATCAACAACCAGATCTACCGCGGCCCCGGCGGCACGGCGGGCGAGATCGGCCACATCACGCTGGACGAGTCCGGTCCGGTCTGCCGCTGCGGCAACCGCGGCTGCCTGGAGACCTTCACCGCCGCCCGCCACGTGCTGCCGCTGCTGCACTCCAGCCACGGCGCGGACATCACCATGCCGGCCGTGGTGCGGCTCGCCCGGGACGGCGACCCGGGCTGCCGCAGGGTGGTCGCCGACATCGGCCGGAACATCGGCTCCGGTGTCGCGAGCCTGTGCAACCTGCTCAACCCGAGCCGCATCGTGCTGGGCGGCGACCTCGCGGAGGCCGGCGACCTCCTGCTGGACCCGGTGCGCGACTCGGTGGCGCGCTACGCCATTCCCAGCGCCGCCCGCCAGCTCACGCTGGCCCCGGGCACGTTGGGCGGCCGTGCGGAGGTACTGGGGGCGCTCGCCCTGGTGTTGAGCGAGATGGGCGATTCCTCCCTTCTGGGCTCCTCTGTCCCTTCCGTGCCTGCCGCCGCGTCCGTCTCCGTGTGAGATGTCGCCCGATGTCGCGGTGAGCGCGCTGCGTTCACGCTCGTAACGCATGGCATCGTTGCCGTCTCGTTAAGGATTTACTTCTTGACGACGGGATGCACGGAGAGTTGACTTCACGCCACCTCGGCCGCACCGATGCGGCCTCGTCAGGGAGGTTGTGAAGGATGAAGGCAAGGACGCGCCGCGTGCTCGTCGGTACCGCCGCCATCGCGATGTCCGTCTCGCTGGCCGCCTGCGGGCAGGCCGGCGGCGACAGCGGTGACGGTGGGGACGACGGCAAGAAGCTGATCGGTCTGCTGCTGCCGGAGAACAAGACGACGCGGTACGAGGCCTTCGACCGGCCGCTGATCACGGACAAGATCAAGGAGCTGTGCTCCGACTGCGAGGTCAAGTACAACAACGCCTCGCAGGACACCCAGCAGCAGAAGAAGCAGTTCGACGCGCTGGTCACGCAGGGCGCGGACGTCATCATCCTGGATGCCGTCGACGCCACCGCCACCAAGTCCTGGGTCGACCGGGCCGCCGAGCAGGGCATCGAGGTCGTCGCCTACGACCGCCTGGCCGAGGGCGACGTCTCCGGCTACGTGTCCTACGACAACGAGGCCATCGGCAAGCTCCAGGGCGAGGGCATGGTGGAGGCGCTGGGCGACGACGCCGCGGACGCCCGCACCGTGATGATCAACGGTTCGCCCACCGACCCGAACGCCGCGCTGTTCAAGAAGGGCGCCCACTCCGTCCTCGACGAGCAGGTCGGCAAGATCGTCTACGAGCAGGACATCCCGGACTGGTCGCCGGACGAGGCCAACAAGAAGATGTCCGCCGCGATCACCTCGCTGGGCAAGGACGGCTTCGACGCCGTCTACTCCGCCAACGACGGCATGGCCGGCGGCATCATCACCGCCCTGAACAAGGCCGGAATATCCGACGTCCCCGTCGGCGGCCAGGACGCCGAACTCGCCGGTCTGCAGCGCATCGTGAAGGGCGAGCAGGCCTTCACCATCTACAAGGCGATCAAGCCCGAGGCCGAGACGACCGCTCAGATGGCCGTCGCCCTGCTCGAGGGCGAGAGCATCGAGAAGTTCGCGCCCGAGACGGTGGACAGCAAGAGCAAGAAGGGCATCCCCAGCAAGCTCTACGGCGCGAAGATCGTCACCAAGGACAACATCAAGGACACCCTCGTCGCGGACGGCGTGTACACGGCCGAGGAGATCTGCACCAAGCAGGTCGAGAAGGCCTGCAAGGCCGTCGGCCTGATGTGATCCCGCGGCCCGCTCCTCGCCCCCCGCCGGGGCCGGAGGAGCGGGCCCCCGCGGTGCGCCCGCCTCCAGGGCGCACCGCGCCGTACCGCCTTCACGGGAGCCCCGACCTGCCCCCGTACGCCTCCCCGCCCCGCCGACCGCCCCTGCCGGCCCGTCCGCGGCGGCGGGACGCGTGCACCGCCGGAAGCGCTCCCAGACAGATCGGAGTCGACCCAGTGCCGAACGAACCCGTGCTGGCCCTGCGCGGTGTGTCGAAACGGTTCGGTGCCGTCCAGGCGCTCACCGACGTACACCTCGAGATATCCCCGGGCGAGGTCGTCGCCCTCGTCGGCGACAACGGCGCCGGCAAGTCCACCCTCGTCAAGACCATCGCCGGCGTGCACGCCATCGACGACGGCCACATCGAGTGGAAGGGCCGCCCGGTCCAGATCCACCGCCCGCACGACGCGCAGGACCTCGGCATCGCCACCGTCTACCAGGACCTTGCGCTCTGCGACAACCTCGACGTCGTCGCCAACCTCTTCCTCGGCAGCGAGGTCCGCACCGCCACCGTGCTCGACGAGGTCGCCATGGAGCAGCGCGCCATGGAGCTGCTCAAGACGCTGTCCATCCGCATCCCCAGCGTCCGCATCCCGGTGGCCTCGCTGTCCGGCGGTCAGCGGCAGGTCGTCGCCATCGCCCGCGCGCTGATCGGCGAGCCGCAGGTGGTCATCCTCGACGAGCCGACGGCCGCCCTCGGCGTCGAGCAGACCGCCCAGGTGCTCGACCTCGTCGAGCGGCTGCGCGAACGCGGCCTCGGCGTCATCCTCATCAGCCACAACATGGCCGACGTCCAGGCCGTGGCCGACCGCGTCGCGGTACTCCGGCTCGGCCGCAACAACGGTGTCTTCTCCGTCCGGGACACCTCCCACGAAGAGATCATCGCCGCGATCACCGGTGCCACCGACAACGCGGTGACCCGTCGCCAGGCACGTACGACGGAGGCAGCGAAGTGAGCGACACCGCCAAGTCCACGGTCACCAAGGAGAAGGCCGACGGCACCCCGGAGCCCGCCACCGAACAGGCCGTCGACCCGCGGCTGCTGGTCCGCCAGCAGGGCTTCGCGGGCTACCTGAGCGACTTCAAGCGCCGGGTGCGCGGCGGTGAACTCGGTTCCATCCCGGTCGTCATCGGCCTGATCGTCATCGCTGTCATCTTCCAGTCGCTCGACCCCACCTTCCTCTCGGCGCGCAGCCTGAGCGACATCAGCGTCTACACCGCGGGCCTGGGCATCATGGCCATCGGCATCGTGTTCGTGCTGCTGCTCGGCGAGATCGACCTGTCGGTCGGCTCGGTGGCCGGCGTCGGCGCCGCGATGTGGGCGGTGCTCAGCGTCACCCACCAGCTGAACGACCTGCTGTCCGTGCTGATCGCGCTGGCCACCGGTGGTCTCATCGGCCTGCTGCACGGGTTCTTCTTCGCCAAGGTCGGCGTCCCCGCGTTCGTCGTCACCCTCGCCGGCTTCCTCGGCTGGAGCGGCCTGCAGATCTGGATGATGGGCAACGAGGGCAGCATCAACACGCCCTCGAACAGCCTCGTCCAGGACATCACCGGCTACTACTTCAGCGACAAGGCCGCCGCCTACGCGCTGGCCCTCGTCGCCGTCGGCGGCTACCTCTTCGCGCTGCTGCGCGACACCCGGCGCCGCCGTACCGCCGGCCTGCCGCACCGGCCGGTCAGCGAGATCGCGCTGCGCGCGGGCGTCATCGCCGTCATCGCCTTCGGCGCGGCCTACCAGCTCAACGAGCCGGCCGGGGCGCGCGGCCTGCCGCTGGCGCTGCTGATCTTCCTGATCGTCCTCTTCGTCGCGGACTTCGTCTCCCGCCGCACCACCTACGGCCGGCAGATCTTCGCCGTCGGCGGCAACGCGGAGGCCGCCCGGCGGGCGGGCATCAACGTGGAGAAGATCCGCATCACGGTGTTCGGCATCGCCGGCATGCTCGCGGCCTTCGGCGGTCTCTTCATCGCCAGCCAGCAGGGCGGCGCCACCAAGAACCTCGGCGCCGGCAACACCCTCATGAACGTGATCGCCGCCGCCGTCATCGGCGGCACCAGCCTCTTCGGCGGCCGCGGCAAGATCCTCTCCGCGCTGCTCGGCGCCCTGGTGATCATGTCCATCCAGCAGGGGCTGAACCTGCTCGGCATGGCCAGCGAGATCCAGTACATGATCACCGGCGCGGTGCTGCTGGCCGCCGTCGTGATCGACTCCGTCTCCCGCCGCACGCAGAAGACCGCAGGACGCACCTGACCTGCCGTCCCGACCCCAGGCACACCCGTGCCCGGCTCCGTAAGGGGCCGGGCACGGGCGTGTCACAGGTCCGCACGGGTGACGCGAAACCGGCCGGTCGGGGCCGGGCGGGCGAACGTCCAGGCGAACGGGACATTAGACTCGACGGATCGGCACGGCTCGACAGCAGCTCGAAGCAAGGAGGCACGGGTGGCACTGCTGACCCGCATCACCGGACCGCGCGATCTGGACCGGCTCAGCCCGCAGCAGCTGGAGCAGCTGGCCGAGGAGATCCGGACGTTCCTCGTCGATTCGGTCTCCCGCACCGGCGGTCACCTCGGCCCCAACCTCGGCGTCGTGGAACTCACCATCGCGCTGCACCGGGTGTACGACTCCCCGCGCGACAAGATCCTCTTCGACACCGGACACCAGTCCTACGTGCACAAGCTGCTCACCGGGCGGCAGGACTTCTCCAAGCTGCGCGCCCAGGGCGGCCTCTCCGGCTACCCCTCGCGCGCCGAGTCCGCGCACGACGTCATCGAGAACAGCCACGCCTCCACCGTCCTCGGCTGGGCCGACGGCCTCGCCAAGGCCAACGAGATCCGCCGCACCGGCGACCACGTCGCCGCCGTCATCGGCGACGGCGCGCTGACCGGCGGCATGGCCTGGGAGGCGCTCAACAACATCGCCGACGCCAAGGACCGCCCGCTGGTCATCGTCGTCAACGACAACGAGCGCTCCTACGCGCCGACCATCGGCGGCCTCGCCAACCACCTCGCCACGCTGCGCACCACCGACGGCTACGAGCGCTTCCTCGCCCGCGGCAAGGACGTCCTCAACCGCACCCCGGTGGTGGGCAAGCCCCTGTACGAGACGCTGCACGGCGCGAAGAAGGGGCTCAAGGACCTCGTCGCGCCGCAGGGCATGTTCGAGGACCTGGGCCTGAAGTACGTCGGCCCCATCGACGGGCACGACATCGAGGCCGTCGAGTCGGCGCTGCAGCGCGCCAAGCGCTTCGGCGGGCCGGTCATCGTGCACGTGCTGACGGAGAAGGGCCGCGGCTACCAGCCCGCGCGCCAGGACGAGGCCGACCAGTTCCACGCCGTGGGCGTCATCCATCCCGACACCGGCCTGCCGGTGAAGTCCTCCGGCGCCGACTGGACCTCCGTCTTCGGCGAGGAGATGGTGAAGCTCGGCCGCGAACGCGAGGACGTCGTCGCCATCACCGCCGCGATGATGCGCCCGGTCGGCCTGCACGACTTCGCACAGGAGTTCCCCGAACGGGTCTTCGACGTCGGCATCGCCGAGCAGCACGGCGCGGTGTCCGCGGCCGGACTGGCCACCGGCGGACTGCACCCCGTCTTCGCGGTGTACGCCACCTTCCTCAACCGGGCCTTCGACCAGGTGCTGATGGACGTCGCCCTGCACAAGTGCGGCGTCACCTTCGTCCTGGACCGGGCCGGGGTCACCGGCACGGACGGCGCGTCGCACAACGGCATGTGGGACATGTCGGTGCTCCAGTGCGTGCCCGGCCTGCGGCTCGCCGCGCCGCGCGACGCGGAGCAGCTGCGCGCACAGCTGCGGGAGGCGGTGGACGTCGACGACGCGCCGACCGTCGTCCGCTACTCCAAGGGCGCCGTGGGACCGGCCGTCCCCGCCGTCGACACCGCCGGCGGCATGGACGTCCTGCGGAGGCCGGACACCGAGACCGCCGACGTGCTGCTGATCTCCGTCGGCGCGCTCGCCCCCATGTGCCTGGAGATCGCCGACCACCTGGACCGGCAGGGCATCTCCGCCACGGTGGTCGACCCGCGCTGGGTCAAGCCCGTCGACAAGGCGCTGCCGGAACTGGCCGCCGCCCACCGGGTGGTGGTCACCGTCGAGGACAACAGCCGTGCCGGCGGCGTCGGCTCCGCGATCGCGCAGGCGCTGCGGGACGCGTCGGTGGACGTCCCGCTGCGCGACTTCGGCATTCCGGAGAAGTTTCTCGACCACGGCTCGCGGGGCCAGGTGATGGCCGACATCGGCCTCACCGCGCCCGACATCGCGCGTCAGGTCACCGGCCTCGTCGCACGCCTCGACGGCCGCCTCCACGACGAGGCGGCCGTGGTCCGGCCACAGCACTAGTGACCACCCTGGTTTCCGTCCACACGAAACGGTAACTTCGCGACAAGGGCCCTTTCCGCAACTCGGTTCGCGGAAAGGGCCCTTGACAGCCCGACATGCCACTGAAACGATCGCTGCCACTCGATCGCTGTATTCACGTTGCCCGACGGTTCGAGGCCATCCGGCCCTGGTTGCCCTCCCGGCAATTCCCGCACAGGTAGTGGCGTGCCGGTTCCCGTGCGGAATTCCGCCTCCCCTACCGGTCGTCGTGAGCCGTTCGACACGACCCTGGGAGCTTGCATGGCGGAGTCACCTACGTCCGGTCGGGAATTCCGGCACCGTGTGACCCGGCATCTCCTCCTCGGTGACATCGCGCTGCAGTACCCGGTCCGGCCGGCGCCGGGTGCGGCGCTGCTCGCGGTCCGCCTGGCGGACGAGCCGGGCGACGCGGGCCGTGCGACGGAATACCTCACACCGGCCGACACGGCGCCGCGCGGCCTCCACCTCCTGCGGCCGGAGACCCGCACCCTGCCCGACCCGCCCGCCGGGTCCGGCGCGCCCGCCGCAACGTGGGCGGGCATCGCCGTGGACGAAGGCTTCGGCGCCCACCTCGACGAGGTGCTGCCGCCGGACGTGCGCACGGACACCCTGGCCCCCGTCCTGCTGCTGCGGACGCACCGGCAGGCGGCACAGCCCTTCACCGAGGTGCTGTCCTGCGCCCGGCTGCGCAAGGTCGGCATCCTGCTCGTGCGGACGGCGCGCTTCCCGCACGAGGCGGACGCCCCGGTCGCCGACCTCGTCGCCATGGCCGAGCGCGCCCGGGAGGCGGCGTCGGAGTACGCCGTCCCCCTCCTCTCCGAGGGGCGCGGGCTCACCACCTTCGAGAGCGGCACCGAGATCGAACAGAAGATCACGCTGGGGCCCGGCGCGTCCTCATGGCGGCTCACGAAGGAACTGTGGGCGCGGGCCGACCGCGGCCTCCTCGGCGACTTCATTCCGGAGCCCGGCTACGAACTCACCCGCTGGCATTTCGAGCAGCACACCTACGAGGTCCTGGAGCCCGCCGGGGAACGCGGCTATCTCGCCTTTCTCCGGGGCCGGGACGGCCGGTGGAACCTGAAGCGCAAACGCTTCGAACGAGAAGCACTCCGGCGCGAGGAGACGTTCCAGCGGGGCGTGGCGGTGACGGAATCCACCTTCGAGGAATTCCTCTCCCGGGAATACCCGGAACTCCTCGTACGGCGGCTCCCCGATTTCCGGAGGACCCGGTTCGACGTCAATGTGGAGTCCACCCGCACCGGCCACGCGTACGGAGTGGAGATCGACGAGGTGACGGTGGAGGGCGAGAGCGGGGGCGACGGCCCCCGGGTGCTCCGGCAGCTCGAGATCGAGTACCTGCACTCCCGGCTGCACGAGGGTCTCGACCCCGCGTCCATCGACGCCGACATCGCCGACCTCACCGGCCGGGTCGAGGACCACCTGAAGGCGAACGGCACCCCGGGGGAGCGGACCTTCTACTCCAAGCTCGCCTTCCTGCGGGAGTGCGCCGGCGAAGCGGCGGGACAGCAGTGAGCGGGCGGCTGGTCGTCATCGGGGCGAGCCCGTCCATCGCCGCCGTCGCACGCGAGGTCGACCCGGTAGCCGTGTTCCTCCAGCAGCCGGGCTCCCCGGTCGACGAGATCGTGCGGATCGGCTGCAACCTCTACACGACGGACTTCTCCCGCGACGAGGAACTGCGGGTGCTGCTGCGGGAGGTCGTCGCACCGCTCGGCGTGTCCGCCGTGGTCTCCGTGACCGAGACCGGGCAGCTGCCCGCGGCCGTCGCGAACGAGACGCTGGGCACCCCCGGGCTGCGCCCCGAGGTGGTGCGCCGCTTCCAGGACAAGGCCGTGATGCGGCAGCGGATGGCGCAGACCGTCCCCGACCTGTCGGTGCGGTACGCCGTCCCGGCCGACGGCGTGGAGGCCGCTCGCCGCATGCGCGCGTGGGGTGCGGCGCGCGCGGTGCTCAAGCCGCTCGAAGGAACGGCGAGCCGGGACGTGCGGATCGTCGCGGACCCGGCCGAGCTCGAACGGCTCGACCTCGGCGCGCCCGCCCTGCTGGAGGAGTTCGCCGAGGGCGACGAGTACAGCGCCGAGACGTTCAGCACCGGCGGAACCCACCGGCTGGTGGCCGTCACCCGCAAGCACCTCTTCGATGCCACGGTCGTCGAGGCGGCGCACGTCGTCCCCGCCCCCGGCCTGGACGACGGCGAGCAGGCGCTGGTGGAGAAGTGCGTGGCCCGCTTCCTGGACGCCATGGGGCTGACGGACGGCCCCGCGCACACCGAGTTCAGGCTGCGGGACGGCGAGTTCAGGATCATCGAGTCGCACACCCGGATCGGCGGCGACGGCATCACGCGCCTGGTGCAGCGGGTGACGGGTGTGGACCTCAAGCGCTGGAGCCTCGGCTGGTCCGCGGGGCTGACCGCAGCGGACTGCACCAGCGCACCGGAGGCGGGGGCCGCTGCCATCGCCTTCGTCACCGCCCCGCCCGGGAGGGTGACCGCGGTGCGGGTCCCGGACTTCGCCCCGCAGGGAGCGGACGTACGGGACGTCGACCTCTACGTCGGCCCCGGCGACGAGATCGGCGAGCTGACCGACTCCCGGCAGCGCGCCGGCCACGTGCTGGCGACGGGGGACGACCCGGCGACCGTACTCGCCGCCGTACGGGACCTGGCCGCCCGCGTCGTCGTGGAGACCGTACGGTGACCGCCGCCGCGCCCGTGGTGCTGCTCAGCCGCAACGTGTATGCGAGCCTCCACCGCGGCACCCGGTGTCTGGTCCCCACCGACGAGGTGGACGTCCGCCTCGTCACCCACCCGTACGGCGGGACGACGGGCCTCGACCCGGTCCGCTTCCCGCACGTCTCGGTCTGCGACACCAACGACGAGGAGCAGGTCCTCGCCGTTCTCCACTGGCTGGTGCGCCGGCACGGCGCACGCCGGATCGTCGCCGTGCACGAACGGATGCTGCTGCTCGCCGCCCGGGTGCGCGACGCCCACGCGCTGCCGGGCATGGACCTGCCCACCACGCTGCTCTTCCGCGACAAGGTGGCCATGAAGCGGGCGGTCGTCGCGGCGGACGCCGCCGCGGTGCCGCGGTTCGCCGAACTCCGGGGACCCGCGGACCTGGACGCGTTCGACTGGTCCGCGGGCCGCAAGGTCGTCAAGAGCCGGTGGGGCGTGGGAGCGGAGGACGTGCACGTCGTCGCCTCGCGGGCGGAGGCCGAGGCGGTCCTGGCCTCGCTCGGCACCGGCGGCGACGGCTGGGAGATCGAGGAGTACGTCGAGGGGCCCATGTACCACTGCGACGCGGTGGTGCAGGACGGTGCGGTGCGCTTCGCGGCGGTGTCCGAGTACCTCGCCAAGCCGGGCGACTTCGCCCCGGGGTCGGCGGCCGGCAGCATGCTGGTCGACCACGCGGACCCGGTGTGGGGCCGGATACGGGAGACCAACGCGCGGGTGCTGCGGGCCCTCGGCCTGCGCGACGGCGTCACCCACCTGGAGGTCTTCCGGACACCGGACGACGCGCTGGTCTTCTGCGAGGTCGCCGCCCGCCCCGGAGGCGGCGGCATCGACCGCATCGTGGAGCGGGCCTACGGCTGCAACCTCAACGAGGTGGCGTACCGGCTCCAGTCCGGGGTGGACCCGGGCCTCGGTGACGACGCCGCGACCCGCCCGGCGCGCGGGGCGTGGGCCGTACTGGGCTTCTACCCGGACGACTCTGGCGCGTCGCCGGCCCCCGGCATCCCGGAGGACCGCCACGCCGCGCTCGGTATCGCCGAGCACACCCGTTCCGACATCGCGGGCAGCGGCCCGCAGGGCGTCCGCCACTGCGTGGACTACCGGGACCGCTACGTCGTCGGCGCCGCCGACCGGAACGCCCTGGAAGCACGTCTTGCGGCGGTCCGCAGCGCCTACCGCTCCGCCTCCGGCGGCTCCTGACAGCCGCCTTCGTCCACGGAAGAACGAGGTGCCATGGGTTTCCTGCCCCGGCCGAAGCGTGTCCTCACCGAACCGCCGCAGGGCCGCCGCGACTTCTGGGTGTTCGTCTCCTCCGGGCTCTTCGCCCGCGGCGGCGACCAGCTCTTCACCATCGCCGTCCCGCTGAGCGTGCTCGCGGCGACGGAGTCGGTCGCCGGCACGGTGCTGGCCTTCTCCGCCCGGGTCGCGGCCTACCTGCTCTCGCCGTTCATCGGCATGCTGATCGACTCCTTCGACCGGCGTGACGTCTACATCCTGGCCCAGCTCTACCAGGCGCTGTGCCTGGGCCTCATCGCCCTCTTCCTGGACGACGTCCTCGTCCTGGCGGTGCTGGTACTGCTCTCCGGACTCGGCGCGGTGGTCGCGAACATCTCCAGCTACTTCGTGCTGGTGCCCAGACTCGTCACCCCGGAGCGACGGTCCAAGGCGCTCAGCGACTACAGCGCCCTGCGCGAGGTCGTGAAGATCGTCGGACCGCTGTCCGCGGGGGGCATCGTGGTGCTCGCAGGCGGCGCCACGGCCCTGGTCTTCACCTGCGCGCTGTTCGCGCTGTCCGCCCTGGTGGCGCTGTTCGTGCCCCGGGTGGTCATCGAGGAGGAGGAGCCCGCCGAGCCGGGGGAGAAGCCCCGGCGCGCGCTGAGCGTGGGCTTCTCCTGGCTGTGGCGCAACGGCTCCGCCATCGCGCTGGTCGCCACCATGACGCTGGCGAACATCGGCGTCGGCACGCTCGACGTCATCTTCATCACGCTGCTCGGCGACTCCGGCATGGCCGCGACCGGGATCGGACTGGTGGTCTCCATCGGTGCGGTCGGCGCCGCCGCCGGCACCTGGGCCGCGGGCAGGCTCTTCCCCCGGTCGTCCTTCCAGCGCCGCATCCTGTACTGGCAGCTGGCCGCGCTGGCCGGTGTCACGGTGATGGCCGTACCGGTGCTCCAGGTCCGGGTCGTCGGCTACGTGATCACGACGTTCGCGCTCGGCGCCAGCAACATCAACTCCATCCGGTACCGCCAGGAGTCGATACCGATGGCCATCTCCGGCCGGGTCAACTCCGTGATGCGCATGTTCATCACCGGTGCGATCCCGCTGTCCGCGGTCGTGTTCGCCTTCTTCCACAAGTGGGCGCCGTCCGAACTGCACTGGACGCCGGTCGTCCTGTTCAGCGCGCTGGGCGTGGCCGTGTGGGCGTGGTACCTCGCGCGGGCGGGCCGCCGCTCGCCGCAGCAGCCGGACGGTACCGGGGGAGACGCCGTCGCCGCCGCGGACCGCGGCGCGGCGTCACGCGGATGACCAGGTCGTCGCGGTCGACGCCCCGTCCGTGCGGTACACCTCCCGGCCCACGGCCGCGTTGACGATCCGTGCGCTGCGCCAGGCGGAAAGGCTCAGGTTCGGGTCGGCGATGCCGTGGCTGTCCTCGGCGAAGTTCTGCACGAAGACGCGGAGACCGGGCGGCCCGTCCCAGTCCAGCGAGTAGTCGCGCCGCACCCGGAAACCGCCGTCGTCCCCGGTCAGCGCCTCCCGCAGCGGTTCCAGGTAGTCCGGGAACCGGCTGCGGTACCCGGTGCAGAAGACGACGACGTCGGCGGGCACGGTCTCCCGCACGTCGCGGTCCGTGTCCAGCACCGAGACCTCGAGCCCGTCCGCGTGCCCGCGCAGGTCGGTGACGCGGCGGCAGGGCAGCAGCCGGTGGGACAGCGTGCCGCCCTCCAGGTGGTCGAGGCGGTAGAGGCGCTGGTAGATCTTGCGCAGCAGCGACTCGGACACGCCGTCACTGGCCAGTCGCTGACGCCCCAGCAGGTCCGCACGCCGGCCGGCGGGCAGTGAGTGGAAGTAGTCCACGTAGGACGGCGCGAACCACTCGTTGCTGAACGGCGAGTCGTCGATCGGGAGGAAGCCCACCCGGCTGGACACCCAGGTGAGTTCGGCCGGTGTCGCCGCGTCCTCGGAGAGCAGGTAGTTCACCACCTCGGCGCCGCTCTGCCCGGCCCCGACCACCATGACCCGCCGTCCGGCCAGGTCGGGGCGGACGGACAGCAGCTCGCTGCCGTGCAGCACGCGCGAACCGTGGAACGCGGCGGCGAAGGGCGGCAGGTACGGCTCCCGCCCGGAGCCCAGCACCAGGCTGCGGGCCGTGGCCGTCAGACCCGAGTCGCAGACCACCTCGAAGCGGTCGCCCACCACGGACACGGACTTGACGCGGGACTGCCAGTGGATGTCCGGGAGGCGCCCGGCGGCCCACTGGTAGTACTGCTCGAACTCCTGCCGCGAGCAGCTCATCCCGTTGGCCACCAGGGCGCGGAAGATGCGGCCCTGCTCCGAGAGGAAGTTGAGGAAGGAGAAGCGGCTGGTCGGATCGACGAGCGTGACCAGGTCCTTGAGGTAGGAGACCTGGAGCCAGGCGTCCGGAAGCATCAGCCCCGGGTGCCAGCGGAAGCGCGGCTTCGACTCGAGAAAACCGGCCCGCAGCCCCTCGACCGGTTCGGCGAGTGCCGCGAGGCTCAGGTTCGACGGTCCTACACCGATTCCGACAAGGTCGAACGATTCCATGGGCACCCTTCTCGCGCGTGTTTCGCCCCGGGACCGCTTCCGGCCGCCGTCCATAATTCTCCCGCGCTGCGCGCAAGGTCGCGTCCGCGGCAGAAGTGTGAAGGACGCCCGAGGCGCTTGGCAAGATATCCGGAGGAAATCCCGCGTCCCTCTGCTCTTTTCCCTCGCGTCACCCTGCCAGTGCCCTCCCACGGATCGTGGCGATAACGGGCATAAGCGGGCAAGGGGCGGAAGTGCGAAGGGATCCCGCAGTTCTCGTGAGTCCCCTGACGTGCTGTGTCCCCGGAGAGCGGTGGGACTCGAACTGCAGGCGAACCATGCCTTGTTCGCCGGTGAACGCTGAGGTACGTTTCCTGGCGCACGAGTGGGCAGCCCGGTGGGGAGGCTCGCGACGGGCATTCTCCTTGTCTGGTGCTTTTCCTAGTTTCTTCGTGTGCAGCCCTGGACAACCGCAAATGGGTATCGGTTTCTCACTAGTGAGGGTGCAATGAGTCAGGACACCGCGGGCGTAGCGTCGGTGAAGCCGTTCGACTTCGGTCTCGAATACATTCGTGAGCACTTCGGAAGCAACACGGCGCTCTTCACGCAGCAGATGACGCACAACGTGTACCGCGAGAATCCCGAGCCGCTCATCGACCACCTGCTGCGGTGTCTCGACCTGAACGGAACCGAATCGGTCCTGGACCTCGGCTGCGGAAACGGATTCATTCTCCGGGACGTGGTCAGCCGGCTCCGGCACGGCGGCCGCGCCGTGGCCATGGACATCTCCCCGGCCATGCTGGAGCTCGCCAAGCGCAACGCCACCATCGCCTGGGCGCCGCTGGAGTTCACCGAGGGCCGGGCCGAGGACCTCTCGCGCTTCGCGGACGGCAGCTTCACCCGCGTCATGGCCAACTACATCTTCCACTACATCGAGGACCCCGACCTGGTCTGCTCTCAGATCGCCCGCGTCCGCGACCCGAAGGGCCTCGCGATCGTCACCATCGAGGCGCGCCGCTCCATGCCGGAGATGTACGACCTGCACTTCGAGACCATGGAGAAGCTCGGCTTCCCCGCGGACTTCATCGACCGGCTGCCGCGCGGGCGCCGCGGCAAGATGACGCTCGACAACACCGAGGAGACGCTCGTCCGGCACTTCGACAGCGTCGAGGAGCGGCCGTACGTGGACGCCCTGCGCTTCGAGACGCCGCAGCCGTTCATGGACTTCTACTCGGCGGGCCACCGGCTGCTCGGCGTCCAGGCCATGGGCGGCGACGACATCACGCAGGAGATGAAGGACGAGCTGTACCGGGGCGTCGAGAAGGCCGTCAGCGACCGCATCGCGGAGGTCGGCCACTTCGAGGTCAGCAAGCGCAACTCGGTCTTCGTCTGCGCCTGACCCCGCGCCCGAGCCGGAAGGACACCAGATGACAGGCGCATCCCGCTCCGTGCAGCGCGTCGCCCTCTTCGGGCTGCCCGGAGCCGGCAAGTCGACGGCCGCCGGCCTGCTGCGGCGGACGGTGGCCGGCATGGGACGGCACGTCGAGGTGATCAAGCTCGCCGCCCCGCTGTACGACGTGCAGGCCGCCTTCTACGCGCGAGCACGCACCCGGCTCGCCGAAGGGCAGCAGGACGGCGAGCTGCTCAACTTCCTGGGCTCCCACTTCCGGACGGCGGCCCCGGGCCTCCTGCTGGAGGACTTCGCTCAGCGCGCGGCCGCCGCCGAACTCGCGGGCGCCGACGTGCTGCTGTGCGACGACGCCCGCCCCGCCGACCTCGACGGTCTCCGCGACCAGGGGTTCACGCTGGTGCGGGTGACGGCGCCGGACACGTTGCGGCGGGAACGCAAGGCCGGCCGCGGCGACCGGCGGGCCGGCCGGGACGACCACCCCACGGAGCTCGGCGGCGACGGCGTCGAGGCCGACCTGGTCCTCGACAACGCGGCCGACCTCCCCGCGCTGGAGGAGCAGGTCGTCGAACTCGCCAAGCGGCTGCCCGCCGCCCCGGCGGGGCAGGAGGCCGCCGAGCAGGTCGTCGCCTCCCTCGTCGGGCTGGCCCGGGAGGTCATCACCGAGCGCTACGCCGAGAACCGGCACCAGATCGGGGCGGTGGTCGTCACCGGCGACGGGCGGGTGTTCACCGGCATCCACCTCGAGGCGATGGTGGGCCGCGCCTCGGTCTGCGCCGAGGCCGTCGCTCTCGGCCAGGCCCGCGCGGCGGGCGCCGGCGACCTGATGCTGGCGCTGGCGGTACGTCACCCCAAGCCCTCCGAGGAGCGCCGGGACATCAAGCTCGTACCCCCCTGCGGCCTGTGCCGGGAACTGCTGCTCGACTACGGTCCCCGCGTCAGCACGGTCGTCCAGGACGGAGACGAGATGCGCGTCGTGCCCCTCGCCTCCCTCCTGCCGCACAAATACGTGGGGACCAAGTGGCCCACCCGCTGACCCGGCCCGCCGCCCCCGAACCGCCCCCTCTCAGGCTGGTGATCACGTGACCACGTTCCGGGACTTCCTCGTCGACGAGTTCCCCGACGCCCCCGTCAGCGAGCTGAGCGGCTCGAACAACCTCGTGTACCTCGTGCGGACGGACCAGGGCCCGGTCGTCGCGAAGCACGTCGTCGACGGCGACATCCCGCTCGGCTATCTGGCCGAGGCGACCGCCGCGCTCGGGGAGCACCTGCCCGTCCAGCGCATCCACCGCGTCTGCCGCACGGAGGACGGGGACCCGTTCGACGCCGTCTTCGCGGAGTACGTGGAGGGGGAGAACCTGGCGGCGGCCATGGAGCGCGAGGACGACGGGCCGTCGACCGACGCGCTGGTGGACCACCTGTGCCGGTTCGTCCTGGCCTGCCGTCATCTCCCGCCGATGCGGGACGGCTACGGCCTGTACAAGCGGGAGGCGCCCGCTCTCGCCACCTGGCCCGAGTTCGTCGTCCACTACGGCCGCCGGTACTGGAACCGCGTCCGGCCGTTCTACGAGGGCACGGAGACCGCCGCGGCGGTGGACGCCTGGCTCGACGGAGGTTTCGCCGAGGCGGCCAAGGCCCACACGGCGCCGCACACGGTGGTCTCCATCGACGCGAACCTGAAGAACACCGTCGTCGCGCCGGACGGCCGGATGGTCGTGCTCAACGTGCCGATCGCCGCCCTGTCCGCGCCGGCCCACGCCGTCGGGGCGATCAGCCTCCACCTGAGGCACCGGCCCCCGTACAAGCCCTTCCTGGACGCCGCCGCCGAGCGGCTGTGCCCGGACGACGCGCCGCTCGTCCCGCACTTCGAACTCTGGGGCATGCTCGGCATCCTGTCCTTCTACGCCGTCCGGCAACCCGACCGGCGGCACGAGTGGCGCAACTGGGGTTCGCCGGTCCTCCTGGACGACGACTTCCGCGACCTGGTCCGCACCCACCTGCCTGCCCCGGAACGACCATGATCCTCACCGGCCAGGCCATCACCGAGGCCGTACGGGGCGGCGACATCGTCATCGACCCGTTCGACGACGACCGGGTCAACCCCAACAGCTACAACTACCGCCTCGGCCCGGAGATCTACCGGGTCGAGTCGGGCCCCGACCCGCGCCGCGACGCGGTGCAGGAACCGGTGGAGACCGTCGACGGGCGCTGCCTGCTCCGCAAGGGCCAGCTCTACCTCGGCCACACCCTGGAGCGCATCGGCTCCACCCGGTACGTCACCTCGCTCATCGGGCGCAGCTCCGTCGGCCGGCTCGGCCTGTTCGTCCAGCTGTCCGCCGACCTCGGGCACTGCGGAGCGGTTCACCGGTGGACGCTGGAACTCCTGCCCGCCCTCGACATCTACGTCTACCCGGGCCAGATCATCGGCCAGGTCTCGTTCTGGACCGCCACCGGCGACGTCCTGGCATACCGGGGCTGGTACGGGCGGCACGACCGGCCGATGCCCTCCAAGCTGCACAGGAACGACGTGCGACAGCCACAGATTCGAGAGTTGCAGTGATTCTCAGCGGTCATGAAATCCAGCGGCAGGTCGAGTCCGCGGCGATCACGGTGACGCCGTTCGACTCCGCGCTCATCAACCCCAACAGCATCGATCTCACGCTCGACGACACCCTGCTGCGCTACCGCGACCCGGTCATCGACCCGCGCGTCGAACCGGAGGTCGTGGAGGAGCGCATCCCGGCGGACGGCCTGGTGCTGGAGCCCATGAGCTTCTGCCTCGGCTCCTCCCGCGAGATCGTGGGGAGCACCGAGTACGTGCCGATGGTGCACGCCAAGTCCAGCACCGCCCGCGCCGGGCTGTTCGTGCACGTGACGGCCGACCTGATCGACATCGGCTCCATCGGCACCATCACCTTCCAGCTCTTCTCCACCCTCGCCCTGCGCGTGTACCCGGGGATGCGCATCGGGCAGATGACGTTCTGGAAGCCCCAGGGCGAGATCACGCTGTACTCCGGCAAGTACCAGGGATCCAAGGGCCCCCGGAAGTCGGAGATCTTCCGCGACCCGCACTGGGAGACGCTGGCACGATGACGACCGACCCGCAGCGTATGCACGCGTCGTGCGGCACGGCCCGGGTGGAACTCGTCGCCCCCGCCGAGGCCGTCGCCGAGTTCGGCCGGATGGCGGGCGACTTCGTGCGCCTGACCCCCGCCGCCGCCGACGACCGGCCCCCGCCCGCCCTCGTCCAGGTCGCCACCCGGGCTCCCCGGGGCGACGGCTGGCGCCGCCTCGCCTATTCCTCGGACTACGAACCCGACCGCGTGGTGTGGGTGGACGACGCCCGCCGGCGCATCGCCGTCGTCGGCGAGCCGTCCGAATGGCGGGCGCAGCAGACCCTGCGCTCCGTCCGCCACCTGCTGCGCTGGCAGGTCTACGCGGCGGGCGACCTGCTGCTGCACGGCGGGCTGGTGCGCATGGACGGCCGCGGCGTCGCCTTCGCCGGGGCGAAACGCTCCGGGAAGACCTCCAGCATCCTCAGCGCCCTCGTCCACGGCGGTGCCGACTTCGTGTCCAACGACGACCTGACGGTGGGGGAGACCCCCGACGGGGCGCTGCGCGGCTACGGATCACCCCGCACCGTGAACGTGCGCACCGACGCGCTGCTCGCCCTCGCCGAGTCGGCCCCGGCCGTCGCCCGCCTCCTCACCGACTCCACGCACCCCACCAACTCCTTCGAGGGACGGCACCGCACCGCCGAGGCGCTGCACACCGCCTCCGGCGCCGCCCTGCCCGGGTCGTTGTGGGTCCGCGCCGGAGAACTGTGCGCGACCGTCGGCTGCGACGCGGTCCCGGAGAGCCGGGTCGACGCCGTGGTCTTCCCCCGGTTCGAGGACCGCCCCGACGGGCCCGCCCTCGTACGGCTGGACCGCGAACAGTCCGCGGCGGAGCTGCGGCACCACATGGAGGACCGGGGCACCAAGTACGACCCGTTCCTCGCCGACTGGTACCCGCACACCGACGCCGCGCGCCGCGCCCGCCTGTGCGAACGGCTGCTGGACGAGGCCGTGTTCTTCCGGATGTCCCAGCACATGCACGGCCTGCGCGAAGCGACGGCGGCGCTGCGCGACGCGCTCCGCGCGGTGCCCGCGTGACCCTGCCGCCCCGCGGCGCCCCGGAACGTGAGGCCGCCGCCCTGCTCGTCACCGACGATGCCGGGCACGTCCTGCTGGTGCGCGGGCCGGGCCGCCGCGCCTCCTGGGCCCTCCCCGGCGGCACGGTGGCGGATGCGGGCACGCCCTGGGACACCGCCGTGCACGAGACCGCACGGTCCGTCGGCCTCACCCCGCGCCCGGGAGGGCTGCTGGCCGTCGACTGGCCCCACACGCCCCGTACGCCTCGCCCGACCGCGACGGACGCCCCTCCGGAGGAGGCGGCAGCCGCCCGGACCCGCGGCGCCCTCCTGGTGTTCGACGGCGGCGGCATCAGCCGCTCGGCGCGGCACCGCGTCACCTCCGCCCGGCGCGGAAGCGGCGAGGTGGCGTTCGTCCCCGTCGAGCAGCTGGACGGACGGGTCGGAGGCCGCGTCCGGCGCGTCGTCGAAGCCGCCCTCCGGGCACGGCGGGACGGCGGCCCCCGCTACCTGGAGGACGGGTGGGAACCGGCCGTCCTGAACACGATGCGCCGTCACGGCATCGCGCCGTGGGTGCACAGCGGGTCCGCGTGGAGCTGGTACGACGCGCCGGTACCCGACGAACTGCCCATCCGCCAGTCGTGGGTGTGGGTCTTCGCACCCGACGGCCGCGTGGTGATGTACGTGGACGACACCGGGCAGGCCGGCCTCCCCGGCGGAACGCTGGAGCCGTTCGAGCAGCGGGACGCCGCCGCGGCCTCCCGGCGCGAGGTGTGGGAGGAGACGCAGATCGAACTCCGCGGACTGCGCTACCTCGGATACCTCCGCGACGCCCCGCCGGACGGCCCGGCGTGCGCACGCGTCCGGATGGCCGCCGCCATCGCACGCGTCGGCCCCGCCGCGACGGACCCCGCCACCGGCACCGTCCACCGCAGGCTGCTGGTCCCGCCCCGCCTGGCCGCGGACCTGTGCGGCTGGGGGCCCTCCGCGGCGGGTCAGGTGGACGCCGCACTCCACGCCGCACGCAGCCTCGGCGTCGCGGAGTGCGCCCCCGGCGCCCCGGTGGAGGAGATCCCCGCGGACGGCGACGCGGCCCCCGGGAGGCGGCCCGGGCGATAGGTTGACGGCATGCCGCCGCCCGGAGAGCCCTCGCAGCGCACGCTCACCGCCGGGGCGGCGTCCCCGGGCCTCCGCCCCTCCGCGCCGCCCGAGGCCGGAACGCGGCCGGCGCGCCGCTTCTGGACACCGCTCCTCGCGGTCCTGACCCTCCTCGCGGCACTGACGCGTCTGCCCTCCTTCACCACCACCCTCTGGAACCCCGACGAAGGGTTCCTCGCCATGCAGGCCCGCCAACTCGCCGCGGGCGGCGCACTGTACGAGACGGTCGTCGACCGCAAACCGCCGCTGCTGCCCTGGCTGTACCAGGCCGCGTTCGCCGTCTTCGGCGACGCGTCGCTGTGGCCGCTGAAGGCCCTTGCGGTGGCCGCCACCGTCGCCACGGCCGCACTCCTCGCCTCCACCGCCCGCCGCCGCTGGGGCGACCGCGCGGGCTGGACGGCCGGGGTCGTCTCCGTGCTGCTCTCCGTCGGCATGACCCCGGAGGATGCGCAGGCCGCGACCTTCGAGGTGTTCATGCTGCCCTGGACGGCGGCCGCCGTCCGGTACGCCGACCGGCGGCGCTGGGGCCGGGCGGGCCTCTCCGTCGCGGCGGCGCTCCTCACCAAGCAGACCGGCGGCGTCGTCCTGCTGCCCGTGCTCTTCCTGCTGCTCCGCGACGAGGACCGCGCACAGGCCGGGACGTGGCTCCGGCTGCTCACCGCGACCGCGCTCCCGGTCGGCGTGGCGGCGCTCTTTCTCGAGCCCCGGCGTTTCGCCTACTGGACGTTCGCCGGCTCGGGGGAGTACGCCTCCGTGCAGGGCGCGGAACTCCTCGCCGCCGGCCGTGCCGCCGGCTGCACGGCACTGCTGCTGCTGGCCGCTGCGCCGCTGGTCCGTGTACTCGCCCACGCCGCCCGCGGGCGCCGGCTCACCGGCACCGCCGACCTGTGGGTCTGGCTGGGCGCCTCCGCCGTCGCCGTCGCCGTCGGATTCCAGTTCTACGGACACTACTTCCTGCAACTGCTGCCCCCGCTCACCCTGCTGGCCACCTTCGCCCTGCGGGCGGCGGCGCCGCGCCGGGCCGCCGTCGCCGTCGCCCTCACCGGCGTCCTGACCGCCGGGTTCGTCACCTGGGGGTTCACCGCCGAACGGACCGAGCTGGAGCACGCGCGCCGGGTCGCGGCCGAACTCCGGCAGCGCACCGCCCCCGACGAGCCGGTCCTGGTGTGGGGCATGCATCCCGAGGACTACTGGCTCGCCGACCGCCGGCCTGCGACGCGCTACCTCACCGCCGGATTCCTCACCAACTTCAGCGGCGGCCGGGGCGGCGTCCGCACCGGCGAGCAGTACGCCATGCCCGGTTCCTGGCCGCGCTTCCTGGGCGACCTGCGGAAGCACCCGCCCGCCGTCGTCGTCGACGACTCGCGCGGCGCCCCCTACCGTCCCGCCCGCATCCCTCGCCTCGACGCCTACCTCACCGCCCACTACCGCCCGGTCGCCACGGTCGACGGCGCGGTGTTCCACGTCCGCCGCGACGGGCGGTGACTCACGCCCGGTGACTCACGGGCGGGGGCGGACGGTGCGCGGGCCGGCGACCTCGGCGCCCAGCGACCGGACGCGGTCGCGGAGGGCGCGGTCGGCCGTGACGACCAGGCAGGTGCGGTCGCGGCCCTCCTCGGCGACGAGCGCGACGATGCGGTCGTCTCCGGAGCCCTCCGCGGCGACCGTACGGACGCCGGGCACGGACGCCACCGGGCGCGCGGCGCCCTCGACGACGAGGACGACCTCCAGGGGCCCCGGATGCCCCGGCACCCCCGAGTCCGCGTAGGGCACGAGGCGGTCCCGGAGCCGTTCGGCGGCGCCCCGGCGGTCGCGCCACCACCCGTCGGGGACGGAGCCGACGACGTTCGCCGCGTCCACGACGAGGAGGGTCTTCATGCCGCAAGCCTCCCACGACGCCGTACGTACGGGAGCCCGGCCGGGGACGCGCGAAAGGGGTGCGCCGCGTGTGCGGCGCACCCCTGCGCGAGCTGCGGAGCCGTTCGGCGTCAGCCGTCAGCGTTCAGCCGTCGGCTGTCAGGCGGGGACGGACGCGACCCCCGGCTCCAGGAAGCGCTTGCCGGTGGCCCGCTCGCTGACGCCCTCGCGGTCCAGGTACGGCGTGATGCCGCCCAGGTGGAAGGGCCAGCCGGCGCCGGTGATCAGGCACAGGTCGACGTCCTGCGCCTCGGCGACCACGCCCTCGTCGAGCATCAGGCGGATCTCCTGCGCGATGGCGTCCAGCGCGCGGTCGCGGACCTGCTCCTCCGTCAGCACGGTGTCACCGGTCTCGAAGAGCTCGGCGACCTCCGGGTCCAGCTCCGGCGTGCCGGAGTCGTAGACGTACAGGTTCCGCTTGCCCGCCGCGACGATGCGGCCCAGGTTCTCCGAGATGCCGAAGCGGTCCGGGTAGGCCCCGTTCAGCGTGCCGGCCACGTGGTGCGCGACGGCCGGGCCGACGAGTTCGAGCAGCACGATCGGCGACATCGGCAGGCCCAGCGGGGCGAGCGCGCGGTCGGCGACGTCGACCGGGGTGCCCTCGTCGATGGAGCGCAGCACCTCGCCGAGGAAGCGGGTCAGCACGCGGTTGACCACGAACGCCGGGGCGTCCTTGACCAGCACCGCGGTCTTCTTCAGCTTCTTCGCCACGCCGAAGGCGGTGGCCAGCGACGCGTCGTCGGTCTGCTCGCCGCGCACGATCTCCAGCAGCGGCAGCACGGCCACCGGGTTGAAGAAGTGGAAGCCGACGACCCGCTCCGGGTGCCGCAGCTGCGAGGCCATCTCGGTGACGGACAGCGAGGAGGTGTTGGTGGCGAGGATCGCGTGCTCCGGCACGACCGCCTCGACCTCGGCGAACACCTTCTGCTTGACGCCCATCTCCTCGAACACGGCCTCGATGACGAAGTCCGCGTCGCCGAACGAGGCGGCCTTGTCCAGCGAGCCGGTGACCAGCGCCTTGAGGCGGTTGGCCTTGTCCTGGTTGACCCGGCCCTTGAGGAGCAGCTTGTCGATCTCCTCGTGGACGTAGCCGACGCCCTTGTCCACCCGCTCCTGGTCGATGTCGGTCAGCACGACCGGCACCTCGAGACGGCGCGCGAACAGCAGCGCGAGCTGGCTCGCCATCAGGCCGGCGCCCACGACGCCGACCTTGGTCACCGGCCGGGCCAGGGACTTGTCCGGGGCGCCCGCGGGCCGCTTGGCCCGCTTCTGCACCAGGTTGAACGCGTAGATGCCGCTGCGCAGTTCGCCGCCCATGATGAGGTCGGCGAGCGCCTCGTCCTCGGCGGCGAAGCCGGCTCCGAGGTCGCCGTCCTTGGCGGCGGCGATGATGTCCAGCGCCCGGTAGGCGGCCGGCGCGGCGCCGTGCACCTTCGCGTCGGCGCTCTCGCGGCCGCGCCGCACCGCTTCGTCCCACGCCTCGCCGCGGTCCGGTTCGGGCCGCTGCACCTGGAGTTCGCCGCGCAGCACGGCGGAGGTCCAGTGCAGGGACTGCTCCAGGAAGTCGGCGCCCTCGAACAGCGCGTCGGCGATGCCCAGCTCGTGCACCTGGGGGCCCTTGAGCTGCTTGTTCTGGTTCAGGGAGTTCTCGATGACGACGCTGATCGCCCGCTCGGGGCCGATCAGGTTCGGCAGCAGCACGCAGCCGCCCCAGCCGGGGACCAGGCCGAGGAACACCTCGGGCAGCGAGAACGCGGGCGTCGCCCGGGAGACGGTGCGGTAGGTGCAGTGCAGGCCGACCTCGACGCCGCCGCCCATGGCCGCACCGTTGTAGTAGGCGAAGCTGGGCACGCCCAGGTCGCCCAGCCGGCGGAACACCGCGTGCCCGGCCTGGCCGATGGCGAGGGCGTCCGCACGGTCCTTCAGCACCTCGACGCCCTTGAGGTCGGCGCCGACGGCGAAGATGAACGGCTTGCCGGTCAGGCCGACCGCGACGATCTCGCCGGCCTTCGCCTCCGCCTCGACCTGGTCGATCGCGACGTCCAGGTTGGCCAGCGACTGCGGGCCGAAGGTGGTCGGCTTGCTGTGGTCGAAACCGTTGTCCAGCGTGATGAGCGCGAACCTGCCGCCGTTCGACGGCAGGTCCAGGTGGCGCACGTGTGCCTGGGTGACGACCTCGTCCGGGAAGGACTGGGCCGCGCCCTTCAGCAGCTCGGCGATGTTCGTCACTTGCCCTCCCAGTGCGGGTTCTCCCAGATGACCGTGCCGCCCATGCCGAAGCCCACGCACATGGTCGTGATGCCGTAGCGGACATGGGGCTGTTCCTCGAACTGCCGGGCGAGCTGCGTCATCAGGCGCACGCCGGAGGAGGCGAGGGGGTGGCCGAACGCGATCGCGCCGCCGTACTGGTTGACGCGCGGGTCGTCGTCGGCGATGCCGTAGTGGTCCAGCAGGGCCAGGACCTGCACGGCGAACGCTTCGTTGATCTCGAACAGGCCGATGTCGTCGATGGACAGGCCGGCCTTCTGCAGCGCCTTCTCGGTCGCCGGGACGGGGCCGACGCCCATCACCTCGGGCTCGACGCCGGCGAAGGCGTAGGCGACCAGGCGCATCCGCACCGGCAGGCCCAGCTCGCGGGCGAAGTCCTCGGCGGCGATGATCGACGCGGTGGCGCCGTCGTTGAGACCCGCCGCGTTGCCCGGGGTGACGCGGCCGTGCGCGCGGAACGGGGTCTTGAGGCCGGCCAGCATCTCCAGGGTGGTGCCGGGCCGCATCGGCTCGTCCTCGGTGGCCAGGCCCCAGCCGGTCTCTCCGGCCTCCTCGTTGGTGCGCCGGATCGAGATCGGCACCAGGTCCTGCTGGATCTTTCCGTCCGCGTAGGCCTTCGCGGCCTTCTCCTGGCTGCGCACGGCGTACTCGTCGGCGCGCTGCTTGGTCAGGTGCGGGAAGCGGTCGTGCAGGTTCTCCGCCGTCATGCCCATGAACAGCGCGGACTCGTCGACCAGCTTCTCCGACACGAAGCGCGGGTTGGGGTCGACGCCCTCGCCCATCGGGTGCCGCCCCATGTGCTCGACGCCGCCGGCGACGACCGCGTCGTAGGCGCCGAAGGAGAGCGAGCCGGCGGTCGTGGTCACGGCGGTCATCGCGCCGGCGCACATCCGGTCGATGGAGTAGCCCGGCACGGACGAGGGCAGCCCGGCGAGGATGCCCGCCGTACGGCCCAGCGTCAGGCCCTGGTCGCCGATCTGGGTGGTCGCGGCGACCGCGACCTCGTCGATCTGCTCCGGCGGCAGATCGGGGTTGCGGCGCAGCAGCTCGCGGATGCACTTCACGACGAGGTCGTCGGCGCGGGTCTCGTGGTAGATGCCCTTCGGGCCCGCCTTGCCGAACGGGGTCCGGACGCCGTCGACGAAGACGACGTCCCTAGCGGTACGAGGCACGTTGGCTCTCCTCCAGGGGTGCGGTGGTACGCCGTGCGGCGCGCTTCCCACGCCCTATGCTACTTGTCGGTAACCGCCTGGCAAGCAGTCGCCGCACCCCGCGAGGCACACGTCACACTCGGGCCGCACGCGAACGGGCCCGCCCGGCGACGCCGGACGGGCCCGCAACGCGTGCGAGGCGCGGAAACGCGCCCGCGCTACATCCCGTACGTGCCCTGGAAGACCAGGAAACCGATGATCATGCCGATGACCAGACCGGCGGCCGACACCCCGATCGCGACCTTGGCCAGCCGCTCGCCCTTGGAGTTGGCGATCACGCCGCAGACGATGCCTCCGATGCCGAACAGCGGCGGGCAGAAGAGGAACGCGATGCAGCCCAGCACGATGCCGATGATGCTCAGCGTGTTGGACGGGTTCTGCTGCTTCGGCTCGTAACCGCCCTGCGGATACGGCTGCCCCGGGTAGGGCTGGCCCTGCGGATACTGCCCCTGCTGGTACGGCTGGCCCTGCTGGTACGGCTGGCCCTGCTGGTAGGGCTGGTCGGACGAGTACGGGTCCTGCGGGTACGACATCTGCTCCCCCATGAGAGTGGTGACGGCTGATCACCCTATGTGCCGCGAGGCGCGGGGGGAACTGCGAATTCCGAACAGTGGCCGCATCGCAACCGAGGGCCGTCCCGCACGGGCCGAACCGCCGGCCCGGGGCACTCCCTGCTCCTCCTACTCCTCGGCCGGGGTCGCTGCGAGGGCGACCGTGAGCAGCGGGGCCGTCTGCTCGATCTGCCACTCGCGCGCGCCGTGCGCGCGCAGCACCTCGCCGACGGCCGCCTCGGAGGTGTCCGCCGGCGGCTCCCAGCAGACCCGCCGCACCGTGTCGGGCGTGATCAGGTTCTCCTGGGGCAGCGACAGCTCCTCGGCCCGCGCGGTCACCGCCGCGCGGGCCGCCGCGAGGCGGGCGGCGGCCACCGGGTCCCGGTCCGCCCAGGCGCGGGGCGGGGGCGGCCCCGTCACGTGCTGGCCCTGCTGCGGCAGCTCGCGGTCCGGCAGCGCCCGCGCCCGTTCCACGGCCGCGAACCACTGGTCGATGCCGCGCTTGCCCATCCGCTGGGCGAAGCCGGGCAGCGCGGCCATCGCCGGCACGTCCGCCGGCATGGCCAGCGCCGCCTCGACGATCGCCGCGTCCCCGAGAATCTTGCCGGGCGAGAGGTCCCGCCGCTGCGCGATCCGGTCCCGGGTGGTCCACAGCTCGCGGACTACGGCCATCTGCCGGCGCCGCCGCACCTTGTGCATGCCGGACGTGCGCCGCCAGGGGTCCTTGCGCGGCGGCGGCGGGGGAGCGGCGGCGATCGCCGCGAACTCCTGGAGCGCCCAGTCCAGCTTGCCCTGCGCGGTCAGCTCCTCCTCCAGTGCGTCGCGCAGGTCGACGAGCAGCTCGACGTCCAGCGCGGCGTACCGCAGCCAGGGCTCGGGCAGCGGGCGGGTGGACCAGTCGACGGCCGAGTGGCCCTTCTCCAGCGCGTAGCCGAGGACGTTCTCCGTCATCGGGCCCAGGCCGACCCGGGCGAAACCGGCGAGCCGCCCGGCCAGCTCGGTGTCGAAGAGCCGCTCGGGGATCATGCCTATCTCGCGCAGGCACGGCAGGTCCTGGGTCGCCGCGTGCAGCACCCACTCGGTGTCGCGCAGCGCGTCGCCGAGAACGGTGAGGTCGGGGCAGGCGACGGGATCGACGAGGGCGCTGCCCGCCCCGCGTCGGCGCAGCTGGATCAGGTACGCCCGCTGGCCGTACCGGTAGCCGGAGGCACGCTCGGCGTCGACGGCCACCGGGCCGCTGCCGCCCGCGAACCGCTCGACGACCCGGGCCAGCTCCTGTGCGGTGGCGGTGACGGGCGGGATGCCCTCACGCGGCTCGAGGAGCGGGACCGGCGCCGGACTGGAGTCCTGGGAGGAGGGCTGAGCTCTGGCCGTGCGGGTTTCGGTCTCCTGTGCGTCGGTCACCGGTCAAGGGTAGCTGTGTGTCCGCCCGGGGAAACGCCCGCCGACGCCGGAGCGGCGTCGGCGGGCGTTTCCCCAGGGCTCGGGGGCCCCGGAATCCGGGCCGGGGGATCGTCCGGGTCAGTGGATGATGCCGGTGCGCAGCGCCACCGCGACCATGCCGGCCCGGTCGCCGGTGCCCAGCTTGCGGGCGATCCGTGCCAGGTGGCTCTTCACGGTGAGCGCCGACAGGCCCATGGACACGCCGATCGCCTTGTTCGACTGGCCCTCCGCCACCAGCCGCAGCACCTCCACCTCGCGGCCGGACAGCTCGCGCTGCCCGCCGGGGTGGCCGGGTCCGCCGGGCCCGCCGCCGGGACGGCGGTGCATCCGGGCCGCGGCCGCCCCCATGTGGGCGGCGCCGGGACGGGCGTGCATGCCGCCGAGGTTGTTGCGGGTGCCCGTGACGACGTAGCCCTTCACGCCGCCGGCCAGGGCGTTGCGGACCGCGCCGATGTCGTCGGCGGCGGACAGGGCCAGGCCGTTGGGCCAGCCCGCCGCGCGGGTCTCGGACAGCAGGCTCAGTCCGGAGCCGTCGGGCAGGTGGACGTCGGCGACGCAGATGTCGCGGGGGTTGGCGACTCGGGGACGTGCCTCCGCGATCGACGACGCCTCGATGACGTCCCGCACTCCGAGTGCCCACAGGTGACGCGTCACGGTGGAACGGACTCGGGGGTCGGCGACGACGACCATGGCCGTCGGCTTGTTCGGGCGGTAGGCGACCAGGCTTGTGGGGTGCTCGAGGAGAACAGACACCGGGCCTCCTGGGGGAGTGGCTGGGACGGTGCCGGCTCGGGTGCGGCCCCCGTGGGGAGCGGGGTGCGAGCCGGGGCGTGCCCTGGTGGAAGGGGGTCACCTGATGCTTCGGCAGGTCAGGCGCCCGGCTTTAGGGAATGATCACGAATCAGTGATAACAATTGGTGCAATTCGGACAGTCAATCGACTGGTTGCCGCCCTGTTGCGGAAACGGCCGCGCCGGCGGGCTGTTCAGACCGGCTGTTCAGCCCGGCGGCTCAGACCGGACGGGGCCCGCGTCGCTGAGGGAGCGTCACCACCGCGCCGCCCTCGCCCTCCCGGGGCGGCAGTCCCGCGCTCTGGCACAGCAGCTCGCACCACGCCACGAGGTGCGCGCCGACGTCCGGCACCTGACCACCGCCCGCCGGGACCACCGGAGTCCAGCTCGCCCGGACCTCCAGCTCCGCGTGCGGCCTACGGTCCTCGAGGCCGCCGAAGAAGGAGGAGTCGGAGCGCGTCACCGTCCCGCTCGGCGCGGTGTACGCGACGCCGTGCGCCTCCAGTGCGCCGGTCAGCCAGGTCCACGTCACCTCGGGCAGCAGCGGATCGGCGGCCATCTCGGCGTCCAGCTCGGTACGGCCGAGGGTGACGATCCGGAAGTCGCCCTGCCAGGGCTCCTGTCCCTCCGGGTCGTACAGCAGGACGAAGCGGCCGTCGGCCAGTTCCTCGCCGTCCGCCTCCACCACCGCCTCCATGGCGTGCGCGTGCGGCGCGAGCCGTTTCGGCGCGGGCAGACCGCCGAAGTGCACCTCCGGCCGGTGCGGCGCGACCTCCAGCGCGGTCAGCGCCCTGCGGAACGCCGCCGGAGCCTCACCGCCCGCCCCGCGCGAACCACCGCCTCCGTCGCGCGTACCACCGCCCGAGGAGCCGCCCGCGCCCGCGCCGCCGTTGCCGGGGCCTCCCGCCTCATGTGTTCGAGCCGCTGCCATGGGGCGAGGGTAGGCGCCCGGCCCGGCGGGCGCCGGTAGGGACACGAGGCGCGGGGGAGCGCGTGGGAGACTTCCCCCTGTGAGTGCCTACGACCGCCCCTCCGGCCCCCCGACCGCCACCCAGGACTCGGCCTTCCTCCGGGCCTGCCGCCGTGAGCCCGTGCCGCACACCCCGGTGTGGTTCATGCGGCAGGCGGGGCGCTCGCTGCCCGAGTACCGCAAGGTGCGCGAGGGCATCGCGATGCTCGACTCCTGCATGCGCCCCGACCTGGTCACCGAGATCACGCTGCAGCCGGTCCGCCGGCACGGAGTGGACGCCGCGATCTACTTCAGCGACATCGTCGTGCCGCTCAAGGCGATCGGCCTCGACCTGGACATCTGCCCGGGCGTCGGTCCCGTCGTCGAGCGCCCGGTGCGCACCCGCGCCGACCTGGAGCGGCTGCGGCCCCTGGAGGCGGGCGACGTCTCCTACGTCACCGAGGCCGTACGCCTGCTGGTCGCCGAACTCGGCGCCACTCCGCTGATCGGCTTCGCCGGTGCGCCGTTCACGCTGGCCAGCTACCTGGTCGAGGGCGGCCCGTCCAAGAACCACGAGCACACCAAGGCGATGATGTACGGCGACCCGCAGCTGTGGGCCGACCTGCTCGACCGCCTGGCCGGCATCACCTCCACGTTCCTGCGGGTGCAGATCGAGGCCGGCGCCTCGGCGGTGCAGCTCTTCGACTCCTGGGCGGGCGCGCTGCGTCCCGAGGACTACCGCCGCTCGGTGCTGCCCGCCTCGAAGAAGGTGTTCGACGCGGTCGAGGGCCTCGGCGTGCCGCGCATCCACTTCGGCGTGGGGACCGGTGAGCTGCTCGGTGCGATGTCCGAGGCGGGCGCCGACGTCGTCGGCGCCGACTGGCGGGTGCGGCTGGACGAGGCCGCCCGGCGCATCGGCCCCGGCAAGGCGGTGCAGGGCAACCTCGACCCGGCGGTGCTGTTCGCCCCCCGCGAGGCCGTCGCGGACCAGGCCGACCAGGTGCTGGAGGCCGCCGCGGACCTGGACGGCCACATCTTCAACCTCGGCCACGGCGTGCTGCCCGCCACCGACCCCGACGCCCTGACCCGGCTCGTCGCGCACGTCCACGAACGGACCGCGAAAAGCTGACCGGCCGTGTCAGGTTTCCGCGGCAGCCTGACGCCATGTCTCACCAGGACCACGACGCCGCCGAAGCGCCCGCACCGGACGACGGCCGGTGCTCCGGCTACCAGCTCGCCCGCCCGCACCGCCCCGCCCGCATCGTCTCCGCGACGACGGCCGAGCAGGTGCGGCAGGCCGTCGCGCACGCGACCGCCCGCGGCGTTCCGTACGCGGTCCAGGCGACCGGCCACGGGCGCCGCGCCCCGCTCGACGGCGGCGTGCTGATCTCCACGGCGCGGATGAACGGCGTCCGCGTCGACGCCGCCACCCGTACGGCCCGGGTGCAGGCCGGCGCCACCTGGGCGCGGGTGATCGAGGCCGCCGCACCGCACGGGCTCGCGCCGCCGAACGGCTCGGCGCCGGGCGTCGGCGTCACCGGCTACCTGCTGGGCGGCGGGCTGGGCATCCTGGCCCGCGAGCAGGGCTGGGCCGCGGACCACGTGCGGGCGCTGGACGTCGTCACCGGCGACGGCGCGGCCCTGCGGGTGACGGCACACTCGGAGCCCGAACTGTTCTGGGCGCTGCGCGGCGGCGGCAGCGGCCTGGGCGTCGCCGTGACCGGTCTGGAGATCGGGCTTGCGCCCGTCGCGCGGGTGTGGGGTGGGCAGCTGGTCTTCGGCGCCGACCGGCTTCCCGGCCTGCTGCGGGCCTACCCGGACTGGGCGCGTTCCGTGCCCGACGCGCTCACCTCGTCGCTGGCGCTGCTGGTCTACCCGGATCTGCCCGTCGTTCCCGCGGCGCTGCGCGGGCGGCACGTCGGCCAGGTCCGCCTCGCCTGGACCCGCTCCCCCGAGGAGGGCGAGCGGCTGGTGGCGCCGCTGCGGGCCGTCGGGCCCCGCCTGGCCGACCGCCTCGCCGGCATGCCGTACACCGCGTCCCACACCGTCCACAGCGACCCGGACCGGCCCCACGCCTACGACGGCGACAACGTGCTGCTCGACGGCCTGGACGCGGACGCGCTCGCGGCCGTCGCCGAGGAGGCGGGACCGGCCGCACCGACGAGGTGCGTGGTGCAGCTCAACCCGCTGGGCGGCGCGCTGTCCCGGCCCCCGCGCGTACCGAACGCCGTCGGGTTCCGCGGCGCCCGCCACCTGCTGCGCCTCCTCTCACCGCTGGACGGCACGGACACCCGCGCGGTCCGCGCCCTGCACCGGCGGCTGCTCGGCCCGGTCGCGCCGTGGGCGCTCGGGCGCAGCCCGAACTTCGTCTTCGGCGACCACCCCGCCGACCCGGCCCGCCCGGAGCACGAGCCGGACGCCGCGGCGCGCCTGGAACGGCTGCGCCGCGCCCTGCCGTGAGCAGGGCGCGGCGCGCGCGACGGCGACGGTCCCGGCGCGCTGCCGGGCCCGGTCAGCCCTCGTTCTTCTTCGGTTCCCCGGTCTCCTTCGGCTCCGCGCCCTGAGACGGCACGCCCGGCGGGGTCGCCGGCCGGGCCGGAACCGCCGCCCCGGTCGCCGCGACCGGCGTACGCCGCGGCAGCCGCCCGTGCAGCGTGCGCCACAGCACGTACAGCAGGCCCAGCGCGACCAGGAACGGGAGCGACGCGCCGATCGCCACGGCGATCCAGCGCAGCATGGTGACGAAGGCGTCCCAGCCACCGCTGAACGCGCCGCCCACCGACGGGTCCTCGTCCTCCTCCTCGACCGGGGCCGCGTCCGGGGTCCGCAGCTCCATCGTCACGGTGGCCATCCCGCTGCGGGCCTCCAGCGACTTCAGCCGCGCCTGCAGCGCCTCCAGGTCCGCCTGACGGGTGCTCAGCTCCGACTCCAGCGAGACCACGTCGGACAGTTCCGTCGCGTCCTCCATCAGCTTCCGCACCCGGTCGACGCTGGCCTTCTGCGTCTTGATGCGGCTCTCCACGTCGACGACCTCGCCGGTGACGTCCTGCGCCGACTGCTTGCGGTCCTCCAGCTCTCCGATCCCGGCGAGAGCGTCCAGCAGGCCGTCGTACTCCTCCGGCGGCACCTTGAAGGTGATGCGGGAGCGCTCGTCGCCGTCCGCGTCCCGGTCGGTGGTCTCCGCCGAGACGTAGCCGCCGGCCGTGTCCACGGCCCGGCGCGCCTCGTCCAGCCCGTCCTGCACGTCCTCGGTCTCCACCGTCAGCGAAGCCGTCCTGATGACGTGCCGTTCGGCGGCCCGGGCGGTGTCGGCGGCCGTGTCGCCGTCGGTGGAGCCCTCGGTGGAGCCGTCCGCCGCCGTGTCGCTCCCGGGGCTGCTCCCCGCTTCGGCCGTGGACCCTCCCGGTTCGCTCTGCGCGTTCCCCTCCGACCGGGTCAGGTCGGAGGCGTCGGACTTGCCGTCCGCGCTGACCCCCGAGGCCCCGTCGCTGCTCGTACCGGACGCTCCGCAGCCCGCCACCGCCAGCACACCGGCCAGCAGCGCCGCGCCCAGCGCCGCCCGGACGCGCGCGGGCCGTCCGCCCGCATGCGCACTCCCGTACTTCCCCTGCATTCCGTACCCCCCAAGGCACTTGATCCGTATGCCCGTTGGACGGAACGGCGGGAGAACCGGTTGCCGCCCGCGGTCGCGGTCCGGTCACGGTCGGGACTCGTTCCGGGCGCGCCCGCCCCGTCTGCGAGAGTGGACGCATGCACGTGATCGTCATCGGCGGCGGCATCTCCGGACTGAGCGCGGCCCACCGCCTGCTGGCCGGCGGCGCCACCGTGACCCTGCTGGAGGGCTCCGGCCGGTTCGGCGGCAAACTCCGCACCGGCGACCTCGCGGGCACCCTCCGCGTCGACCTCGGCGCCGAGTCGATGCTCGCCCGGCGCCCCGAGGGCGTCGACCTCGCCCGGTCCGCCGGACTGGACGACGCGCTGCAGCCGCCCACCACCGCGCGCGCCGCCGTCTGGACCCGCGGAGCGTTGCGGCCGATGCCCACCGGCCACCTGATGGGCGTCCCCCCGGACCCGGCCGTGCTCGGCGACGTGCTCTCCCCGGACGGCCTCGCCCGGGTCGCGGAGGACGCGGTGCTGCCGCGCACCGAGGTCGGCGAGGACATCGCCGTCGGCGCGTACGTCGCCGCCCGCGTCGGCCGCGAGGTGGTCGACCGGATGGTCGAGCCGCTGCTCGGCGGCGTCTACGCGGGCGACCCGTACCGCCTGTCGCTGCGGGCGGCCGTCCCCCCGCTCTACGAGATCGCCCGCACCGAGCGCTCGCTGCTCGCCGGCGTCCGCGCGTACCAGGAGCGCGCCGCGGCCGGGCGCGCCGCCGACCGCGCCCCGGAGCCGGTGTTCATGGGCATCGACGGCGGCGTCGGGCGGCTCGCCGCCGCCGTGGCCGACGCCTGCCGCAGCGCCGGCGCGGACCTCCGCACCCGTGCCGCCGTCCGCCGTGTGCGGGCTGCCGCCGGCTCCGGCTCCGGCTCCGGCTCCGCCCCCGCCTCGGGTGAGGGGCGCTGGCGGGTGGAACTCGACGGCGGCGGGACGCTGAGCGCCGACGCCGTGATCGTGGCCACCCCCGCGCCCGCGGCCGCCCGGCTGCTGGGGGACGCCGCGCCCGCGGCGGCCGCCGAGCTGGACGCCGTCGAGTACGCCTCGATGGCGCTGATCACCATGGCCTTCCGCCGCTCCGACCTGCCCGCCGCGCCGCCGGGCAGCGGCTTCCTCGTCCCGCCCGTGGACGGCCGCGGCATCAAGGCCGCCACCTTCTCGGCCAACAAGTGGGGCTGGACCGCCGCCCAGGACCCCGGCCTGTTCGTGCTCCGCACCTCCGTCGGACGCCACGGCGAGGACGACTGGCTGCGCCGCGACGACGCCGACCTGGCCGCCCTCTCCCGCCGCGACCTCGCCGACGCCGTCGGCCTCACCGCGGCCCCCGTCGACACCGTCGTCACCCGCTGGGAGAACGGCCTCCCGCAGTACCCCGTCGGCCACCTGGAACGCGTCGCCCGCGTCCACCGCGACCTCGACACACTCCCCGGACTCGCGGTGTGCGGCGCCGCGTACGGCGGTGTGGGCATTCCCGCCTGCGTCGCCGACGGCCGTCGCGCCGCCGACCGGACCCTGCGTACGGGCCCGGCCGCGCGCGGGGGAGAATGAGCGCATGACTGCTGAACCGGAGAGGGCCGCGAACGCGGGCAAGAAGGCCAAGGACCTCAACGAGGTCATCCGCTACACGCTCTGGTCGGTCTTCCGGCTGCGCGAGGTGCTCCCGGACGACCGCGCCGGCTACGCCGACGAGGTCGAGGAGCTGTACGCGCAGCTGGCCGCGAAGGACGTCGTCGTCCGCGGCACCTACGACGTCTCCGGGCTGCGCGCCGACGCGGACGTCATGATCTGGTGGCACGCCGAGACCGCCGACGCCCTCCAGGACGCCTACAACCGCTTCCGCCGCACGGAGCTGGGGCGCGCGCTGGAGCCGGTGTGGTCCAACATGGCGCTGCACCGCCCCGCCGAGTTCAACAAGTCGCACATCCCCGCGTTCCTCGCCGACGAGCGGCCGCGCGACTACCTGTGCGTGTACCCCTTCGTGCGCAGCTATGACTGGTACCTGCTGCCCGACGAGGACCGGCGCCGGATGCTCGCCGACCACGGCAGGATGGCCCGCGGCTACCCCGACGTGCGCGCCAACACCGTGGCGTCGTTCGCGCTGGGCGACTACGAGTGGCTGCTCGCCTTCGAGGCGGACGAACTGCACCGCATCGTGGACCTCATGCGCCACCTGCGCGCCTCGGAGGCCCGCCGCCACGTGCGCGAGGAGGTCCCCTTCTACACCGGCCGCCGCAAGCCGGTCTCGGAACTCGTCGCCGGCCTCGCCTAGCCGGCGCGGGGCCCGGGCCTCAGCCGCGGGGGTGGCCGAACGGCGGGCGCGCACCGCCCAGCGCGGCCCGCAGCTCCGCCTGCGGCAGCGCCCGCACCCCGCGCAGCGCCAGCTGCGTCAGCACGGCGCCGCCGGGGACCGGGCCGCCCCGGCCGTTCCGGGTGACGGGTGCGTCCTGGGCCCGCAGCAGCCGTTCCCCGGCCGGCGAGGCCCAGCGCGCCGACGGTGCCACCTCCCAGCGCGCGATGGCGAGCGTCCCGAGCGTCAGCATCAGCGGCAGCGCGAACCACGGCCAACGTGCTCCCGGATCCGCTCCGGCACCGACCACCAGTTCCGCGCACACGGCCGCGGCGAGGACCAGCAGCGCCGCCCGCCGCACCTGCCGGGTCGCCGAGGCCAGACCGGTCCGCAGCGTCTCCGGGACCGCGAGTCCGGCGCAGGTCAGCCGCTCCGCCAGCGACGTCACGGCGTCGGTGGCGGCGAGGGTCGCGCGCACCGGCGGTATCCGGGACTGGCCGCCGGGCCCGATGGCGGTGATCAGGGAGCGTTCGATGTCGTCGTGGCCGTCGGGGTCGACGACGGTGGCCCAGCCGGTGTGCGCCAGGAGCATCCGCCGCTCTTCCGACATGGACACCAGCGTGACGTCGGTGAGCCGTGCGGGGCCGCCCGCGAGGAAGGCGGTCTCGTAGAGGGTGAGTCCCCGCTCGGGGTCGCCGGTGCGGCACTCCCGGTCGGCACGGGCGGACGTCGCGGCCACCCGGCACAGTCGCGCGCACGCGGCGAAGGCCGCCACCCAGGCGGTGACGAGGAAGAACACCCACATGGGTGAGTTCTACCCGGGGTGACCGGCACCGCGCCAGACATCGCGCACGATGCGGGCAGAAGGCGACTTCCGCCCCAGCGGCGACGGGAGCCTGAAGCGGCGACGGGGCGCCCGAAGGGGCGCGGGGCCCGGACGTCGTCCGGGCCCCGCGCCGGCCGGTCAGTGCCGGCGGAACGGTCCGGTCACGGCGAACGTGGTGCCGGGGGTGTAGCAGTTCACGAACATCGTGCGGTTGTCCGGCGTGAAGGTGACACCGGCGAACTCGCCCCACGCGGGCTCCTCCGGGGTGCCGATGTTCTGCCGGTTGCGCGCCATCGGGTAGACGTCGCCGCGGTGGGTGAGGCCGTAGACGTGCTGGGCGCCCTGCCCGTCCTCGCAGACCATCAGGCCGCCGCTGGGCGCCAGGCAGATGTTGTCCGGCTCCTCACCGGGCATGTCCAGGTCGCTGTCCGGCCCGAACACCACGACCAGCGTGAGCCGGTTCCGGTGCGGGTCGTAGCGCCACACCTGGCCGTAGTGGTCGCCGGCCGAGCCCTCCGCGCTCTTGGCGTAGGAGGAGACGAAGTAGACGCTGCGGCCGCCCCAGTAGCAGCCCTCCAGCTTCTGCGCGTGCGTGATGCCGCCGCGCCCGAAGTCCTGGTTGCGGATCGGCGTCTCCCGCGCCAGCGGGTCGGGGACGTCGATCCACTCGATGCCGTCGAAGCTCGCCCCCGGCTCGTCGATCGCCGACAGGTCCGGCACGTCCGGCACCCGCATGGCCTGCAGCGTGCCGCCCGCGCGCAGCGAGTCGAAGCCGCCCTTCGGCCGGTTCGGCAGGAAGCGGTAGAAGAGACCGAAGGGGAAGTCGAACGCGTCCTCGGTCTCGTACACGACGCCGTTGCGCGGGTCCATCGCGATGGCCTCGTGCTGGAAGCGGCCCATCGCGGTGAGCGGCTCCGGGACCGTGCGGTGCTCCCGGCGGAAGCCGACCTCGAAGATGTAGCCGTGGTCCTTGGTGTAGCCCTCCTCGCCGGCCTTGAACTCGGTCTCCTCACAGGTCAGCCAGGTGCCCCAGAGGGACGGACCGCCCGCGCAGTTGGTCGAGGTGCCCGCGATGCCGACCCGCTCGTCGCGCACGTCGAGGTCGCCGTCCAGCTCCAGCAGCGTGCAGCCGCCCTCCGCGGCGGGGTCGTAGGTCAGCCCCCGCACCGTGGGCACGGCCTGCCGCGACTCCATGCGGTTCTCGTGGTTGCGGACCAGCCAGGTGCGGTCGCGCCGCCCGCCGCCCCGGCGGTCGTGGTCGTCGCGGCGCCCGGCGGCGAAGGCCGCCATGCCGTCCGCGTTGCTCGGCACCTTGCCCTCGCCGGAGCGCATCTCCTCGCCCTCGCGGGAGAGCACCTGGTAACGGAAGCCGCGCGGCAGGTCGAGGAGGCCGTGCGGGTCCGGCACGAGCGGGCCGTAGCCGTCCCGGCCGTGGCCGGCCGCGGAGGCGGTCCCTGCGAAGACCTCGGAGATCGTTCCGGAGAAGGCGATGCCCACTCCCAAGGCACCCGAGCCGGCCAGTACTTGACGTCGTGAGGTGGACATCGGTCACGCTCCCTGTTGGCGGACAGGACACAGACCACGTGTGTCTACCACGTGTACCCCTCCCGGCACACCAGGCACGGCCGATCCGTTCCCGCCCGTCACCGCCGCGCTCAACGGCAGGTGGGGACGCTTCCGGACATGCGCGTCACGCCGGGCGCAGCTCCGCGGCGTCCCTGGCCAGGGCGGTGAGCCGGGAGATGGCGCGGAAGTACTTCTTCCGGTAGCCGCCCGCCAGCATCTCCTCGCTGAACAGCCGGTCGAACGGCACCCCGGAGGCCAGCACCGGCACCTCGCGGTCGTAGAGGCGGTCGGCGAGCACCACCAGGCGCAGCGCCGTCGACTGGTCGGGCACCGGCTGGACGCCCGTCAGGCACACCGCCGCGACGTCCTCGCACAGCGCGCCGTACCGGCTGGGGTGGACGGAGGAGAGGTGGTCCAGCAGAGCGGAGAAGTCGTCCAGCGTGGCGCCCGGAGTGGCCTGCGCGGCACGCGTGACCTCCTCGTCCCGCGCCGGTGCCGGGGCGTCGGGCAGCCCGCGGTGGCGGTAGTCCTCGCCGTCGATGCGCAGCGGGCGGAAGTGCGCGGAGAGGCCCTGGATCTCGCGCAGGAAGTCGGCAGCGGCGAACCGCCCCTCGCCCAGCCGGCCGGGCAGCGTGTTGGAGGTGGCCGCCAGCGCCACGCCCTGCTCGACGAGCCGGCTGAGCAGGGAGGACACCAGCACCGTGTCGCCCGGGTCGTCGAGCTCGAACTCGTCGATGCACAGCAGTCGGTGGCCGCCCAGCGTGCGTACCGTCTGCTGGAAGCCGAGCGCGCCGACCAGGTTCGTCAGCTCGACGAACGTGCCGAAGGCCTTCTGCTCCGCGGGCGCGGGCGTCGCGTGCCACAGCGAGGCCAGCAGGTGCGTCTTGCCGACGCCGTACCCGCCGTCGAGATAGACGCCGCGCGGGCCCGTCGCGGCCGTCGCGCCGCCGCGGCGCTCGCGGCGGAACCAGCGCCGCTTCCCGCCGCCCGCCCGGTCCGTCCCGCCGATCCCCGCGGCGAAGCCGCTCAGCACCTCGACCGCCTCCCGCTGGCTCGGCTGCGCCGGATCGGGGAGGTAGTTCTCGAACCGCACCGAGTCGAAGCGGGGCGGCGGCACCATCTCGGCCACCAGGCGCTCCGGCGGCACCCGCGGCTCGCGGGAACTCAGGGAGCCGGGAGCGGACCCGTCGGCGGCGCCGTCGGGGACGTGGGCGGGGTCGGTCGGGCGCGAGGGGGAGGTGGACACGCCCTTCATGCTACGAGGTGCGGGTGCCCGGCCCGGTGCCCGGCGGCCCTCGCGTGCGGCATGCCACACTGCGGCTCATGCGACGCCTGTTCCCCGCCGACACGCCCGGGACCGCCGAGTCCGCAGCCCGCGACGAGGAGCGGCCGGACACCGAGTGGAGCCTGGACGCGCTCGCGGAGGCCTACGCCTATCCGGACTGGGCCGGACCGTCCGGCGGCGGCCGTTCGTACCTGCGCGCCAACATGGTGTCCTCGCTGGACGGCGCGGCCCACCACGGCGGGCGTTCGCAGCCGCTGTCCTCCGCGGCCGACATGCGGATCTTCGGCGTGCTCCGCGCCCTGGCGGACGTGGTGGTCGTGGGCGCGGAGACGGTGCGGCAGGAGGGGTACCGCCCGGCGCGCCGCCGCGAGGCCTTCGCAGCCCGGCGCGAGGCGGCCGGGCAGGGCCCCGCGCCCGCCCTCGCGGTGGTCAGCGCGAGCCTGGCCCTGGACTTCTCACTGCCCCTCTTCGCCGAGCCGCTGGTTCCCACGCTGGTGCTCACCGGTGCCGGGGCCCCGGAGAAGCGGATGCGGGCGGCCCGTGACGCGGGGGTGGAGGTCGTGGTGGCGGGTGACAGCGCCCTGGTCGACCCCGCGCTCGTGCCCGGCGCCCTGGCCGAGCGCGGGCTGACCCGCCAGCTCACCGAGGGCGGTCCGACGCTGCTGGGCCGGCTGACGGCCGCCGGTGTGCTGGACGAGCTGTGCCTGGCGGTCTCGCCCCGGGTGGCGCTGGGCTCCGCCGCGCGGGTGATGAACGGTCCGGTGCTCGACACGCCCGCCGACTTCCGCCTCCATTCCCTCCTGGAGGAGGACGGCTTCCTGTTCACCCGCTACCGCAGGATCGGCGCATCGGCGGAATGAGACGTTCCGCTTAGGTCGCTGGGGGCAGACTGAACAGCGAAGGGCCCCGCGCGTGGCCGGGGGAGAATGGTTTCTGTCCGGTTGCGGGCCGTGCGCCCGCGTACGGCAGCGGGCCCGCCGGCCCGCGTACGAGGAGGCGCTCGCCGTGTTCACGACCGTGCTGATGATCGAGAAGCCGCTGGTGTCCGACGACGTCGAGATGGTCACCACGCTGCACGGGGACGAGACCGTCTCCTTCGTCGTCCTGATGCAGCCCCGTGGCGATCAGGACCGGCTGCTGCGCGCCCTCGACGACGTCGCGCTCGGCGCACTGGACCAGGCCGTCCACGAGGGGGAGGAACCGGAGGGCGGCGGGGCGTCGCAGCCCGTGCGGCGCGCGCTGGAGCACTCGCTCAGAGCGCTGCGGGAGACGGGGGCGGAGGCGGTGGGCCGGATCATCGAGCGGCACCCGCTCGACGTGCTCACCTCCGTCGTCGACGAGACCCGCGCCGACGAGGTGATCGTGCTCACCGCACCCCACCTGGTGGAGGAGTTCTTCCACCGGGACTGGGCCTCCCGCGCCCGCCACAAGGTCGGGGTCCCGGTCCTCAAGCTCTTCGCGCACACCACGTAGCGCGTGGCGGAGGGCCGGGCCGTCGTGCGGACGGCCCGGCCCCCTTCCAGCCGTGCCGGTCAGACCCGGTCGGCGGCGATCAGGAGGTACTGGAAGGAGCCGTCCCGGTAGGAGTTGATGAACGCCTCCTCGATCCCCGTGACCAGGGAGGATGTGGCCCGCAGCTCCCAGTAGGGCAGGGTCGACTCCGTCAGGTCGACGACCGCCGCCGGCACGAGACGGTTGTCTGCCATCGCGCGCAGGTACTCCCGGCGGGAGTGGATGTTGCACTCGAAGTGCGCGTTGATCTGGGAGACCCACTTCGAGGGCTGGCCGTGACGCGGATTCCAGCAGCCGGTGATCGTCACGTAGCGGCCGCCGGTGCCGAGGACCCGGGAGTGTTCCGCGAACAGGTCCTGCAGGTCGACGTACATGCTCGACTCGTTGTTCCAGGAGGCCACGGCCCGGCCCGACTCGAACGGCATGTCGAGCATGTTGCACACCCGCGCCCGCACCCGGTCCGCGACGCCGAGTTCGCGTGCGCGCCGGTTGGCGAAGTCGGCCTGCTTGGCGGACAGGGTGAGGCCCTCGACCTTGCAGGCGAAGCGCTGGTGGGCCATGACCATCGACCCGCCCCGGCCGCAGCCGGCGTCCACGAGGGTGTCGTCACGTCCGACGGGGCCGAGGTGGTCCAGGAGGACCTGCGTCTGGGCCGACTCCAGCCGGTGCAGCTCGGCGATCAGCCGCTTCTCGTACTCGCCGTCGCCGGCGTCCCCCAGGGCGTCGCGGTCGACCTCGCCGACCCCGTAGTGGTGGTGGTAGAGCCCGTCGACGTCACCGAGACGGAGGTTCACCGGCCGGGCCTCCTGGTCCCAGTACCGGGCGATCTCCCCCTGGTAGGGCGACGCGGGCGCGGGGACGAACGGGGCGGGAACCTTGAGGTCGGTCGACTGGTTGCTCGTCACAGAGCGGTCCTTTCTCACCAGAAATCAGGCAGGCTGTAGCGGTAGGTGTTGGTCCGGTGCCAGTAGTGGTTGCCGTCCACCCAGGCGGCCACGCCGCGCAGGAAGCGCAGCAGGGAGGGGACGGGGCAGGCGGCGGCCAGGGCGGCGGCCTCGGCCTCGAAGGCGTGCATGAGCTCGTTGTGGATCCCGATCGCCTTCAGGTACGCCTCCCGTTCACAGAGGCCCTCCCGCTCGGCGATCACCACGGGCAGGTTGAGATGCGTGCCCGGGCTCTTCAGCTCCTTGGTGTAGGAGTACAGGTCGTTGACGACGGTGGTGGCGTTGCTGCCGAGCGCGATGACCCGCTGCGTGTCGGGCCGCGCGTGCAGGTCCGCCGGAAGTTCGTAGCCGCCGACGGTGTCGGTGATCGTCGGACAGGGGCGGAAGTTGTTGAACTGGCGCATCGCCAGGTACTCCCACACCTCGGGCACGTGCTCGGCCTGGGCCCAGGCCGCCTCCGCGAGGTATCCCAGGTGGAGCCGGCTCATGTCGTGCCGGTACCGGTCCGTCTGGGAGGGGGTGGCCTGCCGCCGGAAGTACTCCATGGCGGAGCGGTAGGCGCGGCGGGGCCCGTCCGAGGCGAGGGACTCGTCCCACGCCGGCTCGTACTCCCGCACGGTGTGCAGCGGGTCGAGCGCCGTGTGCGCCAGCAGCAGCCGGCTGCCCAGTCCGACGGGGGAGCCGCCGTGGTCCTCGCAGTAGCAGTCGTCCACGGCGTTCTCGGCGACCATCAGCCGCGTGGCGATCATCAGATGGTCGACGGTGGGGGCGTCCGGGTGGCAGGCGACCATGTAGCGCCCGACGGCGAAGCCGTCGAACTGGTCCTCCCACTCCGGCGGATACGCCCGGGCCTCGTCCACGGCCCACGCCTTGATCCTTCGGTCCACCTCCGCCACCCGTACGGGGTCCGGTTCCGGCACGGGATGGTGGTACAGGCCGGGGATCGCCGCGCCCTCCGCCGGAGCCCCCGCGCCCTCGGGCGGAGCCACCGGCCCGGCCGACGCCCCGGCGCGGCCCGGGTACAGCCCGGCGGTGCCCAGGCCGCGCGGGCCGTCCAGCAGTCCCCCGAGCACGCCGCCGCCCGCGCCGCCCTCGCCCGGAAGGCCGCCCGCGTCGGGAAGGCCGGCCGCGCCCGCGCCGGTGCCGCCGCTCCCGCGGGTGTCGGGCGCGGGCACGGGCCGGACGAGGGTTCTCGCGGCCCCGCCGGGCCCCGGCGGAGGGCCGGGCAGCGGGGGACCGGTGTCGGGGTCGGACATCCGTGGCTCCTCGGTGAGATCGGTTGCGGCCGCCCCGGCTTCCGGGAGGGCGCTCGGCCCCCGGATCACCGGGGCACGGGGACAATCCGCGGGAATCGGTGCAGTTCGCCGCCACCGTACGGCCGGTTCGCCCCGAACAGCCCGGGTGGACGGCGGAGTTACCTCGATGCGGTGTTCTTGCCGCGCGTCGTGTTTGCGACCGCGCGCCCCGGGATTCCTGCCACCGGCCGACCGCGCGCGCCGGGCGCACGCCGCGGTGAGCACGCCGCCCGGGCGGGTGTGGGGGGTGCCCGCGTCTCCGTGGTCCCTTCGCTCCGGCGCTCCGGTGCTCCGCCGCCGCGGCCGCTGCGCCCCCGGCGCGCGCTTGCCGCCACGCGCCCCCGGCGGGCGCGTGGGGTCCGGCGCCCACAGGGCCTACTAGGCTGAGCCGCAGACACCGACCGGCTCAGCGGCGCGCAGCGCCCGAGCGTACGACCTGGGAGAACCGCCGATGCCGCCGACGCCGACGACCGCCGCCGTGCCGCCCGCCATGGAACGTCCGCACTTCATCGGCATCGGCGGCGCCGGCATGTCCGGCATCGCGCGCATCCTCACCGCCCGCGGAGCGGACGTCGCCGGCAGCGACGCCCGCGAGTCGCCCACCGTCACCGCGCTGCGCCAGGCCGGCGCCACCGTGCACGTCGGCCACGACAGCGCCCACCTCGCCGCCGACGCGACCTGCGTCGTCGTCTCCAGCGCCATCCGCCCCGACAACCCGGAGCTGCGCGCGGCGGCCGAGCGCGGCCTCCCCGTCGTGCACCGTTCCGATGCGCTCGCCGCGCTGATGGAGGGCCGCCGCGCCCTCGCCGTGGCCGGCACCCACGGCAAGACCACCACCACCTCCATGCTGGCCGTCAGCCTCGGTTCCCTCGGCCTGGAGCCGTCGTACGCCATCGGCGGCGACCTCGACGGCCCGGGCACCAACGCCGCCCACGGCGACGGGGACCTCTTCGTGGCCGAGGCCGACGAGAGCGACCGCAGCTTCCACAAGTACGCCCCCGAAGCGGCGATCATCCTCAACGTGGAGCTGGACCACCACGCCAACTACGCGTCGATGGACGAGATCTACGAGTCGTTCGAGACGTTCGTCGGCCGCATCCGCACCGGCGGCACGCTGGTGATCTCCGCCGACCACGAGGGCGCCCGCGAACTGACCGCCCGGGTCCGCGGCCGCGAGGGCCTGAACGTGGTCACGTACGGCGAGCGCGACGACGCCGACGTCCGTGTACTCCGCGTCGTCCCGCACGGCCTCACCAGCCGGGTCGCCGTCGAACTGGACGGCGAGGAGCTCGACTTCATCGTCTCGGTGCCCGGGCGCCACTACGCGCACAACGCCGTCGCCGCGCTCGCCGCCGGCGTCGCGACGGGCGTTCCCGCCGACGGCCTCGCGGACGCCCTGCGCACGTACACCGGCGTGAACCGGCGCCTCCAGCTCAAGGGGGAGGCCAGGGGTGTGCAGGTCATCGACACCTACGCGCACCACCCCACGGAGATGACCGCCGACCTGGAGGCCCTCCGCAGCGGGCTGCCGGAGGACGCACGGGTCCTGGTCCTCTTCCAGCCGCACCTCTTCAGCCGCACCCAGGAGCTGGCCACCGAGATGGGGGAGGCCCTCACGCACGCCGACGCCTCCGCCGTCCTCGACGTCTACCCGGCACGGGAGGACCCGATCCCCGGCGTGACCAGCGCACTGATCATCGACGCGGCCCTCGCCGCCGGGGCCGACGTCCAGCACGCTCCCTTCCGCGACACCGCTCCGGACGTGCTCGCCGGAATGGCGAAGCCCGGTGACGTCGTTCTCACCATGGGAGCGGGCGACGTGACGGACCTCGGTCCGCTGATCCTCGCCCGCCTCGCCGACTGACGCCCGCCCGCGACCTGGGAGGATGCCACCATGGCCTACGAGATCGACAAGCCGGACGAGCAGTGGCGCGCCGAGCTCTCCCCCGAGGAGTACCGGGTGCTGCGCCAGGCCGGGACGGAGCGCCCGTTCACCGGCGCCTACACGGACACCGAGACCACCGGCGTGTACCACTGCCGTGCCTGCGGGGCGGAACTGTTCCGGTCCGGCACGAAGTTCGCGTCGCACTGCGGGTGGCCGTCGTTCTACGACCCGTCGGACAGCGACGCGGTGGAGCTGATCTCCGACCACTCGATGGGCATGACCCGCACCGAGGTGCGCTGTGCTCGCTGCGGCTCCCACCTGGGCCACGTCTTCGAGGGCGAGGGCTACCCCACCCCCACCGACCAGCGCTACTGCATCAACTCCGTCTCCCTCCGCCTCGAGCCCACCGACACCTGACCGCACGGCGTCAACCGGGCGATCCGCGAAGTCGAGTCGATGGCGCCAGTGGTACACGGAGGCGGTGCCCGTCGCCGAGTGCCGCTACGAAGAGCTTCCGCGCCCGAACCCGCCCCAGCGGGAACGAGGGGACTCCCCGTCCGGAGGGCTGACCGCGCGGGCCTCGTGGGGTGGGCTGCTCAGGGGGCGGGGTCGCGGCACAGCACCTCGGCGTGCAGCACGGCGAACCAGCCGTCCTCGCACGCGCCCCACTCCCGCCACGCGTCCGCGACGCGCTCCAGCGTGGCGGTGGTCGCGTGGCCGCCGTCGACGGCCCGGCGGGCGTATCCGGACGACACCGTGCGTTCCGCCCACAGCCCGCTCCACCAGGAGCGTTCCTCCGCTCCGGTGAAGCACCAGGCCGACGCGGTGGCGGACACGTCCGCGAAGCCCGCCTCCCGTGCCCAGGCGTACAGGTGCCGCCCGGCGTCCGGCTCGCCGCCGTTCGCCCGGGCGACCCGGCGGTACAGGTCCAGCCACGCGTCCAGCCCGGGCACCCGCGGGTACCAGGTCATGGCCGCGAAGTCGGAGTCCCGCGCCGCGACGACGCCACCGGGCCGGCACGCCCGCCGCATCGCCCGCAGCGCACCCACCGGGTCCCCGAGGTGCTGGAGGACCTGGTGGGCGTGCACCACGTCGAACGAGGCTTCGGGGTACGCCGGCGCGTACACGTCCCCGACGGCGAACTCCACGTTCGCCACCGCACGTTCGGCCGCCGCCTCCCGTGCCTGCGTCAGCACGCCGGGGGCGGCGTCGATGCCGGTCACGTGTCCTTCCGGCCCCACGGCCGTGGCGAGGTCGGCCGTGATCGTCCCCGGCCCACACCCCACGTCCAGCACCCGCATGCCCGGCCGCAGCCGCGGCAGCAGGTACCCCGCCGAGTTCTCGGCGGTGCGCCAGCGGTGGGAGCGCAGTACGGAGTCGTGGTGGCCGTGCGTGTAGACGGCGTCGTCCCGTGCCATGCCGGAACCCTAGACCCGTGTCCGTATGGTGGTCGACGCCGTTCCGGATCGTGGACGCCGCAGGGTCAGCCCTGCGGGTCGAACGGGATGCCGTCGGGCTTGGCCTTCGACAGTTCGTGGGCGAAGGAGGAGTCCCTGATGCCGAGTTGGGCGCTGCCGAAGTCCGCCTGGGTGAGCCGGTCGCGGAAGTCGGAGGGGTAGCCGTCCCAGCCGACCAGTGGCGGGTACTGCCAGGCGCCCTTGTGGTTCTCCGGCTGCTCGTCGAAGCCCGCGAAGCGGAACGCGTGGGTGGAGATGCCGTCCTTGTGGTAGACGATCTTCGGGTGGGTCGCGCCCTCCCACGCGACGTCGCCGCGGGAGCGGATCTGGTAGTCGCCGTGCGCCGACGCCGACACGTACTGCGGCGCACCGCCGTCCGGGACCCACACCACGACGTGTTCCCAGTCGTGCCGGTGACCGCCGATGCCGGTGCCGGGGAGCGCCTGGTCCTTCTCGAAGTAGAGCGCGTACAGGTAGGCGCACCAGCCGTTGTTGCACGCGGTGCGGGAGTAGGCGTTGGTGTTGTCCAGGTCCCAGGCGTCGCGGCAGTTGCCGTTGACCGCTCCGCCGAGGTCCAGGCCGGGAGCGATCACGCCGTTGCTGCCGATGGCGGGCGTCGGGTAGCAGCCGTCGCCGTCGTAGTCGAGGGCCGGCTGGTAGGACCGGTCCGCCGACGGGGCGTTGCCGGGGAGCGCGGGGGGCGGCGCGGCGAAGGCCACGCCCGAGGTGGCCAGCAGCAGTGCCGCGACGGAACCCGCCGTGACCGACAGTCTCCCGAACCACCGTCGCCGTCCCGGCCGTTGCTCTCGCATGGGTGCCCCTCCAGTGACCTCGTCGGAATGTGGTGCGCAACCGGCCCGTCGGGCGGCTGCCCCATGAAACATCACATTGACTGCACGCGGTCAATAGCGCAGAAAACCGGGAGCGGGCTCCAGCCCCGGGTCCGTAGGCTCGCCGGATGCGGAGCCGGGATTCCTGGAGAGACGAGCGATCCGGCCCACACGTCGGGGGCCGTCCGGGACCGGCTGGTCGTGCGGTTCGGTCCGGAAGCGCTCGCCTGGTGCGACGCGCTGCCCGCGCACGCGGGAGAACTGGCGGCCCGCTGGGACCTCGAACTCCTCGCGTCCCACGGCGGAGGGACCTCACGCGTCTTCCGCTGCCGACGAGGTGGCGCCGGGACGACCGTGTGGCTGAAGGTCACGCCCGCGCCCGCGATCGCGCGCGAGGAGACGGAAGCCCTGCACCGCTGGGCGGGGTCGCCGTCGGTGGTCGGTCTGCTCGCACAGGATCTCCAGGCCGGGGCCCTGCTGCTGGAGGACGTGGCACCGGGTCTTCCCGTGCGGTGACTCGCCGGGCGTCTGCCCGAAGTGGCCGCCCTGCTCCGCGCCTTGCGGGAGCCGTCGCCCGCTCGGGAGGGACCCTCGGCGCTGCGTCCCCTCTCGGAGCGGGTCGACTTCCTCTGCCGTCTCACCGAGCGCAGAGTGGACGCCGGGGCGCCCGGGTGCTTCGGTTCCGCGTTCCTCGATCGGGCCAGGGCCAGGTGCCGGGAGCTGTCCGACAGCGGTCCGGTGGGCCTCGTCCACGGAGACCTCCACCCGGCCAACGTGCTGTCCGGGCCGGGCGGGCGCCTCGTGGCGATCGACCCGAGGCCCGCGTGGGGCGACCCCGACTTCGACGCGGTGGACTGGGTGCTCGACGGAGTCTCGGACCTCGCCGCGCTGAAGCGGCGGGCCGCGGAACTGGCCGCCATGGTGCCCGGCCAGTGTCCCGACCGCGTGCTGGGCTGGTGCCGGGTCCAGGCGCCGCTCGCCGCCGTCCCCCGGATCTGCGCCGGGCGGGACGACGAGCAGACCCGTTTCCTCCTGGCGCTCGCTGGGCGCTGAACTCCGGGGCGTCAGGTGACCGTGAGCGCGGGGCGGCACCCTCCTTGCTGCCGCGGCGCACGCCGAGCGGCCGCTCAGCGGAGGACGGCCGCGGACTCCGGCGGGAGGAGCAGCATGCCGTCCTCATGCTGGGAGGCGGTGCTCCAGGTGGCCAGCATCTCCAGGTGCGCGGGCAGTGGTACGGCCGCCGTCTCGCTGGGGTGCAGGTTGACGGCGATGCTCAGCGGCCCGCTGCTCAGCGCCAGCCAGCGGGTGTCCTCGTCGTAGGTCACACGGGCGGCGCCCAGCGAGGTGTGGGCGAGGCCGGGGTGGGCGCGCCGCAGGGCGATCAGGTCCTGGTGCCAGGCCAGCAGGGCCGCGTGCGGGTCGCGTTCCTGTTCCGACCAGTCCAGGCAGGAACGCTCCCGGGTCTGCGGTGCCTGCGGGTCCGCGACGTCGCCGTCCCAGCCGTGCGCGGCGAAGTCCGCGCGTCGCCCCTCGCGCACGGCCCGGGCCAGGTCCGGGTCGGTGTGGTCGGTGAAGTACAGCCACGGCGTACGGGCGCCCCACTCCTCGCCCATGAACAGCATCGGCGTGAACGGCGAGAGGAGGACCAGCGCCGCCGCGCAGGCCAGCAGGCCGGGGGACAGGGATACGGCGAGACGGTCCCCGGCCGCCCGGTTGCCGACCTGGTCGTGGTTCTGCGCGAAGCCGACGAGGCGGTGCGTCGGCGTGATCGGGTCCAGCGGAGCGCCGTGCCGCCGCCTGCGGAACGACGAGTACGAGCCGTCGTGGAAGAAGCCGCCGGTCAGGGTCTTGGCCAGGGCCGCCATCGGTGCGCGGGCGAAGTCCGCGTAGAAGGCGCCCGCCTCACCCGTGAGCGCGACGTGCAGCGCGTGGTGGAAGTCGTCGTTCCACTGCGCGTGCAGGCCGTGGCCGTGCACCGTGCGCGGCGTGGTGGTCCGCGGGTCGTTCCGGTCGGACTCGGCGATCAGGAACAGGGGACGGCCGGTTTCGGCGGCGAGGGCGTCGACGGCCGCCGACAGCTCGTCCAGGAAGTGCCGCGCCCGGTCGTCGGCCAGCGTGTGCACGGCGTCCAGCCGCAGACCGTCCAGGCGGAAGTCGCGCAGCAGCGCGAGAGCACTGCCGCCGAACGAGGCCCGCACCTCGTCCGAACCGGCGTCGTCGAGGTTGACGGCGTCGCCCCACGGCGTGCGGTGGCGGCCGGTGAAGTACGGGCCGTAGGCGGGGAGGTGGTTGCCGGACGGGCCGAGGTGGTTGTGCACCACGTCCAGGACGACGCCCAGGCCCGCGCCGTGCGCGGCGTCCACGAAACGCGCCAGCCCGTCCGGCCCGCCGTACGGCTCGTGCACCGCCCACGGGGCGACGCCGTCGTAGCCCCAGCCGTGTGTCCCCGGAAAGGGTGACACCGGCATCAGCTCCACGTGGGTGACGCCGAGCCGCGCGACGTGCGGCAGCCGCGCCGCCGCGGCGTCGAAGGTGCCCTCCGGAGTGAACGTGCCGACGTGCAGCTCGAACAGGACCGCGCCGGCCAGCGGTCTGCCCTGCCACGGATGCCGCCACTCGTACGCGCCCGGGTCGACGACGGCGCTGAGTCCGTCCGGCCCGTCCGGCTGCCGCCGGGACCGCGGGTCGGGCAGTACGGGGCCGCCGTCCAGCGCGAACCCGTACCGCGTGCCCGGCCCGGCCTCGACGCGCAGCGTCCACCAGCCGGGCCGGGCCGGGTCGCGCTCCATCGGAAGCTCGCGGGCCTCCAGCCGGAGCACCACACGCTCCGCCGCGGTGGGCGCCCACACCTCGAACAGCATGGTTCCCATGCTGCGGCAGGGCACCCCGCGCGGCTAGCTCATGCAGTACCGGTGCTGGACCACCGGGTAGCCCGCACGGGCGAAGTGGGCGGCCATCGGGGCGTTGCCCAGGTCGGTGGCCGCCGCGATCTCCCGCGCCCCCTCGCCGACGAGCTGGTGCGTGCACTCGACGAGCAGGTCGTACGCGTAGCCGTGACCGCGTTGCCCGGCCACGACGCCGATGAATCCGACGACCGGCCCGTTCGGATTGCGGCCGGGGATCTGCAGGCCGACGGTCTCGCCGTCCGGCGTGCAGGCCACCCGCCACCAGTCGCGGGGCGAGGGCATCCAGTGGAGGAACTCCAGCTCGTCCCGGGCGGCGGCTTCGACACCGTCGGTGTCGAGCAGGGCACGGGCGTGGGCGTCCAGCGACCCCTGTTCGACGCCGCGCAGCACGTCGAGGATCACCTCGTCGTCCGGTTCCGGCCGGAAGACGAGCCGTCCCGGACGTTCCGGAAGCCCGCAGGCGGGCGTCCACAGGTAGCGGAAGCGCTCCACCAGGGGCCGGTATCCGGCCTCCCGGGCGGCGTCGATGCGCTCCTCGGCGGCGGCGCGCACCGCCGGGTCGTCGCGCCAGCCGGGCGGCAGCATGATCTCGTACTCGCGGTGCGGCATGGCCCGCAGCAGCCGCACGCCGGCCTCGCGCTCGCCGGGCGCGAAGTCGAACCAGTCGAGGACCTTCGGCTCGTCGTCGCCGGGCGCGCCCCACAGGGCGGCGCGGGCGACGACGACGCCGTCCCGCAGGGCGACCCACGTCCAGTCGGGGCGGTACTCGCCCCCCTCGGCGTGGGTCGCGTACGGGCGGCCGAGCAGCGGACGGCCGACCAGCCCGGGGCCGGACAGGGAGGTGAACAGTGCGCTGGCCTCGTCCTCGACGAGCGCGCGGATGACCAGTGCGGTCATGGGGATCCTTCCGGAAGGCGTGTCGCGCTCCCGGTCAGCGGAGAGGGATCGCCCGGTGGCAGGGGCGGGAGCGCATGGTCGTGGTGCGGTGCATCGCGCTCGCCTCCTTCCTGCGGTCTCGCGGGCGTGAGCGGCACGTTAGCCCGCGCGGCCGCCGGGCGTCCACGGGTTTTCCGCACGGCCCGGCGGGGCCGGGGGCGGGGTGTCGTTCGGCACGAAGCCGAGGTGCTCCGGCCCGGCGCCCGGGTGTCCGGCGCGGCGGGCGAGCAGGGCCGGGAGCTGCGGCGGCCACAAAGCCTCCTCGGCCGCGGCCAGTTCGCCGGGGGCCCACCACCGCCAGGTGAGGATGCCGTCCGCGCGGTGCGCGGGGGCGAGATCGCCGACGGGCTGCCTGCGCGGTCCCCGGCCGAGGTAGACGTGCTCGTGCTGCCGCACCGGCACACCCTCCCGGGTGTAGTCGTGCTCCCAGGTGCACAGCAGCCCGCCGGGCTCGACGTCGGCCCAGCCGGTCTCCTCACGCAGCTCCCGCACCGCCCCCTCGCGCGGGGTCTCGCCGGGGTCGAGGCCGCCGCCGGGCATCGCCCAGTGCACCCCGACCTCCTCGTTGTCGTAACGGAACAGGAACACTGCACCATGCGGGTCGAGAACCGCGATACGGGCCGCCTGCCTGGGGGTTCGCATGCGCACGACCCTATCCGGAGGGGTGCTGCGGAACGCCCGGATTCTGGACAGGAGTTCACCGCTTCCGGAGAATGGAGGCATGACGTCTCTCGAGTTCAGTGCGTATCCGCCGCGCTTGTCCGACGGCGACCGGGAACGCGCGCTCGAGGTGCTCCGGGAGAGCGCGGCGGACGGCAGGGTCTCGCAGGACACCTTCCTGCGGCGCATGGAAGTCATCCTGCACGCCCAGCGGCACGACGAACTCGACCTGGTCCTGGGCGACCTGCACCACCGCCGGTCCGGCGGCACGCACTGGCTGTACCGGATGGTGGGCAGGGCGTCGGCCTTCCCCGTGCTGCTGCGCCGCGCCTGGCAGCGGGAACGGCTGCCGGAGCTCATGCTGCCCGGGCCGGGCCCGTACCCGCTGTCGATCGGACGCGCGCCGGGGTCGATGCTGCGGCTGACGCACCACACCGTCTCCCGGGCGCACGCCCAGCTCCGGCACACCGGCGCCGGCTGGAGCCTGCGCGACCTGGGTTCCAGCAACGGGACCTGGGTCAACGGGCGCCGTGTCACCGGCAGCGTCGCCGTACGCCCCGGCGACCACGTCCAGTTCGGCCAGGCCGGCTTCCGCCTGACCGCTCCGTGACGCCGTGACGCCGTGACGGAGCGCGCGAGCCGCGCGCCGTCACGGCCGGGCAGCGGCCGTCGGGGACGCCCGTCCTGGCCGACCTGCTGTGAGGCGTCCTCGCCTCGCTCGGCTGTCCGCTCCCGCATGCGCCGGGCAGGCACTGGGCCTGCTCTGAGACTCCGCGTGTCCGCGTGGGTCAGCCGTCCTCGGGGCCGAGGATGAAGCGCTGGATCGCCGTGGCGGCCGCCCCGCGCGCCCAGAGGGAGAAGTCGATCGGCTGGATCTCGTACGAGGTGGGGGTCGCGGCGGCGTGGCGGTCGGCGCGCATGCCGTCCTCCAGGGCCTCGCGGCCCACCTCCGCGAGGCCGATGCCCTCGCCGGTGAGGACGACGCGGCGCGCCATGGTGAGTGAGGAGACGACGGTGATCAGCCGCCCCAGTGCGTGGGCGGCGGCGGTCACCACCGGCGAGGCGACCCGGTCGCCGTCCGCGGCCAGCCGCAGGCACTCCTCGTACGAGACCGGCCGGCGCACCCCTGTGGAGACGGCGGCGGCGATGCCGGGCGCGGCGAGCATCGCGGTGGCGCAGCCGCGGTGTCCGTCGGGGCAGTAGGGGCCGTACGGGTCCAGCGGCAGGTGCGCGATCAGGCCGAGTCCGGCGTCGGGGCTGTCGACGATGCGGTCGTGCACGACCAGCCCGTAGCCGACGCTGATGCCGGTGGTGAGCACGGCGAACCGGTCGTGGCCGCGGCCGGCGCCGAACCAGTGCTCCGCACGGGTGAGGGCGAGCAGGTCGTTGTCGACCACGCTCGGCACGCCCAGCGCCTCGGTGAGCAGGGGGCCCAGCGGCACCTCGCGCGTCCAGTGCAGGAACGGCGCGGCGGTGACCGTGGCGTGGTCGGCGACCTGTCCGCCGAGGCTGAGCCCCGCCGCGGTCAGCTCGGGCACCTGCCGGGCGAGTGCTTCCGCCTCGCGCCGCACGGTCGCCACCACGTCGCCGGGGGAGTGCCCGGGCAGTGCGGCGCGGGCGCCGGCCACGATCTGCGCCCGCAGGTCGGTCACCACCAGGTGGGCGTCCTCGTCGGTGACCTTCACGCCCAGGAAGTGGTGGGCGTCGGCCGCGATGTCCAGCGGGCGGGTGGGACGGCCGGCGCCGCTGCGGCTGGGTCCGGCCTCGACCAACAGGCCGCTCTCCAGGAGCGGCGCAGTCAGCCGGGTGAGGCTCCCGGCGGACAGCCCGATCCGCCGGGCCAGTTCGCTGCGCGGGGTCGGGCCGCGCATCAGCACCGCGAGCATGATGGCCCGCGCCGCTTCGGACAGCGGCGCCCAGGGGGGCTGCGGGAGCGCGGTCACCTTCGCGTGCCTCCGGGGGACGTAGGGGGCGTGTCCGGACGGGGCTCATCCTTGCAGCGGGCCTCCGGGACGGGCTCCGTGCACCCGGCCGCACCGTCCGGGTCCGGACCCCGACCCACCGTGCTTATTTCCATATCAGAAGTTACCCCAGGCCCTCCATGCACGGAATCGCCACCCGACCCGTCCGGTGCAAGGTGTTGACTCGCCGAAGCTTCTGCGCCAAAACTAACCGCGACATCACGCACCGCACCCATCCCGAGGACCGATCGATGCGCGACAGCGGCACCGCCGGCGACGGCACCCCCTCGAACGCCCCCTCGTACGTCCACCTCCGCGCCGGCGGCGTCTCCCTCGTCCTCGACCGCACCGGGGACGGCCTGCCGCGGGTGCTGCACTGGGGCGCCGACCTCGGCCCGCTCTCCGACGACGCGCTGACCGCGCTGGCCGTCGCCGCCCGGCCGCAGGTGGTCTCCAGCTCCCTGGACGTACGGGTCCCGCTGTCGTCGGTGCCCGAGCAGTCCGCCGGATGGCTCGGCACCCCCGGGCTGACCGGCCACCGCGACGGCGCACACTTCTCCACCGCCTTCGCCGTGGACGAGATCGCCACCCGCGCCGACGGGCTGACCGCCGACGCGGTGGACCCGCAGGCCGGTCTCGCCCTGCGCCTGGAGATCGAGATGAGCGCCTCCGGCCTCGTCCGGCAACGCGCCACCCTCACCGACACCTCCGGCGAGGGCGCGGCGCCGTACACCGTCGACGGCCTGCTCCTCGCCCTGCCGCTGCCCGCCCGCGCCACCGAACTGCTCGACCTCGCCGGACGCCACCTGCGCGAACGCAGCCCGCAGCGCCACGACTTCACCCTCGGCACCCACCTGCGGGAGAACCGGCGCGGCCGCACCGGCCTGGACGCCACCCTCGTGCACGTCGCCGGGGAGGACGGCTTCGGCTTCCGGCACGGCGAGGTGTGGGGCCTGCACACCGCCTTCAGCGGCAACCACCGCTCCCTCGCGGAGCGGACGGCCGCCGGGGTGCGCATGCTCGGCGGGGGCGAGACCCTGCTGCCCGGCGAGGTGCGCCTCGGGCCCGGCGCGTCGTACACCACACCCTGGGTGTACGGCTCCTACGGCCGCGGCCTGGACGAGATGGCCGGCCGCTTCCACCGGCACCTGCGGGCCCGGCCGCACCACCCGCGCACCGCCCGCCCGGTCACCCTCAACACCTGGGAGGCCGTCTACTTCCGCCACGACCTCGACAAGCTGTGCGCGCTCGCCGACGCCGCCGCCGAGGTGGGCGCCGAGCGGTTCGTGCTGGACGACGGCTGGTTCCTCGGACGTCGCGACGACCGGGCCGGCCTCGGCGACTGGTACGTCGACCCGGAGGTGTGGCCCAAGGGCCTGCACCCGCTCGTCGACCACGTCCGGGGCCTGGGTCTGGAGTTCGGCCTGTGGGTCGAACCGGAGATGGTCAACCCGGACTCCGACCTCGCCCGCGCCCACCCCGACTGGGTCCTGGCGGCGGGCGGCCGGACGCCTCCCGAGGCCCGGCACCAGCAGGTGCTGGACCTCGGCCACCCCGACGCGTACGCGTACATCCTCCAGCGGCTCGACACCTTGATCGCCGAGTACCGGCTCACGTACCTGAAGTGGGACCACAACCGCGACCTGGTCGACGCCGGACACGGCCCCGACGCCCGGGCCGGCGTGCACGCCCAGACCCTCGCCGTGTACCGGCTGCTCGACGCGCTGCGGGCCCGCCACCCCGGACTGGAGATCGAGTCCTGCTCCTCCGGCGGCGGCCGTGTCGACCTCGGCGTGCTGGAGCGCACCGACCGGGTGTGGACCAGCGACTGCATCGACGCACTGGAACGCCAGGGCATCCAGCGGTGGACCGGCCTCCTGCTGCCCCCCGAACTCCTCGGCGCCCACGTCGGCGGCCCCCGCGCGCACACCACCGGCCGCCGCCACACACTCGCCTTCCGCGCCGGCACCGCCCTCTTCGGCCACTTCGGCATCGAATGGGACCTGACGAAGGCCTCGGACGAGGAACGCACCGCACTCGCCCGCTGGGTCGCCCTGCACAAGGAGCTGCGCGACCTGCTGCACACCGGCGACGTGGTGCGCGGCGACCACCCCGACCCGGCCCTGTGGGTGCACGGCGTCGTCGCCGCCGACCGCTCCCGGGCCGTGTACGCGCTGGTGCAGACCGAGACGTCCGTCCAGTCCGCCGGCGAACGCGTCACCCTGCCCGGACTCGACCCGGACGCGGTGTACCGGCTCGCGCCGCTGCCGCCCGGCGACCGCCCCGAGGGGCCGACCCGCGACCCGCTGCCCTGGTGGCGGGACGGCGTCGCACTGCCCGGCCGCGCGCTGGCCGCCGCCGGCGTCCACGCGCCCACCCTCTACCCCGAACGCCTCGTCCTCCTCGAAGCCCGCCGGGTCGGCTGACCGCGCACCGGACACCGACGCCCCGGGTGTTCCGGAGGGGGCCACGCCCGGAGCCGGTCCACCCGGAGCCGGTCCGAACCGCCGCCGGTCCACACCGGAGACGAGCGCCCCCAGCACGCCGCGCGCCGCCTCCGCGAAAGGAAGCAGATGATACGCAGCAAAGCCGTCGCCGCCCTCGCGGCCACCACCCTGCTGGTCGGCGGGTGCGCCGGAGCCGAGGGCAGCGAAGCAGGCACCGTCAGCCTGGACTTCTTCCAGTTCAAACCGGAGGCCGTCGGCACCTTCGACCGCCTCATAGCCGACTTCGAGAAGCAGCACCCCCGCATCGACGTGGTCCAGCACCACGTGCCGGACGCCGAGACCGCCCTCCGCACCCGGCTGGTCAAGGACCGGGTCCCCGACGTCATGACCCTCAACGGCAACGGCACCTTCGGCGAACTGGCCTCCGCCGGCGTCTTCCACGACTTCTCCGGCCATCCCGCGGCCGACCGCGTCACCCCCGGCGTCCAGCAGGTGCTGAACGACCTCGGCACCGCCGCCCCCGGCGAGGTCAACGGGCTCCCCTTCGCCTCCAACGCCGGCGGGGTGATCTACAACGAGGACCTGTTCGCACGGCACGACGTGGAGGTGCCGCGCACCTGGGACCAACTCCTCTCCGCCGCCGACACCTTCGAGAAGGCCGGCGTCACCCCCTTCTACGGCACCCTCGCCGACGCGTGGACGGCACTCCCGGTCTTCAACCAGTTCGCCGCGAACATCCCCCCGGACGACTTCTGGGACGAACGCCGCGCCGGCCGCACCAGCTTCGCCGAGGCCTACCCCGACGTCGCCGCCAAGCTCACCGAGACCTACCGGCACACCCAGAAGACCCGCTTCGCCCGCAACTACGACGCCGGCAACAAGGCGTTCGCCGACGGCGAGGCCGCCATGCTCGTCCAGGGCAGCTACGCGCTCCCCGCCATCCGCGCCCACGAGCCCGCGTTCGAGATGGGCACCTTCCCGATGCCCACCGGCGACGACCCGGCCGACACCCGCCTGGTCTCCGGCGTCGACGTCGCGCTCACCATGGGCCGCGACACCGAACACCCCGACGAGGTACTGGAGTTCATCGACTTCCTGATGACCCAGGACGTGGTGGCGTCCTACGCCGAGGAACAGAGCGCCGTCCCCACCCTCGACGGGACCGAAGCCGCCGACCCCGCCCTCGCGCCGCTGGAGCCGTACTTCGCGCGCGGCCGCGTCACCGGCTACCCCGACCACCAGATCCCGCTCGCGGCCGGGCTGGAACCGCTGCTCCAGCAGTTCCTCCTGGACGGCCGCACCGACGCCTTCCTGCGCGCCCTCGACGACGGCTACGACCGCGTCCTCGCCCGCACGACCTGACCGCGCCCCTCACCCGGAAAGGAGGAGACATGACCGTACTCACCGACCCGACGGCCGCGCCCGAGACCACCCCCGCGCGGGAGGCCGCCCCCGCCCCGCGCCGCCGCCGCCCGCGCACCGAGGCCGCGTACTACTGGATGGTGCTGCCCGCGCTGGCGCTGTTCCTGCTGCTGCACACCACCCCCGTGCTGCGCGGCATCTACTACAGCTTCACCGACTACGCGGGCTACGGCTCCTACGAGTTCGTCGGCCTCACGAACTACCTCAACCTGTTCGAGGACGCACGGATCGCGGAGAGTTACCTCTTCACGTTCCAGTTCGCCGCCGTCGCGACCGTGCTCACCAACATTGTGGCCCTGGCTGTCGCCCTCGGACTCCACGCCCGGATCAGGTTCCGCGCCACGCTGCGCGGCGTCTTCTTCACCCCCAACGTGCTGTCGATCCTCATCGTCGGCTACGTCTTCAACTACCTGTTCACCTACTCGCTGCCCGCCATCGGAGAGCACCTCGGCATCGACGCGCTCAGCACCAGCATCCTCGCCGACCCCGACCTGGCCTGGGTGGGCGTGGTGATCCTCGCCGTGTGGCAGGCGGCGGCGTTCAACATCATCATCTACCTGGCCGGCCTCCAGACCGTCCCCGAGGACCTGCACGAGGCCGCCACCCTCGACGGCGCCGGGCCCTGGCAGCGCTTCCGCTCCGTCACGCTGCCGCTGATCGCGCCGTTCGTCACCATCAACACCGTGCTCTCGCTGCGCAACTTCCTCCAGGTCTTCGACCACGTCGAAGCACTCACCGCGGGCGGACCGGGCAGCGCCACCACCTCGGTCTCGTACCTGATCTACAAGGGCGGCTTCAAGGGCGGCGAGTACGCCTACCAGACCGCCAACGCGGTGCTGTTCTTCGCCGTCATCGTCCTGATCTCCGTCTTCCAGATGCGCCTGCTCCAGCGCCGCGAGGTGAACCTGTGATGCCGTCGACCTCCACCCCCGCGCCGATACGCGGGGACGAGCACCCCGCCCGGGCGAAGCGGGCCCGGCCGCGCGTCAACTGGTGGCTCACCGGCGTGATGGCGGCCCTGTCCCTGACGGTGCTCGTCCCGCTGTACTTCACCGTCGTCACCGCGCTGAAGACCACCGATCAGCTCGGCGGCTCCGGCTTCGGCCTGCCCGACACCGTGCGCTGGGCCAACTTCGCCGACGCCTGGACCCTGACGAACTTCCCCAGCGCCCTGCTCAACAGCGCGCTCATCACGGTCGGCGCCGTCGCCGTCACGCTGCTCACCAACTCGCTGGTGGCGTACGCCATCGCCCGCAACATGCACCGCAGGCTGTTCCGCGGGCTGTACTACTACTTCGTCTCGGCGCTGTTCGTGCCGTTCCCGATCATCATGCTGCCGGTCGTGAAGCAGACCTCGCTGCTGGGCCTCGACAACCAGGCCGGACTCGCCCTGCTCTACGTCGTCTACGGCCTCGCGCTCAACATCTTCCTCTACGTCGGCTACCTGCGGTCGGTGCCCCGCGAACTGGAGGAGGCCGCCCGCACCGACGGCGCCGGCACCTGGACCGTCTTCTGGCGCATCATCTTCCCCCTGCTGAAGCCCATGAACGCGACCGTCGGCATCCTCACCTGCCTGTGGGCGTGGAACGACTTCATGCTGCCGCTCGTCGTCCTCTCCGACCCCGCCGAGCAGACCCTCCCGCTCGCCCAGTACGTCTTCCAGAACCAGTTCAACACCGACTACCCGGTGGCCTTCGCGTCCTACCTGATGGCGATGGCCCCCGTCCTGCTCGTGTACGTCTTCGCCCAGCGCTGGGTGATCTCCGGAGTCATGCGAGGTTCCGCCAAGTGACCCTGCCCACCGCCGTGTCCCCCTCCGCGCAGCCGCCCGGACCGCCCCCGCCCGGTGACGAGGCCTGGTGGAAGTCGGCCGTCGTCTACCAGATCTACCCCCGCAGCTTCGCCGACAGCGACGGCGACGGCGTCGGCGACCTGCGCGGCATCCTCGGCCGCCTGGACCACCTGCACGACCTCGGCGTCGACGTGCTGTGGCTGTCACCCGTCTACCCCTCCCCGCAGGACGACAACGGCTACGACGTCGCCGACTACCAGGACATCGAACCCGTCTTCGGCACCCTGGCCGACTTCGACGAACTGCTGGCCGCCGTGCACGCGCGCGGCATGAAGCTCGTCATGGACCTCGTCGTCAACCACACCTCCGACGAACACCCCTGGTTCGCCGCCTCGCGCGGCGGCGGTCCGGGCGGCCCGAAGCGCGACTGGTACGTCTGGCGCCCCGCCCGCGACGGCATGAAGCCCGGCACCCCCGGCGCCGAGCCCAACAACTGGGGCTCGGCGTTCTCCGGCCCCGCGTGGACCTGGGACGAGGCGAGCGGCGCGTACTACCTGCACCTCTTCTCGCCCAAGCAGCCCGACCTGAACTGGGAGAACCCCGAGGTCCGGCAGGCGGTGTACGCCATGATGCGCTGGTGGCTCGACCGCGGGGTGGACGGCTTCCGGATGGACGTCATCAACCTCATCTCCAAGGAACCCGGCCTGCCCGACGGCCCGGTCACCGGCGGCGCCCCCTACGCCGGCGGGCTCGCCGCCTGCATGGGCGGCCCCCGGCTGGAGGAGTACCTGCAGGAGATGCACCGCGAGGTCTTCGCCGACCGCCCGCAGCGCACCCTCACCGTCGGCGAGATGCCCGGGGTCACCGTCGACGAGGCCCGCCGTCACACCGACCCCGGGCGGCGGCAGCTCGACATGGTCTTCCAGTTCGAGCACATGGGCCTCGACCAGGACGGCGACAAGTACACCCCGAAGCCCCTGCGCCTCACCGACCTCAAGGCCTCGCTCGGCCGCTGGCAGTCCGGCCTCGACCAGGTCGGCTGGAACAGCCTCTACTGGTGCAACCACGACCAGCCCCGCATCGTGTCCCGCTTCGGCGACGCCACCGACGAGCGGTCGCGGGTCCGGTCCGCGACGATGCTCGCCACCGTCCTGCACCTGCACCACGGCACGCCGTACGTCTACCAGGGCGAGGAACTGGGCATGACGAACGCGCCGTTCACCCGCATCGAGGACTACCGGGACCTGGAGGCCCGCAACCACTACGCGCACGCCGTCGCCGCGGGCGCCGACCCGGCGGACGTCCTCGCCGGGCTCTCCGCGATGAGCCGCGACCACGCGCGCACCCCGATGCAGTGGACCGCCGGGCCCAACGCGGGCTTCACCACCGGCACACCCTGGATCGCCGTCAACCCCGACCACGTGCGGGTCAACGCCGAGGCGGCGGTGGCCGACCAGACGTCCGTCTACCACCACTACCGGCGCCTGATCGCCCTGCGCCACGACGAACCGGCGGTGGCGCGCGGCCGCTTCGAGATGCTGCTGCCCGACGACGAGCGCGTGTACGCGTTTCTCCGGCACGACGAGACCGCAGGGGTGGAGCTGCTGGTGCTCGGCAACTTCACGGGCTCCGCCGCGGAGGTCCCCGTCCCCGCCGGCTGGGCCGGCGCCGAGCTGCTGCTCGGCAACGTCCCCGACCCCGCCCCGGTCGCCACGACCGTCACCCTCGCCCCCTGGGAGGCCCGCATCCACCGCCGCACCGCGCCCGCCTGACCGCGCCACCCTCCCCGGCCGGTCTCCTCGAGCCCAAGACCCTTCATTGGTGGAGGCGAAGGGGAACTCGTCGTACTCGCGCTGGCCGTCCTGCGGGTGGTCCGCACCCCAGTGCTGGCGGTAGGCCCGGATGGCCTCGGCGGTTGGCGTCTCAGCGGTCGGTGTCGTCGCACAGGTGGTGCAGCAGACGGCTGGTGGTCTGGCGGGAGATGTCCTTGGCCTCGTTGGACGGCCTCGTGCTCGCCGGGTCCTGTTAGGCCCGCTGCATGTGGTCGGCTGCGGCCGCTTCCATGGTGCCGTCGGCGGTGTTGAAGGGGCATTGCCATCACGTCGCTCATGGCAGCTTCACCGCCTTGCCGGCCATTGGCGATGTAGGGGACTTTGTCTCAGCGGGGTGCGAGGAAGCGGTACATACCCCACCGCAGCAATCATCAGCGAAAGCGACAGACCTCCACGACAAGTTGAGACTATGTGAATACGAACACAAGCCCCCCGGAGAGGCAGCCCACCGCAGCGACAAGGAAAACGACTCCGAAAATCCACGAGAGCGTCTTGTTCTCTTCCTGCGGGCGCGGAGAGAAGCCTTGCATCACTCTCATGTCATTGAGGGATTGCCCATTCTCCTTTCGGGCGTTCACGATGGCGCGAATGCCCGACACCAAGAAGCCCAGACCCACCACAAAGAGCAAGGTTATGTCAAAACCCTGCGACGATGCTGCTTTAGCTACATCAAACACGACTTCCTCCTAAACTGAAGGGACGGTTTCCATGCCTGCCCCCGCCACGGGGTCAGTTATGGGCGCCCCGATGGGTGTGCACGGAGCCCGGGGCGCGGGTGGAACGAGTAATTTCAACGGTGAGCCTGCCGGCGAGTTCTGCTGGCACAGAAGGGCATTGATGGTGCCGAAGGTTCGCTCGACGATGCGTTTGGCAACGATGCACGGGCAGCCTGCTTCTCGTCGTCCAGCTGCAAGACCTGCTGGACGACTGAGGGGCTTGAGGTTGACCACCGTTCCGGTGAAGTGCGGGGTGGTCACAATGGACAGGGCTCCCGTGCCGCTGGTTGAGATATTCGACGTCTCAACCTCGCAGTCCAGGAGCCTTGTTGGTTTTCCATCATGCCGCACTCGACCTCCCGCACGCGCTGTTAAGGCGGTGACGAGGCTGACCGTCTCCCGTGAGGGTGACCACGATTACGAACTCCGTCTCTCCGGCCGCGCACTGATCACGGCTCGCGTACCTCCGAAAGCACGACACCCGCCTACGTCACCACCGTAGTCCAGCACCTAGCGGACAAGGCGCCGGGACTGCTGAAGACGCTGCGCAAATCGGGCCCGGAGTCCCACCGGGTATCTGCGCTGGCTGCCGTCAATGGATGCAAGCTAGGTCAGAACCCCTTACGCGCACGCACAGCCGCCAAGATCTCACAAGAAATCTCGTCTGCTTGCGTCCTGCGCTTAAACCACGTCGCATAATTTGATTTCTGCGAAGCCAGACTAAGAAGACATCCACCCGATGAATACCGGACCACAATTCCGTAATACCCGGGGGAAACTGAAGCAATAGCCTCTAGTGGGATTACTCGCCACTTGTAGAAGTTTCGCACACAGACAGCCTGTGACGTTATGCTGATCGAAGACTCTGCAAGCGCAAAGGCAAGGACCCCAGCAGAGAGGAAGGAGACTGGGGTGAATACATCCTCAAAGGCCACATCGGACTGTGCAAAGAGACCGACCGCACTAAGCAACGTCATAGCAAGCGCGATTACGGCGGTAAAAAAGAACAAGGCTCGCTCCCAGCGAGGATGCTTCCAAGACTGGATTACCTTTCCAGGTCGAGCTTTAACTCTGCTTCGCTCACGCGACCGAGTACTGCGTCCCATAAGGGCCCCACACCTCCATCAGCTTCTGTGAATTCAGCACCAACCCGGGGAGTGCTGGTGAGCATGTCCGCGTCCGGGGCGACGGACAGGGTGTCGTCCGCCACCTGCACATCCACCTCGGCGATCTCATCGCCGGGCGCCGGACCCGCGCTGCGGTCGTGCTCCCCGGGGCCAGCCGGGCCCGCGTCCAGGGCGGCGACGCTGCCCCTGCGCGGTGGGCGCTGGTCTGGTTACCGGAGGAGTCCCACATGAACGCCGCCGGCGCCTTGAATACACCGCCTTGCCGTTCCCGTCCACCGCGTCCAGCCCGGCGGCAGCGGCCTCACGAACCTTCAGAACCCGAGCTTGAAGGGAGAAGGATGTGGAGATGACTTCACAAGTGGGGGGACGCCGTGTATCTGATCAACCACACGGTGCTCATGTCAACAGACGCCGGGAACCTGACGGGCTCTCACCTGCGGAAATGCGGACAACTGCACCAGTACTAGCGGCTTCGCCCTACCGCAGTCAGGACACGGGAGATGAGCGACGAGGGATGCCTTCTTTGGGTGCCGTTGAGTCCTGTGCGTCGTCGAGGTCGGCGGCGACCCGGCCCGCCCGTCTCGGGTGGAATCGGGGGTCATGTGGGCGTCGGAGTGGGCGAGGCTGGTGCTCGACACGCGTCAGGTGCGGCGCAGGAGGGCGACGGGGCCGGTCGCCAGCAGGTCCGCGAGGGTCACCGTGCCCTCGTAGGTGTCGTCGCCCCGCAGGGTGTCCCGCCATACCCCGGGCGGCAGGGCGAGCGTGGTGTCGCTCCAGCCGCCGCCGAAGGCCAGGCGCAGCGACAGCCGGGTCGCGACGGCGACCACCGCGCCGGACCGGGCGAACGCCAGGCAGTGCGCCGCCGCTTCGCCGCGCGCACGCAGCGGCTCGTACGTCGAACCCGCGAGAAACCACTCCGGATGCTCGCGCCGCATCCGCAGGGCCGCGCGCGTGACCCGCACCTTGGGGTCGTCGTCCGCCCCGTCGTCCTCGCCGTCCCCGAGGACGGCCGGGATGCGCCTGTTGTCCGGGTCGACCAGGGTGGGGGACCACCGCTCTCCGCCCCAGTAGACCTCCGGCACCCCCGGCATCATCAGCTGGACCAGCGCCATGCCCAGGGACGTGGCCCGCACGTGCGGTGCCAGCTCCGCCGTGAGCTCGCCCATCACGGCCCACGGAGCCCCGCAGACCGCGCCCTCGACGAACCGGACGAGCGCCGCCTCGTAGTCCTCGTCGGGCTCGGTCCAGCTCGTGCGCACCCCCGCCTCCCGGGCCGACTTCCGCAGCGCCGCCGTGAGCCGTTCCGCATCCGGCGCGCCCAGCCCGTACGCCGTCTGCCAGGCCGTCCACTCGCTGTGCGCGTCCGGCGGCCGGTGCCCGTCGTCGGGCAGGGCCGCCGCCTTCTCCCGTGCCGCCTCCAGCGCCGCCCGCCACCGCTGCGGACACTCGGCCAGGACGAGCAGCGCCGCCCGCACGTCCGCGCTGCGCTTGGTGTCGTGCGTGGACAGCGCCGTCCCGCCCTCGGGCCACGCGCGCTGCATGCGGGCGCAGTAGGCGTGGAACTCCTCCGGCGGTACGGCCGGGCGGGCCGGGTCGCCGCCGACCTCGGCGGCGCTGAGCAGCGGTGTGAACCGGTAGAAGGCGGTGTCCTCCACCGCCTTGGCCCGCAGCGCCGAGGCGACCTGCGCGAAGCGGGCCGCGAAGTCCCGCCCGTCCTCGTCCCCGTCCTCGCTCAGCCGCCCCAGGGCGAGGTCGCGCACCACCTCGACCGCGTCGCCCTCCTCCGGGACGGTGAACGCGGCGCGGGCGCCTTCCGCCGCCGTCTCCAGCCGTTCGGCGTCCACGGCGCGCGCCGGGCGGCCCGGGACGGCGTAGGGCCGGTACACCGGCAGCCGTATCAGCACCTCGCACAGCGCGCGGCGCAGCGCCCAGGGGGCGTGGTCCCGGAGTCGCAGGCCGGGTGCGGTCGCGCAGACCCGGGAGGCGACCCGGGTGAGCCGGTCGACCTCGGTGGCCAGGTCGTCGCCGATCACCTCCCGCGAGGCCCGCCGCAGGGTGTCCGCCCAGGTGCCGCCGAGGTCGTCCGGGGCCCCGACGGTCTCCTGGCAGGCGGCGACCAGCTCGGCGTACCCCTGGGGGTCGGTGAACAGGCCGTCGACGTGGTGCAGCGCGTCGTACCCGGTGGTGCCGGCCACCGGCCAGCTCTCGGTCAGCGTCTCCTCGCGGGCGAGGATCTTCTCCACCACGGTCCAGCGGCCGCCGCCGGCGTCCTGGAGCCGCCGCAGGTAGGTCTCCGGGTCGGCGAGACCGTCCGGGTGGTCCACCCGGAGCCCGTCGACCACACCTTCGCGCAGCAGCCGCAGCACGGTGGCGTGCGTCGCGTCGAACACCTCCGGGTCCTCCACGCGCACGCCGATCAGGCCGGAGACGGTGAAGAACCGTCGGTAGTTGAGTTCGGTGCGCGCCAGGCGCCACCAGGAGAGCCGGTAGTGCTGGGCGTCCAGCAGCCGGGGCAGCGGGAGTCCGGCGGTGCCTGGCCGGAGCGGCAGCACGTGCGGTCCGCAGCGCAGGGTCCCGTCGCCGGGCGTGGTGAGCGCCTCGGCCGCGCGGTGCAGCGGCCCGCCGAGTACCGGCAGCAGTATCCGGCCGCCGCCCGCCTCCCAGTCGACGTCGAACCAGCGGGCGTACGAGGAGTCCGGGCCGTCCCGCAGCGTCTCCCACAGGGGGCGGTTCAGCCGCAGGTCGGCGGGGACGGCCATGTGGTTCGGCACGATGTCCAGCACGAGGCCGAGGCCGTGCGCACGGGCGGTCGCCGACAGGCCGCGCAGCCCCGCCTCGCCGCCCAGCTCCTCGCGCACGGTGCGGTGGTCGGTCACGTCGTACCCGTGGGCCGAGCCCGGGACGGTGGTCAGCACGGGGGACAGGTGCAGGTGCGACACGCCGAGCTGCGCCAGGCGTGGGACGGCCTCCTCGGCGGCGGCGAACGGGAAGGCCGGCTGGAGCTGGAGCCGGTAGGTGGCGGTCGGCGTCATACCTGCGTCGTACCCGGTCCGGGGTGCACCGCATGTCCCCCGGTCGGGCGGTGTCGCGGCCCGCGACGGCGTGTCGCCTGGCGTCCCGTCCCGCCCTCTCCCGTCCCGTCCCCTCCCTCCCGCGTGCCGCCGCCCGGCGCCTACGCGGGCCGCTGGAGGACGACGAGGCTGCGGTCGGTCAGCGTCAGCCGGTCCCCGGCCTGCACCTTGCGCGTCTCGTCGGGCGTACCGCCCTCCTCCGCGGTGTCCACGACGACCTCCCACTGCCGCCCGTGGTGGACGGGCACCACGAAGTCGCGGGCGGTGTCCTGCGCGTTGAACAGCAGCAGGAACGAGTCGTCCAGGATGCGTTCCCCGCGTACGCCCGGCTCGGAGATCGCGCTGCCGTTGAGGAACACCGTCAGCGCCCGGGCCTGCGCCTCCTGCCAGTCACGCTGCGCCATCTCCCGGCCGTCCGGGGTGAACCAGGAGATGTCGGAGAGGTCGTCGTGCGTGCCCTCGACGGGCCGGCCGTGGAAGAAGCGGCGGCGCCGGAAGACCGGATGGTCGCGGCGCAGCCACACCATCGTGCGGACGAACGCGCACAGCTCCGGCGCGCCGGGATCGCCGTCCCCGTCCGGCCAGTGCACCCAGGACAGCTCGCCGTCCTGGCAGTACGCGTTGTTGTTGCCCTGCTGGGTGCGGGCGAACTCGTCGCCGTGGCTGAGCATCGGCACGCCCTGCGACAGCATCAGCGTGGCGACGAAGTTGCGCATCTGGCGGCGCCGCAGCCGCAGCACGTCGCGGTCGTCGGTGTCGCCCTCGGCGCCGCAGTTCCAGGAGCGGTTGTGGCTCTCGCCGTCCTGGTTGTTCTCGCTGTTGGCGTCGTTGTGCTTGCCGTCGTAGGACACCAGGTCGTGCAGCGTGAAACCGTCGTGGCAGGTGACGAAGTTGATCGAGGCCAGCGGACGGCGTCCGTCGTCCTGGTACAGGTCGGAGGAGCCGGTCAGCCGGGACGCGAACTCCGCCAGGGTCCGCGGCTCGCCCCGCCACATGTCGCGGACGGTGTCCCGGTAGCGGCCGTTCCACTCGGTCCACAGCGGCGGGAAGTTGCCCACCTGGTAGCCGCCCTCGCCGACGTCCCACGGCTCGGCGATCAGCTTCACCTGGCTGACCACCGGGTCCTGCTGCACCAGGTCGAAGAACGACGACAGCCGGTCCACCTCGTGGAACTGGCGCGCCAGCGTCGCGGCCAGGTCGAAGCGGAATCCGTCCACGTGCATCTCGGTCACCCAGTACCGCAGCGAGTCCATGATCAGCTGGAGCACGTGCGGGCTGCGCATCAGCAGCGAGTTCCCGGTGCCGGTGGTGTCCATGTAGTACCGGGGGTCGTCGGCCAGCCGGTAGTAGGAGGCGTTGTCCAGGCCGCGGAAGGACAGCGTCGGGCCCAGGTGGTTGCCCTCGGCGGTGTGGTTGTAGACCACGTCGAGGATCACCTCGATGCCCGCCTCGTGCAGCGCCCGCACCGCCTGCTTGAACTCCAGCACCTGCTGGCCGCGGTCGCCCCAGGAGGCGTAGGCGTTGTGCGGGGCGAAGAAGCCGATGGTGTTGTAGCCCCAGTAGTTCGACAGCCCGGCGTCCGCCAGCCGGTGGTCGGTGACGAACTGGTGGACCGGCATCAGCTCCAGCGCCGTCACCCCCAGCCGGGTGAGGTGGTCGATCACCGCCGGGTGGGCGAGGGCCGCGTAGGTGCCGCGCAGGTCGTCCGGCAGATCGGGGTGCAGCATGGTGAGGCCCTTCACGTGGGCCTCGTACAGCACGGTGTGGTGGTACTCCGTCCGGGGGAGGCGGTCGTCGCCCCAGTCGAAGTACGGGTTCACCACGACGGAGGTCATGGTGTGCGGCGCCGAGTCCAGGTCGTTACGTCGTTCGGGTGACCCGAAGTGGTACCCGTAGACGGCCTCGTTCCAGTCGACCCGTCCACTGATCGCCTTCGCGTACGGGTCCAGCAGCAGCTTGGCGCTGTTGCAGCGCCGGCCCTGCTCCGGCGCGTACGGGCCGTGGGCGCGGAAGCCGTACCGCTGACCCGGCATCACCCCGGGCAGGTACGCGTGCCGCACGAAGGCGTCCGATTCGCGCAGCTCGACGGCGGTCTCGGAGCCGTCGTCGTGCAGCAGGCACAGCTCCACCCGCTCCGCCGCCTCGGAGAACACCGCGAAGTTCGTTCCCGCGCCGTCGTAGGTGGCACCGAGGGGATACGCCTGTCCCGGCCAGACCTGCATGCGCCTCGTCTCTTCCCTTCCCGGCCGTGTCGCCGCGCGGCGGGCGCCGCGTGCGGATGCTGCCGCCCGAAGCATCCTCGCGCAGGATGGGCCCGCCCGGCGGACCCAGGCGCTATCTTCGCCCGTACGGTCGTACGCGGCAGGGAAGTTGATAGGTGAACCGGGTGCACCTCGCACCGGCTCCGCAGTAGTCTTCCTTGATCGAACAACGGGGTCGGGGAAGGCGGTGCACAGGTGGGGTCGGGAGGGCTTGAGCTCCCCCCGGGTGAGAGCGGGCAGGACGGCGAGACCGCCGTACCCTCCGGCGCGGTGTCGCTGGCCAGGCCCATGGAGATCGGTGCCGACCTCGACTGGGGCGACGAGGCCTGGGCCGAGGTGAGGCGTCGCGCCCAGCGGGCGGGACGCGCCTACATCTGGCTCAACCTGGTCGAACAGCGGCTGCGGGCCGTCGTCGCCGCCGTGCTCCGCCCGGTGTACGAGCCGGTGCACGGCGACGAGTGGGTGATCGCCGCCGCGGGGCCGGCCGGCCAGGAATGGGTCCAGCGCGCGGTGGCCGTGCGCGAGGTCAGCCGCCGCAAGGGATACCTGCTCGACCCGGCCGACGACACCATCCTCTCCTTCCTCACCCTGCCGCAGCTGCGCGAGCTGATGGTCCAGCACTGGCCTTGCTTCGAGCCGTACTTCGACGACCGCCGCGAGGTCGAGCTGGCACTCGACGAGCTCGAGGTGGCGCGCAGCGCCGTCGCCCGCAACCGGGCCCTCTCCGAGACCGTGCTGGCCCAGGCGGAACGCATGTCGGCGCGCCTGCTGGACCTGCTCGGCACCTCCCGCGGCGCGCCGCCGTCCGCGGACCGGCTGCCGGTGGACGCCGTCGAGGACCTGGTCGGCGACCGTTTCGCCGACGTCGTCGGCGTCCACCCGGACCGGGTGCGGCTCCAGCGGCAGCTCCCCGCCGAGGACCTGTTCGGCGGCGCGCGGCGGCTGGACGCGATAGGGATAGGGCTCAACCTGCTCGTCCAGAACTACAGCGGACGCCGCCTCGTCCGCCTCGCCGAGTCCGGCTGCCGGGTGCGGCTGCTCTTCCTCAACCCGGCCAGCAGCGCCGTCCGGCGCCGTGAGCGCGAGCTGGGCCTGAAGAAGGGCGAACTGAGCCGCACCGTGGAGATGAACATCCTGCACATGCGGCGGGTCCGCTCCCGGCTGCGCGACCCGGGCGCGTTCGAGATCCACGTGTTCGACGAGACGCCCCGCTTCACCGCCTACCTGGTGGACGGTGACGGGCCGGACGGCCTCGCCGTCGTCCAGTCCTACCTGCGCCGCGTGCGCGGCATGGAGGCTCCGGTCCTGGTGCTGCGCGGCGGCCGCCGCGACCTCGTCCAGGGCGGGCCCACCCGGGCCGACGCCGGCGAGCACGGCCTCTTCGGCACCTACCGTGAGGAGTTCGAGTCGGTCTGGACCGACTCGCGCCCCGTCTCCTGACCGGGGCCGTCCGTGGTGCCGAGCACCCGCCGCGGACCGCCCCGGAAGGCTCTCCGCCCAGGTCACAGCTGGATGACCGTGTCCACCCGTATGCAACCCTTTCCCGCCCCCGCGTGTCTACACAGGTGTTTCCGGACGAATCCGGAATGCGGCAAACGGTGGGGAGTACGGGCAGTGACAGTGCGATCGTTCGTTCGACGCATGACTCCACGGGCGAAGCGGAAGGCCGCCGACCAGGTCTGGCAGCTGCGCCACGGACGGGACCGACGCCGGACCGCGGCGGCCGACGACCGGTTGCGGTCCGTCGTGGTCGGCGGGCGCGAGACCTACGGCCGGGTCGTGGACGCCTTCACCGCCGCCGGCGCGGCCGACCGCAACCTCGGCATCGCGGTCGGCGCCCTGGAGACGGCCGGAGCGGCCTACTTCCTGATCCCCTCGGCCCGCATACGCCACACCGTCGGCGTGCACGAGTGCCACCGTCCCGCCTTCCTCGCCGCGCTGCGGGAGCAGAACGCGGCGACCGCCGTCTTCGTGGCCCAGCCGCTGCTGGGCGGTCGCCTGAAGAACACCTCGCTGTGCATGGACGGGGCGCTGCGGGAAGGGCTGGAGTCCTCCCGTGTGCTGCGCGTGGGCGAGATCCAGCTCGGCCCCGCCGGGCAGGTCCTCGCCGGGGCCGCGCTCGGCTGTGACGTCGAGTTCTGGCAGGACGGCGCCGACGTCCTGGCCGGCCCCCGCGCCGAGGCCGAGCTGGCCCGGGTCTCCCCGCAGGCGTCCGAGGACGTCTTCGGACGGTCCCTCGTCGCCCCGCGCCGGAACCGGGTCGCCGACGTCGTGCCGTCCGACGAGCAGACGCCCGCGGTCCTGGAGGTCCGGCGGCGGGAGATCCCCACCTTCGCCGCGTTCGCCACGCCCACGGTCTCCGACGTCACCTTCCCGGTCGACGTCGTCTACACCTGGGTCGACGGCGAAGAGCCCGCCATGCGGCGCAAACGCGCCCACTACAAGGGCCTGGGCACCGCGGACATCCTCGACAAGGAGGTCAACGCGTCCCGGTACACCAGCCACGACGAACTGAAGTACTCGCTGCGCTCCCTCCAGATGCACGCCGACTTCGTCCGCCACGTGTACGTCGTGACCGACGGGCAGAAGCCGGACTGGCTGGACGACGAGGCCGACGGCATCACCGTCGTCGACCACCGCGACATCTTCCCGGCCGACGTGCTCCCCGTGTTCAACTCGCACGCCATCGAGACCCGGCTGCACCACATCCCCGGGCTGTCGGACCACTACCTGTACTTCAACGACGACGTTTTCGTCGGCCGCCGGGTGACCCCGGAGCACTTCTTCCACGGCAGCGGCGCCATGCGCGTGCCGGTTTCCCCGCTCAAGATCGGGGTCGGCAAGCCCCATGCGGAGGAGACCGCGACCAACTCCGCGAGCAAGAACGTACGGCGCCTGATCCGGCAGCGCTTCGGCCGCATCACGACGAACAACTTCATGCACACCCCGCTCCCGCAGCAGCGGGAGACGCTCCGGGAACTGGAGCAGATGTTCGCGGAGGACGTCGCCAGGACCACGGCCACCCGCTTCCGGTCGCCGCAGGACATCGCCATGACCGCGCCGCTGCTCTACCAGTACGCCCTGCTCACCGGGAAGGGCTACGCCGCCGGCTTCAACTTCCGCTACGTCAACATCAGCCGCGAGGACGCCGACCGGAGACTCGACGACCTGCGGCGCCGCAGACGCTTCGACTTCTTCTGCCTCAACGACGTCGACGTGCCGGCCGAGGAGCGGGAGGCCGTACTGGGGCGCATACACGCCTTCCTCGAGGACTACTTCCCCTTCCCGAGCACGTTCGAGAAGAAGCCCGAACGGTAGGGGCGATGGATCACCGCGCATACACCAGGCTGAAGGACCACCTGTTCCGTCCCGCCAAGCGGGCCCTGCTGGTTCTGCGCATCCGGCTGCTCGCCTGCTGCTGGGCGCTGCGCTGCGCTCTGCCACGCCGCCGGGTGCGCAGGGGACTCGGGGACGTCCGACGGGTCGCCGTGGGCCCCTTCCGCGCACACGGCCGCGTCGTGGACCACTACACGGCGGCAGGGGCGGCGGCGGAGGACCTCGCGGCGGTCACCGGCATGCTGGAGGACGCGGGCCTGCCCTACTTCCTGGTGTCCGGGCCCGGTGCGCGGCGGCACGTGCTGGGTGTGGAGGAGGTCCACCGCCGCGCGCTGCTCGAACTGGCCGCGCGACGCTTCCGGGACACCCCCGGCTACGTCGGGGCCGTCGCCGACGGCGGGCGGCTGCTGTCGCTCGCTCTCTGGGCCGACGGCGGTGTGCCCCGCGCGGTGCGCCGGGCAGCGGTGCTCCGCACCGGCACCGTCCGGCTGGGTCCGGGCGGACAGGTCCTGCACGGTGTGGAGGGCGGCTGCGAGGTCGAGTTCTGGCGCCGCGGCGCCTCCCTCGCCCCGGCCCACCCGGAGAACCGCCCCTGGCTGTCCGTGCCCGCACGCCAACTCGGCGACGACTTCGCCGCGGCGCTTCTCTCCCCGCGCCGCAACCGCGTCTCCGAGGTCGTCCCGGCAGCGGCGCAGCGGCCCGCCGCCACCATGGTGGGCGGCCACCGGATCGCGACCTTCCAGCCGTTCGCGGACCCCGGGGTGGACGAGGTGCGGTTCCCCGTGGACGTCGTCTACACGTGGGTGGACGGCGACGATCCCGCGATGGCGGCGAAACGCGGCGCCTACGGCGGCGAGGACCGCGGCGGCATAGCCGACCGCGAGACCGGGCCGTCCCGCTACACCAGCCACGACGAACTGCGGTTCTCCCTGCGCTCTCTCGACATGTACGCCCCGTTCGTGCGGCACGTCTATCTGGTCACGGACGGGCAGATACCGGAGTGGCTCGACCCGGCGTCCGACTGGGTCACCGTGGTGGACCACCGCGAGATCCTCCCGGCCGACGCGCTGCCCGTGTTCAACTCGCACGCCATCGAAAGCCGGCTGCACCACATCCCGGGTCTCTCCGACCGCTACCTCTACTTCAACGACGACGTCTTCGTGAACCGCCCGGTCCGGGCCGAGAGCTTCTTCCACGGCAACGGCCTCGCCAAGCTGCCCTTCTCGCCCTACAAGCTCGGGCTCGGCCACCCCTATCCGCTCGAGCCCGCTCCCAACTCGGCGGGGAAGAACGCGCGCGAACTCGTGCGACGCACCTTCGGACGCCACATCGCCGCCAAGTTCCAGCACGTGCCGCACCCCCAACTGCTGTCCGTGCTCAGGGAGATCGAGGCAGCCGGCTTCGAGGAGCTGCGGCGGACCGCCTACTCGCGGTTCCGCTCGACCCGCGACGTGGCCTCCGTCGCCACCCTCCACCACCACTGGGCGCTGCTCACCGGCCGCGCGGTCCCCGCCGAGTACACCCTGCGGTACGCGGACCTGGGCAGCCCCGACCTCCGCGAGCGACTCGCCCGTCTGGAGCGGGGTGAGGACGTCGACTTCTTCTGCGTCAACGACGTGGACACCACCCCCGAGACCAGGGCGGCGGCCGGCCCGGCCGTCCACGCGTTCCTCGAACGCCGGTTCCCCTTTGCCGGTCGTGCCGAGCGATCCGGGCCCGCCGTCCGGCTGGACGGGCCTGCGGCCGCAACGCGGCTGGTCACCCGGCACATGGACGGCGGACGCCCGGTGCGGCTCCGGGCCTCCGCCTGACGGCCGCGGGCGCGGAGCCCACGCCACCGGGCGCGAAGCCCATGCCACCCCGACCCACCGGGCCCGCAGAGCTGATCTTGCGGAGATCCCGCTGAGCCGTTGTGGTGTTGCTGTGAGTGACCGGCCTGTCGGGATGAGGCGCGCCGTCCTGCGCGGGAACAATCGCGCCTCATGGAGGGAACACGCACGCCGTTCTTCGACAACGCGAAGTACCTGGCGATCGTGCTGGTGGCCTGCGCCCACTTCTGGGAGCCGTACCGGGCGGACAGCCGTACCGCGCTGGCGCTGTACCTGTTCGTCTACGCCTTCCACATGCCGGCGTTCATCGTCGTCTCGGGGTACTTCAGCCGGAGTTTCACGCTCGGTCCGCGCCGGGTGCGGCGGCTGATCGCCGGCCTGCTGGTGCCGTACCTGCTCTTCGAGATCGCCTACACCCTGTTCCGGCGGTGGGCGGAACCGGACCCCGGCTATCCGGTCAACCCCGTCGACCCGCTGTTCCTCAACTGGTTCCTGCTCGCGCTGTTCCTGTGGCGGCTCACCGCGCCGCTGTGGCGGGCGGTGCGGTGGCCGCTGCCCCTCGCGGTGGCGCTGTCCGTGCTGAGCACGGTCACCCCGGGCGTCGGGCCGGACCTGGACCTGCAGCGGGTGCTGCAGTTCCTGCCGTTCTTCGTGCTCGGCATGCTCCTGGAGCCGCGCCACTTCGCACTCCTGCGCGACCGGCGGGTCCGCTGGGCGGCACTGCCGGTCGCCGCCGGCGCGCTGGCCTTCGCCTACTGGGCGGCTCCGCGGATGAGCCACGTCTGGCTCTACCACCGCGAGAGCGCGCAGGACCTCGGCGTCCCCGCCCCGGCCGGGGCCGCCATGGCGCTGGCCCTGTTCGGCTGCTCGCTGCTCCTCACCGCCTGCTTCCTGGCCTGGGTGCCGAGCCGGCACACCTGGTACACCGCGCTCGGTACCGGCACGCTGTACGGCTACCTGCTGCACGGCTTCCTGGTGAAGGGGTCGGTCTACTGGGGCTGGTACGGGCCTTCGTGGGTGGGCAGCCCGGCCGGCATGGTCGCCGTGACCCTGGCCGCCGCCGTGCTGGTGACGCTGCTGTGCACGCATCCGGTCCGGCGGGTCTTCCGGTTCGCCGTGGAGCCGCGGCTGGACTGGCTGTTCCGCGACGACCGCGGCGAGCGCACCGGTACCGCCGGGCGGCAGCCCACCGGCCGACCGGAGGCGGAGCCGTTGTCGGTGCCGGAGCATAAGGTGCGGTCATGACGACGGGGACTGGGACGACGTACGTCGCGCTGTTGCGCGGCATCAACGTGGGCGGGCGCCGCAAGGTGCCCATGGCCGAGCTGCGGGAGCTGATCGACGGGCTGGGCTGGACGGGCGTGCGCACTCATCTGCAGAGCGGCAACGCGGTGTTCACCGTGCCGCCGGAGGGGGCCGGCCCGCCGCCCCGGGAGCGGCTGGAGCGGGCGATCGCCGACCATTTCGGCTTCGGCGTGCCGTGCCTGCTGCGGACCGGCCGGGAGCTGCGGGACGTCGTCGCCGCCTGCCCGTTTCCCGCCGCCGACCTGGACCCGTCGAAGCTGCTGGTGCTGTTCGTCGAGGAGACACCGGCGGCCGGCCACTTCGCCGGCGTCGACGCGGCGGCCTACGCCCCGGACGAGTTCCGGCACATCGGCAGGGCCGTCTACTGCTGGTTCCCGGACGGCATGGGCCGCAGCAGGCTCCCCGCCGCGCTGGAGGCCGTACGGCCGAAGCTCACCGCCACCGGGCGGAACTGGCGCACCGTCACCAAGCTGGTCGAGATGACGGAACAGCCCGCCTGAACGGGTGAACGCCTCACCCCGGGCCGGCCGAGCCCGAGCCCGGCCGAAGAACCTGCCAAGATCGCCTGACTCCAGCGGGCTCGGCACCGCCGTTCCGGGCAGGGATTCTGTGGGGTCACGTTGCCAGTCGGGGCACTTCTGGTTCCAGCACGTCCTTGGCAGCCTGGGCGGTCAGGCTTCGCCGGCCAGCAGATCGGGGAAGCGTGGGAGACGTTGCGGTGCGGGTGGACAGTGTCTTCGCCGGCCGGTTGAAGTGGCGCTCTCGCTACCTCATCCGCAGGGCCCGCCAGCGAGGCAGGACCGGCCTGCTGGTTCAGGTGGACCTGCGCGACCCTCCCCGCAGCATGTCGCCCAAGTGGTGCCTCGTTTCCGTCACGGAAGGTGAGCGCCAGTTCTGCAGCGTGGATCGAAGCACCATCAGGGCGGTTCGCTTCGTGCCTCTTCTTCCAGGTCCGCACTCACTACGGCTTGAGGTACTGCGAACACGCAAGCGACGTTCCACGCGAGTCGAGCGGACGGTTGTGCTCGGTCAGGGAGACATTCTGCTGGCGACCTGCGACCCGGTTCAGCCGAACGTCTTCTACCGGCGCAGCCCTGATGCGGATACCTGGAGTCTCCGGATCCTGGAGTAGCGCACTTCGAACCTGCAGCTACCCGCCTCGACGGCCCCGTACGCGACGTCATCCCACAGCAGCTCAGACACCTCGTCATGCTGCCCGGCATCCGATCCCACCGCAGCCCGATTCTCTGGGCGAACCCCACAGGGGTACCCTCCCCGAGCCGCAGGCCGTGCCGCGGGTTCGCCCAGGGCGATTCCGCTGACGGCGAGCGCGCCTTTCACCGCCGCCCCGGCCGGGGCAGGCTCGGGCCATGAAGCTGCTGATGCTGGGTGGGACGGGTTTCGTCGGGCGCGCCGTCGTGGAGGACGCGCTGGCCAGAGGCTGGGAGGTGACGGTCCTCAACCGCGGCCTGCGGCCACCGGTCGAGGGTGTGCGGGAACTGCACGGCGACCGTACGGAGGAGGGCGGCCCGGAGGCGCTGCGGGCGGGGGAGTGGGACCTGGTCGTCGACACCTGGTCCTCCGCCCCGACGGCCGTGCGCGACGCGGCGCGGCTGCTCGCCGGCCGCGCCGGCCGGTACGGCTACATCTCCAGCGGGTCCGTCTACCGCTTCCCGCCTCCGGCGGGCAACGACGAACGGGGCCCGGTCGTGGAGGCGTCCCCGGACGACGGCGCCACCGACTACCGGCAGGACAAGCGGGGCGGAGAGCTGGCCGCCCAGCGCGAGTTCGGCGCGGACCGCACGCTGCTGGTGCGTGCCGGGCTCATCCTCGGCCCGTACGAGGACGTCGGCCGGTTGCCGTGGTGGCTGAACCGCATCGACCGGGGCGGGCCGGTCCTCGCCCCCGGGCCGCGCGACCTGGGAATCCAGTACATCGACGCGCGCGACCTGGCGCGCTGGACGCTGGACGCGCTGGCAGCCGGCCTGCACGGGCCCTACAACACCATCTCCCGGCCCGGACACGCCACGATGGGCGAGCTGCTGGCGGAGTGCGTGGCGGCCACCGGTTCCGACGCGGAGCTGCGCTGGGCGGACCCCGCGGTGATCGAGGCGGCGGGGATCGAGGGATGGACGGGGCTGCCGGTGTGGCTGCCGCCGGGGGAGGTGTACGACGCGCTGCACCGGGGGGACGTGTCGCGGGCCCATGCGGCGGGGCTGGTGTGCCGGCCGGTCGCGGAGACCGTACGCGACACGTGGGCGTGGCTGCGGTCCCTCGGCGGGGACGCACCCCAGCGTGCCGACCGCGCGGCCAAGGGCATCTCTCCCGAGCAGGAGGCCGCGGCTCTCCGCGCCCTCGGCGCCTGACGGATCCGTCCGGGGCCGCGCCGCTACGCGGCGAGCGAGCCGGGCGGCGCTGCCGCCGCCGTGTCGAAGCGGCGCTGCAGCAGCTGCACCAGCTCGGGCGCGGCCCCGAGCACGGGAGCGAGCACGTCGGCGCGGGCCTCGCGCGCTCCGGCGACGATGCGGTCCGGCAGCCGCCCCGGGGCGATCACGTACGGCGCCACGGCCACCCGCCGCACCCCGGGCTCCGCGCGCAGCTCACGCACTGCGTCCGCGGTCCGCGGCAGGTCGGCCGACGCGTAGGCGGTCCGTACGGCCGCCCACCCGGCGTCGCGGCGCCACCGCTCGGCGAGCGCCTCGATGGAGGCCACCGCCCGGGGGTCGGAGGAGCCGGCCGCCGCCAGCACCATCCCGGTGCCGGAGGCGGCCGGGTCGCCGAGTCCGGCTTCGGTGAGCCGCCGCTCCAGGGCGGTGAGCAGCAGGGGATCGGGTCCCAGCACGTCGGCCTGCCGCACGTGCACGCGTGCCGGTCGCGGCAGTCGCGCCGTCGCCTCCCGCAGCGTGCGCGGGATGTCGGTCCTGGCGTGGAAGGCGCTGCTGAGCAGGAGCGGCACCGCGACGACGTCGCGGAAGCCCTCGCCGTCCAGCCGCTCCAGCGCCTCGCCCACGGGCGGCGTGTCGAACTCCAGGTAGCCGACCTCGACCCGCAGGCCGGGCCGGTTCCGGCGGACGGCTTCGCACAGCGCGGTCGTCGTCGCGGCGTGCCGGGCGTCGCGGCTGCCGTGCGCGACCAGCAGGAGAGCCGTCGAGGGGGCGGTGAGGGCAGGTCGCGGGTGTCGCATCGCTCTCCTCCTCACCGCCCCCTCGACGGGGTGGGTGCGCGGACGGGTCAGAAGTCCCAGCCGTCGTCGTCGGCCGTGCCGCCCCGGGCGTCCTTGGTCTCCTCCGCCGCCTCGGCGAAGGCGTCGCCCGCCATGCCGGCGGTCAGCGTCGTCCCGTCGGCCGGGTCGATGAGCAGGAACGACCCGGTGCGCCGGGAGTCGGCGTAGGCGTCGACCGGGAGGGCCTGCGCGGTGCGCAGCACGACACGGCCGATGTCGTTGGCGACCAGTTCGCCCGGTGCGGGGTGCTGGGAGAGGTCGGCCAGCGTCAGGCGGGAGGGGATGTCCTTGACGATGGCCTTCACCGTGCGGGTGGCGTGCTTGAGCAGCACGCGGTCGCCGACCTTCAGCGGACGGTCGTGCAGGTGCGCCACGGTCGCCGTCAGGTCCTGGCTGGGCGACAGCTTCGCGTCGGCCGGGGCGATCATGTCGCCGCGGGAGATGTCCAGGTCGTCGGTGAGCCGGAGCGTGACGGACTGCGGGGCCCAGGCGACGTCGACCGGCTCGCCGAGCGCGTCGATGCCCTCGATGGTGCTGGTGCGTCCGGAGGGCTGGACGGTGATGCGGTCGCCGACGCGGAAGATGCCGGAGGCGATCTGGCCGGCGTAGCCGCGGTAGTCGCGGTGCTCGTCGGTCTGCGGGCGGATCACGACCTGCACCGGGAAGCGGGCCGGGTCGTCGCTGGGGTCGTGGCTGACCTGCACCGTCTCCAGGTGCTCCAGGACGGTCGGGCCGCCGTACCAGTCCATGTTGGCGGAGGCGGTGACCACGTTGTCGCCGACCAGGGCGGAGATCGGGATGGTGGTGATCTCCGGGACGCCCAGCGAGGCGGCGTAGGCGGTGAACTCCTCGGCGATCGAGGCGAACACCTTCTCCTGGTAGTCGACCAGGTCCATCTTGTTGACGCACATGACGACGTGCGGGACGCGGAGCAGGGCGGCGACGGCCGCGTGGCGGCGGGTCTGCTCGACGACGCCGTTGCGCGCGTCGACCAGCACCACGGCGAGTTCGGCGGTGGAGGCGCCGGTCACCATGTTGCGGGTGTACTGCACGTGCCCGGGCGTGTCGGCCAGGATGAACCGGCGCTTGGTGGTCGCGAAGTACCGGTAGGCGACGTCGATGGTGATGCCCTGCTCGCGCTCGGCGCGCAGACCGTCGGTCAGCAGCGCCAGGTCGGGCGCGTCCTGGCCGCGGTTGCGGGACGCGGTCTCCACGGCCTCCAGCTGGTCGGTGAGCACCGACTTGGAGTCGTGCAGCAGCCGTCCGACGAGGGTGGACTTGCCGTCGTCCACGGAACCGGCGGTGGCGAAGCGCAGCAGGGAGGTGGCGGCGAGCGCCGCGGCGGTGTCGATGGTGGGGGATGTGCTCATGGGTCTAGAAGTATCCCTCGCGCTTGCGGTCTTCCATGGCGGCTTCGGACATCTTGTCGTCGGCGCGGGTGGCGCCGCGTTCGGTGAGGCGGGAGGCGGCGATCTCGGTGATGATCGCGTCGTTGGTGTCGGCGTCGGAGTCGACGGCGCCGGTGCAGGACATGTCGCCGACGGTGCGGTAGCGCACGGTGCGGGTCTGCAGGGTGGTCTTCTCGGTGTCGGTGGGTCCGCCCCAGTCGCCGGCGGAGAGCCACATGCCGTTGCGGGAGAAGACCTCGCGGCGGTGGGCGTAGTAGATGGCGGGGAGTTCGATCTTCTCGTGGCCGATGTACTGCCAGACGTCGAGTTCGGTCCAGTTGGACAGGGGGAAGACGCGGACGTGTTCGCCGGGGGAGTGGCGGCCGTTGTAGAGCTGCCACAGTTCGGGGCGCTGGCGGCGGGGGTCCCAGCCGCCGAATTCGTCGCGGAGGGAGAAGACGCGTTCCTTGGCGCGGGCCTTCTCCTCGTCG
>NZ_AUFD01000020.1:0-125780 GCF_000426325.1 Streptomyces sp. CNS606
GACGTCTTCCACGCCCTGGACGAGCAGACCGTCGTCGTCCCCGGCACCGGCACCGGCACCGGCACCCTGGACGTGATCGTGCCGTCCCTGGCGAAGTCCCTCGCCGCAGTTCACGAACAACGCCGGGCGCTGGAGACGCAGATCGAGGCCCTCCTGGAGGCCCACCCTCTTCACCAGGTCCTGACCTCGATGCCCGGCGTCGGCGTCAGGACCGCCGCAGTCCTCCTGGTCACCGTCGGCGACGGCAGCAGCTTCCCCACCGCCGCCCACCTGGCCTCCTACGCCGGCCTCGCACCGGCGACCAGGTCCTCCGGGACCTCCATCCACGGCGAACACGCCCCCAGAACAGGAAACCGGCAGCTCAAACGCGCCATGTTCCTCTCCGCCTTCGCAGCCCTCCACGACCCGGCCTCCCGCACCTACTACGACCGCTGCCGAGCCCGAGGCAAAACCCACACCCAAGCCCTCCTCCGCCTCGCACGCCACCGCATCAGCGTCCTGTTCGCCATGCTCCGAGACGGCACCTTCTACCAACCCCACACCCCCGCCAACACTTGACGAAAGACATAGAGGCACCCCCCCCCCGCACACCCCGCCCCAGCTTCCGCGCAGCCGCGCGCAGTACCGCGCACCGGACGGTTGCACACAGCGCCCCGGAACGCGCAGCGCCGTGCGCGGTACGCTCGGCACCTGCACGGACGAGTGAGGAGACGCGGGTGGCGGCACACGAGCGATGGACCCGGCTGTTGGAGATCCTGGGCGAAGAGGGCCGGATCGACGTCGCCCGGGCCGCCGAACGGCTCGGGGTCTCCGCCGCCACCGTCCGCCGCGACATGAACGAGCTCGCCGGGCAGCAGATGCTCACCCGCACCCGTGGGGGCGCGGTCCTGAGCGCCGTCGCCTACGACCTGCCGCTGCGCTACAAGACCGCGCGCCGTGCGGACGAGAAGCACCGCATCGCCCGTGCGGCGGCCGCCCTGGTCGCCCCCGGCAGCGTGGTCGGCCTCAACGGAGGCACCACCACCTCGGAAGTGGCGCGCGAACTGGCCACCCGCACCGACCTGATGAGCGAGACCAGCACCCCGTCGCTCACCCTCGTCACCAACGCCATCAACATCGCCAACGAACTCGCTGTCCGCCCCCACGTGAAGACCGTGGTCACCGGTGGCGTGACCCGTCCCAACTCCTACGAGCTCACCGGCCCGCTCGCCACCGAGGGGCTCCGGGGACTGGCGCTGGACCGCGCCGTCCTCGGGGTCGACGCGGTGCACCCGGAGTTCGGCGCCGCCACCCACGACGAGGGCGAGGCGGGAGCGAACCGGGCCCTCGCGGAGCGGGCCGAGACGGTCGTCGTGGTCGCCGACTCCACCAAGCTGGGACGCCGGGCCTTCGCCCAGGTCTGCCCGGTGCACGTGATCTCCGTGCTGATCACCGACTCCGAAGCCCCCGACGAGATGGTGGAACGCTTCATCGCGGCGGGCGTCGACGTCCGCCGCGTCTGACGCGAGAGCGCCGAGCGCCCTGCGGGCACGTCCCGCCCACGTCGCACGCACGCGGCACGCACGTCTTGTCGCGCGCTCGACCGTGCACGAGACTGCCGCTGTCGCCGCCGTACGCGCCAGCCGCCGCCCGTGCGGGCCGCCCGGACCCCACAGCGGCCCGGAGTCGCCATGACCGAACCGCTGCTCCGCTCCGCGGAGGCTCCCGTGCTGGTCGGGCGCACCGGCGAACTGCATGCGCTGCTCGACGCGGTGACGCACCCGCCGTCGGTGGCCTTCGTGGAGGGCGAGGCCGGCATCGGCAAGACCCGGCTGATCCGCGAGGCCCTGGGACACCCGTCGGTGCGCGGCCGGCGCGTGCTCCTCGGCACCTGCCAGCCGCTGCGCGAGCCCTTTCCCTACGGCCCGGTCTTCGACCTGCTGCGCCGGCTGGCGAAAAGGCTGCCCACCGGGCTGGACCCGGTATGCGGCGCGCTGCGCCCCTACCTGCCGGAACTGGCCGGCAGTCTGCCGCCCGGGCCCGAGCCGCTGCGGGACCTGCGGGCCGGCCGGCACCAGCTCTTCCGTGCGGTGCGCGCCCTGCTGGAGGCGCTGGGCGGGGCCGTGATCGTCGTGGAGGACCTGCACTGGGCCGACGACGGCACCCGCGACCTGCTGCGGTTCCTCGTGGACGACCCGCCGGACGGGCTGACGGTCGTCCTCGGCTACCGGCGCGAGGACCTGCCGGGCGCGGGCCTCCCCCTGGGACGCGCCTACCGGCACCCGCCGGGCACCACGTCCGTGCTGATCCCGCTGGGCCCGCTGGACGTTCCCTCGGTGCGCAGCCTCTACGCCTCGCTCACCGCCTCCCCGGAGACCTCCGGCGAGTTCGCCGCCGAACTGCACCGGCGCACCGCGGGCATCCCCCTGGTGCTGGAGGAGGTGATCCGCGCGCTGCCCGGCGACGTGCGGCAGCGGTGGCGCGACGTCGAGGCGGGCCGGGACGCGCTGGACGAGATGGAGGTGCCGGCGCTGCTCCGGGACGCCATCGCCGACCGGATGGCCGGGCTCTCCCCCGCCGCAGCCGACGCCGTGCGCGCGGCCGCGGTGCTCCAGGTGCCGGCCGGAGAACGGCTGATCGCCGCCGTCATGGACGACCCCGGCACCCCGGCCCTCTCTCCGAACGGCACAACCAGCGGCACGACCAGCGGCCCCCCGAACGACACGGCGGACGGCCCGGCGGACGGCGCCGCGGCGGCACTGCGCGAGGCGCTGCGCGCCGGGGTGCTCCACGAGTCGGGAGCCGACCGGTACGGCTTCCGCCACTCACTGGCCCGGCAGGCCGTGTACGCCGCGCTGCCCGGCCCGGACCGGCACCGGCTGCACCGGAGGGCGAGGGAGGTGCTGGCCGCCGAGCGACCGCAGCCCCTGGTCCAGTTGGCCCACCACGCGCGGCAGGCGGGCCCGGTCTCCGAGTGGCAGCGCTACGCCGAGGCCGCCGCGACGTCCGCCCGGGAGATGGGCGACGTGGCACTCGCCGTGCAGGTGCTGGAGGAACTGCTGTCCGACGCGCGGCTGGAGAGGCTGGAGTGCGCACGGATCGCCGCCGAGCTGAGCCGCGACGCGGTGGTCGGCCTGGCGCACCGGCGCGCCACCCGGCTGCTGAGCCGCGTCGTGCGGGACGACCGGATTCCGGAAGGGCTGCGCGGCGAGATCCGGCTCAACCTGGGGCTGCTGCTCTACAACCAGGCCGGCAACTACACCGAGGGCCGGGTCGCCACCGAACTCGCCGTGGAGGAGCTGCGCGACCGCCCGGCGCTCGCCGCCCGCGGCATGGCCGCCCTGGCGTTCCCCAGCTGGGACGTGCACCCGCTGGCCACCTGCCAACGGTGGATCGAGCGGGCCGAGGAACTGGTCGCCGACGAGGGGGATCCGGCACTCCGCACCGCGGTCCGCGGCAACCACCTGGCGCTGCGGATGTCGACGGGCGACCCGGAGGCCGCCCCCGCGGCCGAGCGCCTCATCCGGGAGGCCGGCGCGGACAGTGACGTCCGTCAGGTGGCGCGCGCCTGCGGCAACTTCGCCGAGGCGGCGACCTCGCTGGGGCACTACGCGGCGGCCTGGCGGTACCGGGCGGAGGGCCGTCGGCTGGCCGCGCAGTGCGGGGCGGCGTTCTTCGAGGGCATCGTGGAGGGCACGGCGCTGCGCCTGGAGTGGTACGCGGGACGGTGGACGGGCCTGGCCGAACGCGCCCGGCACACCCTGGAGGTGGTGCAGGGGGTGTCCGGGATCGCCGCGGACGCGCGACTGGTGCTGGGCCTGCTGGCGTCCGCGCGGGGCGAATGGGACGAGGCGGTGGAGCAGCTGGAGGCGGCCGGGCTCGCCGACCCGGGCAACGCGCCCGCCCCCATCCTGGCCTGCGCCTCCGCGGCCACAGCCCGGCTGCACCTGGCGCGCGGGGAGCCGGAGGCGGGCTGCGCGGAGGCCGAGAGCGGCGTGGCACGGATCCGGCGGAAGGGCGTGTGGGTGTGGGCGGGCGACCTGGCGCCGATGGCGGTCGCCGCCCTGGTGCGCGCGGGGCGCCCGGAGGACGGGGCCCGGATCGCCGACGAGTTCGCGGCCGGGATCGAGGGACGCGACGCGCCACTGGCCCGCGCGGCCCTGCGCGCGTGCCGGGGCGTACTCGCGGCGGCCTCCGGCCGCCAGGACGAGGCGGCGGAGGTGTTCGGCGCGGCCCGGGAGGCATACGCGGCGCTGCCGCAGCCGTACTCCGCCGCCCGTACGGGGGAGGCGGCCGCACGCTGCCGGCTCGCGGCGGGCCTGCCCCACGCGTCGGAGGAACTCGCCGCGATGGCGGAGGAGTTCGCCGCCCTCGGGGCGACTCGGGACGCGGCACGCTGCCGCCGGGTGCTGCGCGGCAGCGGCGTCGTCCTGCCCTCGCGGCGTGGCCGTCGCGGGTACGGCGACGCGCTGTCGCCGCGCGAGACGGAGGTGGCCCGGCTGGTGGCGCTGGGCCGCACCAACCGGGAGATCGCCGACGTGTTGTTCCTGTCGCCGCGCACCGTCGAGCAGCACGTCGCCCGGGTGCTGCGGAAGCTGAACGTCTCCTCCCGCGACGAGATCGCGCTGCCCGGCACGGCGTGACACGGCGCACGGCGTGACACGGCGCCGCCCGGCACGGTGTGCAACGGCGCCTCCGGCACGTGGTGCAACGGCGCCTCCGGCGCCGACTTTGCGTAGCCCTACGTACCGCATCCCGGATTGTTCCGCGCCGGGCCCGCCCCGAAGGTGAGGTCGCGTTCGGCCGGCGCTCCCCCGCCGGCCGGAGACCCCACCGAAGGAGCAGAAGCATGCAGATGGGAACGAGGCGCTTCAGAGCGCTCGCGTGCGGGGCCGTGGCCACGGCCGCCCTGCTGGCCGCGGGCCACACCGCGTCGGCCGGCGAACCGGGCGCGGACGCACCGCGCGAGGTGGTCCGGAACGCGGACGCCCCCGGGGCGGTCGAGGGCCGGTACATCGTGGCGCTGAAGGGCGAAGCGTCGGTACAGGCCGACGCGCGGACACAGGTGCGCTCCGCGGCACGGAGCCTGGCGGCGGACCACGGCGGCGAGGTGGAGCGGGTGTACTCCGCCGCCTTCCGCGGGTTCGCGGTGTCGGCCACCGCGGCGCAGGCCCGGGAGCTGGCGGCCGACGACGCCGTCCGGTACGTCGAGGCGGACGGCGTCGCGCGGGCCACCGGCACCCAGCCGAACCCGCCCTCCTGGGGCCTGGACCGCGTCGACGGCGTCCTGGACCGGAGCTACACCTACCCGAACGAGGGCGACGGCGTCACCGCGTACATCGTGGACACCGGCATGGACCTGGACCACCCGCAGTTCGAGGGCCGGGCACGCAGCGGCTACGACTTCATCGACGACGACACGGACGCGAGCGACTGCCAGGGGCACGGCACCCACGTCGGGGGCACCGTCGGCAGCCGGGACCACGGCGTGGCGAAGAACGTCGACCTCGTCTCCGTCCGGGTCCTGAACTGCCAGGGCACCGGGCAGTGGTCGCAGATCATCGGCGGCATCGACTGGGTCGCCCGGAACGCGGACGGCCCGTCCATCGGGAACATGAGCCTCGGCGGCGGAGCCAGCTCCTCGGTGGACGACGCGGTGCGGGGCGCGCTGGACGCGGGCGTGCAGTTCGCGGTCGCCGCGGGCAACGCGAGCGAGAACGCCTGCAACACCAGCCCCGCGCGGGTGCCGGGCGTCCTCACGCTCGGCGCCACCACCCGCAGCGACGCCCGCGCGAGCTACTCCAACTACGGCTCCTGCCTGGACCTGTTCGCGCCGGGCAGCGACATCACCTCCACCCGTAACGGCGGCGGCTCGCACAACCTGAGCGGCACCTCGATGGCCACCCCGCACGCGGCCGGCGCGGCGGCGCTGTACCTGTCGGAGAACCCCGGGGCCTCGCCGCAGCAGGTGCACCAGGCGATCGTCGGCGCCACCGACTCCGGCGAGGTGTCCAACCCGGGCGGCGGTTCGCCGAACCTGCTGCTGAACGTCTCCCGGCTGGGCGACGGAGGCGGGGAGCCGCCGAACGGCGAGGCCCCGCAGGCGGCGTTCGACGTGCAGTGCGGCTTCGACTCCGGCTGCACCTTCGACGCGAGCCGGTCCACGGACGACGCCGGGATCGTCTCCTACGCCTGGGACTTCGGGGACGGCACCACCGGCGAGGGCGAGACCGCCCGACACGGGTACTCCGGTGCCGGCACGCCGACGGTCAGCCTCACCGTCGAGGACGAGGAGGGGCGGACGGACACCGCCACCCGCAGCCTCCAGTGCTTCGACTTCGGCAGCGGCTCCGCATTCTGCTTCCCGCAGTGACGCGGCGGCGGAGGAGGGGCCGCCGAACCTGCACCGGAGCATGAACGAGGGCCCCGGCACGCACAACCGCGTGCCGGGGCCCTCCGTCTGCGAAGTCGGGGTGATCCGTTCAGCGCCCCTCCGGAGCGGTGCCGTTGGGAAGCCGGCTCAGCGACCGCGGCCCGGCCGGGGCAGGGGTTCGCCGTACCAGCGTTCGACGAGCCGCGCGGCGATGGAGATGCCCGACGGCGGCAGCACCTCGCCGGAGGCGAACGCGGCGCGCAGGTCTTCGCGGGAGAACCAGCGGGCCTCCTCGATCTCGTGACCGTCCACCTGGATGCGGGAGGAGGAGGCGCGCGCGGTGAACCCGAGCATCAGGCTGGACGGGAACGGCCACGGCTGGCTGCCCACGTACGCGACGCCCTCCACGGGCACCTCGACGCCGACCTCCTCGCCGACCTCCCGGACCACCGCCTGCTCGATGGACTCGCCCGGCTCCACGAAGCCGGCCAGGGTCGAGAAGCGGCCCTCCGGCCAGTGCACCTGGCGGCCCAGCAGGGCGCGGTCGTGCACGTCGGTGACCAGCATGATGACCGCCGGGTCGGTGCGCGGGTAGTGCTCGGCGCCGCAGGCGGGGCAGCGGCGCACGTGGCCGGCGGCGGCGATCACGGTGCGTTCGCCGCAGCGGGAGCAGAACCGGTGCAGACGCTGCCAGTTCTCCAGCGCGACGGCGTGCACCAGGAGTTCCGCGTCCCGCTCCGGCAGCAGCACGCCGGCCTCGCGCAGCCCGGCCGGGCGGGCGATGTCGTCCATCCGGCCGGGGAGGGCGTCCTTCTGCAGCGCGAAGTAGGCGACTCCCTCCGGGTCCACGCCGAGGAAGTAGCGGTGCGACTCGGTGACGGGCGCGTCGAACGACGGCATGGTGACCAGCTCGGTGCACCCGTCCCCGGTGTCCTCGATCAGCGCCTGCCCGCCGGACACCACGAAGACGCGCGTCGTCGGATGGCTCCACGCGGCCGCGAGCCACGCCTCGTCGAGGCGGCGGTGTGCGGCGCGGTCGATGCCGCCGGTGCCGGTCAGGGTGATGGCGGGGGCGGCTTCGGAGCTGTCGGCGTCGGGTGTCCAGATGGTCACGGCTGCTTACCGGTTCCCCTCGTCGGCGGCGTGCGTCCAGTTCAGGCCCAGATCCTCCCAGAGGTAGGCGGCGGTCTCGACACCCTTCGCGAGAAGGTCCAGTTCGACCTTCTCGTTCGGCGCGTGCCAGCCGTCGGACGGGACGGAGATGCCGAGGAACAGCACGGGGGCGCCCAGCACGTCCTGGAGGTCGGCGGCGGGCCCGGATCCGCCCTCGCGGGTGAACCGGACGGTGCGGCCGAAGGCGCGGCTCATCGCGCGGACGGTGGACTGCAGGGCCGGGTGGTCGAGGGGCGTCAGGCAGGGGCGGGTGGCGCCCCAGAAGGTGATCTCGTGCCGGATCCCGGCGGGCACGGACCGCGCCGCCCAGTCCCGTACGGCCTGCTGGACCTTTTCCGGGTCCTGCCCGGCGACCATCCGGAAGGAGAGCTTCAGTTGGGCCGCGGAGGGCACGATCGTCTTGCCGCCGGGGCCCTGGTAGCCGCCGCCGATGCCGTTGACCTCGGCGGTGGGGCGGGCCCAGATGCGCTCCAGCGTGGTGTACCCGCGCTCGCCGCTCGCGGCCTGCGAGTGCGCGGTGCGCAGCCAGGCCGCCTCGTCGAACGGCAGCTCGGCGAAGAGCGCGCGCTCGCGGTCGGACAGTTCGATCACGCCGTCGTAGAAGCCGGGGATCGCGACCCGGCGGTCGTCGTCGTGCAGGGAGGCGGCCAGCCGCGCCGCCTCGGTCGCCGGGTTGGGGACCGCCCCGCCGAAGGAGCCGGAGTGGATGTCCTGGTCCGGCCCGTACAGGTCGATCTGGCAGTCGGTGAGCCCGCGCATGCCGGTGCAGACGGTGGGGGTGTCGGCCGCCCACATGCCCGTGTCGGAGACGACGACCGCGTCGCAGGCGAGCCGGTCCGCGTGCACGCGCACCAGGTCGGGGAAGTGCGGGGAGCCGGACTCCTCCTCGCCCTCGATCAGCAGCTTGAGGTTCACGGCGGGCGCGCTGCGGCCGGTGGCGGCGAGGTGCGCGCGGACGCCGAGCGTGTGGAAGAACACCTGCCCCTTGTCGTCGGCGGCGCCCCGGGCGTACAGCCGGCCGTCCCGGCGGACCGGTTCGAACGGCTCCGTGTGCCAGCCGTCGGCACGCTGCGCGGGCTGCACGTCGTGGTGGCCGTAGACCAGCACGGTGGGCGCACCGGGGTCGCCGGAGGGCCACTCGGCGAACACAGCGGGGTGGCCGGGGGTCTGCCACACCTCGACCGTCGGGAATCCGGTCGCGCGCAGGGCGTCCGCCAGCCAGTCGGCGCTGCGTCGCACGTCGGCGGCGTACGCCGGATCGGCGGAGACGGAGGGGATGCGGAGCCAGTCCTCCAGGGCGGCGAGGAAGTCCTCACGGTGGGTGTCGACGTAACTGCGGACCGCGCTGTCCGGGGTGGTGCTCATGCCCCCGACCCTATCCGGCCCCTCCCCCGGTCCTTCCCCGCCGCCGGGTGCCCCCCGGCGGGCGCCGGGGCGGGGAGCCGCGGCAGGCGGGCGCCCGGGCTTCACGGCAGGAGCAGTCGCTCCAGCGCCGCGCGGTCGGGAAGGCCCGGCGGCCGCACGACACGGCCGGAGCGCACGTAGAGGAACGCCGCCGTCACCGCCTCCGGCGGGACGCCGCACTGCTCGGCCCACGCCACCCGGTACACCGCGAGCTGCAACGGGTCCGCGTCCTGCCTGCGTCCCGTCTTCCAGTCGACGATCTCGTACGCCGGGCCGCCGTCCGGCCCGGCGCCTTCCTCCCGGTAGACGGCGTCGATCCGGCCCCGCACGGTGCGCCCCGCGAGGGCGAGCTGGAACGGCGCCTCGACCCGGTACGGCGTCCGGTGCGCGTACGCGGTGCGGGCGAAGGCCGCCTTCAGCGCGGCGAGATCCCGTTCGTCCTCGATGCCCGCCGCTTCGTCGGCGCCGGGCAGCTCGTCCGGGCCGAGCATCGGCAGCGTCAGCTCCTCGAAACGGGACTCCACCCAGGCGTGGAAGCGGGTGCCCCGGCGGGCCGCGGCCGGCTGGGGCGGGCGGGGCATGGGGCGGGCCAGTTCGCGGGCGAACCCGTCGGGGTCGGCGGCCAGCCGCAGCAGCTGGGAGGCGGACAGCGACCCGGGCAGCGGCACGTCGTGCACGGTGGCGCGGGAGCGGCGCAGTTCACCCTCCAGCGCGTCGAGGTCGCGGTCCCACCCCTCCACCAGCCGTGCGTCCTCGGGCGCGAGCCCGGCGGGGGCCTCCGCGCCCCCGTCGCGCGGGCCGGGCAGGGCGGTGGCCGGCGGCACCGCGTCCGCGTCGCTCGCGCCGGGGTCGCCTCGGTCGCCGCCAGGGTCCTCGCCGTCGCCGTGCAGGTGGGCCAGTACGCGCGCGGCGGCGGTCCGGCGGCGGCGCAGCGCGACCGGGTCGAGCGGCAGCGGCCAGGCCGCGTCGTCGCCGTCGCCGGACAGGGCGGGGTTCTCCGCGCCGTGTTCCGGTGCGTCGGCCCACGCCTCGACCTCGCCGTACGCCGGGCCGGCCGCACAGTGGTCGCGCAGCGCCTCCAGGAAGGCGGACGGCCCGCGCGGGCGTTTCTGCGTCGGCCCCCACCAGTGCCCGGAGCCCAGCAGCAGCGACCGGGGGCGGGTGAAGGTGACGTAGCCGAGCCGCAGTTCCTCGGTGGCCTGGTGGTCGCGCTGGCGGACGTCGTACGCCTTGAGGGCCTTGGCGTTCCATCCCTCGACGCGGGGCAGGGTGTCGGCGTCGCCCCGCAGGTCGTGCGGCAGGACGCCGGGACGGGTGAGCCAGGACTCGCGGGGCTGAGTGCTGGGGAACTGCTTGGCCACCAGGCCGGGTACGGCGACCACGTCCCATTCCAGGCCCTTGGACTTGTGCGCGGTGAGCACCTTCACGGTGTTCTCCCCGCCGGGCAGCGAACCGTCCAGACCCTTCTCGTACTGGGTGGCCGTGCGCAGGAATCCGAGGAAGGCGAGCAGCGTGGTCTCGCCGTCGAGCGAGGCGAACCCGGCGGCGATGTCCAGGAAGGCGCCGAGGGTCTCGCGGCGGCGGGCGGCCAGCGCATGCGGGGAGGCGGAGAGTTCGACCTCCAGCCCGGTGACGGCGAGGACGCGGTGCAGCACGTCCATCAGCGGGTCGCCCAGGGACCGGCGCAGGTCCCGGATCTCGGCGGCCAGCCGGGCGAAGCGGACGCGGGCCTCGGCGGAGAAGGGGAGTTCGTCGTCGGCGTCGCCCTCGAGGAAGGTGTCCAGCGCGTCCGCGAGAGAGGTCACCTCGGCCGGGTCGACGCCCTCCACGGCCGCCGCGAGGCGCAGGTCGGCGTCCTCGCCGGCCGCCGCGTCGTCCCGCCGGACCAGCAGCCGGGCCCGCCGGCCCAGCAGCGCCAGGTCCCGCGGGCCGATGCGCCAGCGGGGCCCGCTCAGCAGCCGCACCAGGGGGGCGTTGGCCGTCGGGTCCTGGAGCACCTCGCACACGGCGACCAGGTCGGCGACCTCCGGCAGGTGGACGAGCCCGGAGAGGCCGACGACCTCGACCGGCACGTCCCGCTCCACCAGGGCGCCCTGGACGGCGGCGAAGTCGCCGCCGGTGCGGCACAGGACGGCGATCTCGCCGGGCGGGGTGCCGGTGCGCACCAGGTGCGCGAGGGAGTCGGCGAGCCAGTCCAGCTCCTCGGCGTGCGTGGCGTGCAGGGCGCAGCGCACGAGGCCGTCGTGTTCGGCGCCGGGCGCGGGGCGCAGCGCCTCGACGCCCTCGTGCCGCTCCCGCAGCGGCGCGGCGAGCGCGTTGGCGAGGCGGAGCAGGCGACCGCCGCTGCGGCGGTTCTCGCTCAGCGCGAGCCGGGGGGCGGGCGTGCCGTCCCGGTGGGGGAAGTGGCGCGGGAAGTCGTCGAGGTTGGCGACGGACGCGCCGCGCCATCCGTAGATGGCCTGGCAGGGGTCGCCGACGGCGGTCACCGGGTGCCCGGCGCCGGCGCTCGTGCCGCCGCCCGCGCCCGCGCCGAACAGTCCGGCGAGCAGGATGCGCTGGGCGACGGAGGTGTCCTGGTACTCGTCGAGGAGGACGACCCGGCATGCGTCGCGCAGGATGCGGCCGACCTCCGGGACGTCGCGGGCCAGGGCGGCGGAGAGCGCGATCTGGTCGCCGAAGTCCAGCAGGTCGCGGTCACGCTTCCGGGCCCGGTACTCCTCGACCAGGCCGAGGAGTTCGGCACGGCCGATCGCGGTCCCGGGGACACGCCGCAGGTCCTTGTTGGTGAGCTCGGTGGCGGCGAGCTCGGCGCGCAGCCGGGCATCGTACGCGCGCAGGCGAGCAGGCGGCACCAGGTGTTCGGACAGTTCGGCGTCGAGGGACAGCAGGTCCTGCACGTGGGTGCTGAGGCTGTTGCGGAGCCCTTCGAAGGGGCCGCTCGCGGCGGCGAGCACGCGGGCGGCGAGCTGGAAACGGGTCGCGTCGGCGAGCAGCCGGGCGCCGGGCTCGACGCCGAGGCGGAGGCCGTGGTCCTTGAGGAGCCTCCCGGCGAACGCGTGGTAGGTGAGGATCTGCGGTTCGCCGGGCGGGTCCTCGTCCGCCGCCTGCGCGGGGGCGGGATCGGGGTCGGTGACCCCGGCCCGCACGAGGGCGGCGCGCACGCGTTCGGCGAGTTCTCCGGCGGCCTTGTTGGTGAAGGTCAGCCCGAGCACCTGCTCGGGGGCGACCTGACCGGTGCCGACCAGCCAGACGACGCGCGCGGCCATCACGGTGGTCTTCCCCGACCCGGCGCCCGCGACGATGACCTGCGGCGCGAGCGGCGCGGTGATGCAGCGGAGCTGTTCGGGGGTGAACGGGATGCCGAGCAGCGCCTTGAGCTGTCCGGGGTCGGTGAGCGGAGGTGGTGCGGGCACGCTGCAAGACGGTATCCGCCGGGTCCGACAACGGGCCGCAGTGGGGCTCCGCGCCGCGCCCGCCGGTCCTCACTCGACGACGTGGCGCCCTTCGGGCTGCGCCGAACACGCGGACCGGAACGCGCAGTTGCCGCAGTGCGCGCCCGTCGACGGCGCGAAGCGCTCGTCCAGGACGCGGCCCGCGGCCTCCGCCAGCAGCTCGCCGACCCATTCCCCGTCCGGCGGTTCCTGCCGCTGCACGGCCGGCAGCGCGTCGCCGCCGTCGCGCCGTGTCGCGCCGATCCGCAGGTGCACCAGTTCACCCCCGCCCGGTTCACCGCCGCCCGGCTCGGCGCCGTCCGCGTGCAGCGCGAGCTGGTAGACGGCGAGCTGCGGGTGCCGTTCGACGTCGGCACCGCTGGGCTTGGCCTTCCCGGTCTTGAAGTCGACGACGTACGCCCGCCCCTGCGCGTCCCGTTCGACGCGGTCCATGCTGCCGCGGATGCGGATCTCGTGCGCCCCGGCGTCCAGCGTGACGTCGAAGCTCTGCTCGCTGCCGAGGACTTCGCGTCCGGCGTCCTGGCCCGAGACGTGCCAGCGCAGGAACCGTTCCAGCGCGGCGCGGGCGTTGTCCTTCTCCTGGCGGGATCTCCACGGCGCGTCGAAGGCGAGCCCGTCCCACACGCTCTCCAGACGTTCCATCAGCGTCGCCAGGTCGGCGGGGGTGCCGCCGGAGGCGACCTCGTCGGCCAGGACGTGCACCACGTTGCCGAAGCCCTGCGCGGTGCTCGCCGGGGCGTCCGCCTTCACCTCGCGGCCCAGGAACCACTGGAGGGAGCAGGTGCGCGCGAGCTGGTCCAGGGCGCTGCCGGACAGCGCCACCGGCTGGTCGCGGTCGCGCAGCGGCACCTCGGCACGGGTCGGCTCGTACAGCCCCCACCAGCGGTGCGGGTGCGCGGCGGGCACGAGGGAATGGCCCTCGTCGTCGCGCAGGGCGGCGAGCCGGGCCAGGCGCCGGGCGGCGGCCTCGCGGAGCGCGGGGGACGCGTCCGGGTCGACGGTCGTCGCGCGCAGCTCGGCGACCAGCGCGGGCACGGACAGCGGTCGGCGCGGGCGGCCGGCCACCGCACGCGGCTCGACGCCGAGTTCGGCGAGGAAACGGGACGGCTGGTCGCCGTCCTCGGCCTGCGCGCGGACGGCGGTGACGACGAGGCGTTCGCGGGCGCGGGTCGCCGCCACGTAGAACAGCCGCCGCTCCTCGGACAGCAACGCGCCCGGCGGCAGCGGCTCGGCGAGGCCGTCCCGGCCGATGCGGTCCGCCTCCAGCAGCGACCCGCGCCGCCGCAGGTCGGGCCACAGACCCTCCTGCACACCCGCCACCACCACCGTGTGCCACTCCAGGCCCTTGGCGCGGTGCGCGGTCATCAGGCGCACGGCGTCCGGGCGTGACACGCGGGCGGTGAGAGTGTCGGCGGCGATGTCCTGGGCGTCGATCTCCTCCAGGAAGTTGAGCGCGCCGCGGCCACCGATGCGTTCCTCGGCACGTGCGGCGGCGGCGAACAGGGCGCACACGGCGTCCAGGTCGCGGTCGGCGTTCCGACCGGCGGGACCGCCGCGCAGCGCCGCGCGTTCCAGCCGGTCGGGCCAGGGGGTGCCGTTCCACAGCTCCCACAGGGCCTCCTCGGCGGTGCCGCCGCCGGCGAGGAGTTCCCGGGCCTTGCGCAGCAGCAGCCCGAGCCGCTGGGCTCCGCGCGCGTACGCGGTGTCGTGGGCGACGAGGCGTTCGGGCTCGGCGAGTGCCTCGGCGAGCAGCGTGTCGGACGGGCGGGGCACGACACGGCCCGCCGCGCGTTCCTCGTCCCGCAGGGCCCGGCCCAGCCGCCGCAGGTCGGCGGCGTCCATGCCGCCCAGCGGCGACGCGAGGAGCGTCAGCGCGGTCTCCACGTCCCACCCGGCGCCCGTCCCCGGCGCGGCGGGTGCCGCCGCGGCCGGCGCGGTGTTCTCGTGGTCCGGCGCGGTGTTCTCGTCCGCCTCCGGTGCGGCGTCACCCGGCACCTGAGGGGTACCGGGGGCCGCCTGGCCCAGCCGGGGGACGGGCCCGGCCGGGGGCGGCGCGGCGGGGCCGTCGGTTCCGGGGCCCTCCGCGGGGGGCGCGGGCCCGGACGACGCGGGCGCCGGTGCCGTGGGCACGGGCGCGCCCGGACCCGGCCGGACGCCCGGACGGGCCGGGGGCAACGGCCCCGAGCCCGCCTCCGCCTCCGCCTCCGGCAGGGCCTCGGCACCGCGCTCCGCAGGGGGGCGCGCGCCGTCGGTCACGGCCTGTGCGGCCGCGCGCAGGGCGGTGAGGAGCGGGGCGACGGCGGGTTCCTGGCGGAGGGGAACGTCGTCGCCGTCCGTCTCGACGGGGACGCCCGCCGAGGTGAGGACGCGCCGCACGACGGGCAGGGTGCGCCCGCCCGCGCGGACCAGCACGGCCATCTCGCCCCACGGCACGCCGTCCTCGAGGTGGGCACGGCGCAGCAGATCGGCCACGGTGTCGAGTTCCGCACCGGGGGTGGGGCAGGTGAGCACCTGCACGCGTCCGTCCCCTCGGGCTTCGCCCTGGCGGCCTCCCGTGTCGCGGCCCGTGCCGCGGCCCGGCTGCAGCGCCCGGTGGGCGCGCACGGCGTCCGCGGGGAGGCGGTGCAGCGGCATGCGGCGGGCGAGTTCCCGCGTCGCGGCCAGCAGGTGCGCGCCGGAGCGTCGCGAGGTGCCGAGCACCCGCACGGGCGCCGGTGCGCCGCCGGGCTGCGGGAAGGTCGCCGGGAAGTCGAGGATGCCGCCGACGTCCGCGCCCCGGAAGGCGTAGATGGACTGGTCCGGGTCGCCGAAGGCGACCAGCGTCGGCGCGCCGAGCGCGCGCAGCAGCCGCACCTGGGACGGGTCGGTGTCCTGGTACTCGTCGACGTACACCGCGTCGTAGCGGGCGCGCAGCTGCGCCGCGACGTGGTCGCGCTCGGCCAGCAGCACGGCCCGGTGGACGAGTTCGGCATAGTCGAGGACGCCCTGCATGTCGAGCACGTCCAGGTATTCGGCGAGGAAGGCGGAGGCGGCGCCCCAGTCGGGGCGGCCGGTGCGGCGGGCGAACGTGCCCAGCGCCTCCGGGGCGAGGCCGATTTCCCGGCTGCGGGCGAGGACGGCCCGCACCTCGTCGGCGAAGCCCCGGGTGGTCAGGCAGGCGCGCAGTTCGTCGGGCCAGGCCGTGCGGCCGCGTCCCTCCGCTTCGAGGTCGAGCTGCCCGGCGAGGAGTTCGCGGATGTAGAGGTCCTGTTCGGGGCCGGACAGCAGCCGCAGCGGCTCCGCGAACAGGACGGCGTCCTGGTACGCCCGCACCAGCGCGTAGCAGTAGGAGTGGAAGGTGGTGGCCTGCGGGGCACCCGTGCCGCCGAGACGCGCGGTCATCCGGTCGCGCAGCTCGACGGCGGCCTTGCGGCTGAAGGTGAGCACGAGGAGCCGTTCCGGGTCGGCACCGCGGCGCACGCGCTCGGCGACCGCCTCGACCAGCGTCGTGGTCTTGCCGGTGCCGGGTCCGGCCAGCACCAGCAGCGGACCGGTGGGGTGGTCAACCACGGCGCGCTGCCGTGCGTCCAAGGCAGGGACGTCGGCGGGCACCGGCGGCGTGCGCAGCAGCCGGTACGCGCCGGCCGCCGCCGGAGCGGACGGCGCGTACCGGTGCGACGCGGACGGAGGAAGGGAGGTGCTCACGTGGATCGCCTTGCGGAGGGTGGCTGGGCCGGCGGGGGCTACGAAGAGCCGACGATACGCGGTGGGCACACGCCGTGCGGGGTTCCCCGCCGGCCCGGAGTGCGCCGCGGACGCGGCGCGCACCGTGGGTCGCCGGGCCCGCTGTCCGGCCCGGCTCTCCGTCCTCCGCCGCCGTGCCGCGCGCCGGGGACGCCCCGCCCGGGGCCGCCTCCCGGGCCCGGCGTCGTGCCGGACGGCCCCGTCCGGCACGGGGACCTCACCCGGCGGGCGAGGGCGCGCGGATCAGGGGGCACCGGGGTCGTCCGCCCGGCGCGTCGCAGGCGCACCGCGGGCACGGCGCATGTCGAGGCGGAGGCCGTGGTCGCCGGACGAGCGGCCGGCCTCGCGCAGCGGGGTGCCCTCCTCCCGGTAGTGGCCGAGGGCGCGCAGCTCGGAGCCGGGCAGCGGCCTGCCGTCCGCCCGGACGACGCGCCACCAGGGGACGGCCCCGCCGTAGAGCGCCATCACCCGGCCGACCTGACGCGGTCCGCCCTCGCCCAGCCACTCCGCGACGTCGCCGTACGTCATCACCCGGCCGGGCGGAATGCGCTCGGTCACCTCGAGCACACGCTCCGCGTAGTCCGGCAGCTCCGGCGGTTCGCTCACTGGCATGCGAGCCATGGTGCCGTACGGCACCGACAGCTCACCGGGCGCAGTGTTACGCATCTCGCGCCCCACGAATACGCCCTCATACCCCCGGGCACCATTCCGACGTGTCACCATCTTCGTCCGGGCGGTAACAAGTGATGCGAGACCAGGACGAGACGGCGGCCTACATGCGACGGGGGAACGGGCTTCGGGCGGAGCCACCGAGAGCGGAGCCACCGGAACGGCCGGCGCCCCTCGCCGACGGTTCTTCGCAGGACGGCGCACAGATGCGGGACGAGCACGGCAGCCCCGACGGCGCACCGCGCGACGGCGGCGGCCAGGACCGCGGCGGACGCGACGAGGACCGCCGCGACCCCTTGGCGCGCCCGGACCGCGAGCCGCACGACGACGCCGGCACGCCCCAGGCCCGGCCGGGCGGTGCCGCGTCCGCCGACGCCACCGGGCCGGCAGACGCGGCACAGCGGGACGGCGGCATCGACGAGGACGTGCCGCTGCTGCCCGCCCGCGTGCACCGCCCCTCCGACCTGCTGCGCCTGGGCCTGGGCGTGCTGGGCATCGTCGCGGTGCTGACGATCGCCGCGTTCGCGCACGGCACGACCAGCGGCCTGGAGAGCGACGTCGAGAAGGGCACCCAGCAGGCGCCGGCGCTGCTCATCAGCGTGACCGGGCTGGCGGCGAGCGTCGCGGTGCTGCTGGTGCCGGTGGCCTTCGCCATCGAGCGGCTGATCAAGCGGGACGGCCTGCGGATCGCGGACGGCGTGCTGGCGGCCGTGCTGGCGCACGGCGTGTCGCTGGCCACCGACCTGTGGGTGACCGAGGCGGCACCGGGTTCCGTCGAGGACGCCCTGACCAAGCAGCTCGGCGACGGCGTCGTCAGCACCCCGGTGCACAGCTACCTCGCCCCGGTGATCGCCTACATGACGGCCGTGGGCATGGCGCGGCGCCCGCGGTGGCGGGTGCTGCTGTGGGCGGTGCTGCTGCTGGACGCCTTCGCGGTGCTGATCGCGGGCTACTCCACCCCGTTCTCCCTCGCGGTCACCGTGCTCGTCGGCTGGAGCGTCGCCTACGGCACCCTGTACGCCGTCGGCTCGCCGAACGTCCGCCCGACCGCCCAGACGCTGCTCGCCGGCCTGCGCCGGGTCGGGTTCCGGCCGGAGGGAGCGGTGGGGATCGAGGAGCCCGCCCCCGAGGGCGAGCACCCGGACCACGAGCGCGGCCGCCGCTACCGCGTGCGGCTGGAGGACGGCTCGTCCCTCGACGTCACCGTCGTGGACCGCGAGCAGCAGGCGCACGGCTACTTCTACCGGGTGTGGCGCCGCCTCGCGCTGCGCGGCCTCACCCAGCCGCGCAGCACGCAGTCGCTCCGGCAGGCGCTGGAGCAGGAGGCGCTCATCGCCTACGCCGCCATCGCGGCGGGGGCGAACGCGCCGCGGCTGATCGCCACCTCCGAGCTGGGCCCCGACGCGGTGATGCTGGTCTACGAGCACATCGACGGCCGCCGCATCGAGGCGCTGCCCGACAAGGAGGTCGACGACGACCTGATGCGGGCGACCTGGCGGCAGGTGCAGGCGCTCCAGTCGCGGCGCATCGCGCACCGGCGGCTGATCGGCGAGTCGCTGCTGGTGGATCGTTCCGGCGCGGTGTTCCTCACCGACCTGCGAGGGGGCGAGATCGCCGCCGGGGACCTGGTGCTGCGCATGGACGTGGCCCAGCTGCTGACGACGTTCGGCCTGCGGGTCGGGGCGGAACGTTCGGTCGCCGCGGCGGTGGCCGTACTCGGGCCGGACGTGGTCGCGGACAGCCTGCCCCTGCTCCAGCCGATCGCGCTGAGCCGCAGCACCCGCACCACCCTGCGCCGGCTCGCGAAGGAACGCGCGCAGCGGGAGCGGGAGGCGGTGCTGGAGGCCTCCCGGCTGCGCAAGGAGGCGCGGGAGGCCGCCGAGGAGACGTACGCGATCGCGCACGACCGCAAGGCGCTCAAGGCGGAGAAGAACGCCGAGAAGAAGGCGCTGGACGAAGCCCTGGAGGAGGCGCGCGAGGAGGACCTGCTGGCGCAGATCCGCAGTCACGTGCTGCTGATCCGGCCGCAGGCTCCGGTCGAGCCGGCCCGGCTGGAGCGGATCAGGCCGCGCACACTGATCAGTTTCATCGCCGGTGCGCTCGCCGCGTACTTCCTCTTCAGCCAGCTCAGCCACGTGGAGATCGGCCAGGCCGTGGCCGGCGCCGACTACAGCTGGGTCGCCATCGCGCTGGGCTTCTCCGCACTGACCTACCTGGCGGCGGCGATCGCGCTGCTCGGCTTCGTACCGGAGAAGGTGCCGTTCCCGCGCACCGTACTGGCGCAGATCGCCGGATCGTTCGTGAAGCTGGTGGCACCGGCGGCGATCGGCGGCGTGGCCCTGAACACCCGGTTCCTCCAGAAGGCGGGCGTGCGGCCGGGCCACGCGGTGGCCAGCGTGGGCGCGTCGCAGTTGTTCGGCCTGGGCGCGAACATCCTGCTGCTGCTCGCCTTCGGCTACCTGACCGGCACCGAGCACACGCCGACGCTGTCGCCGTCCCGCGCGGTGATCGCCGGACTGCTCGCCGCGGCCGTGCTGGTGCTGATCGTCACCGCGATCCCGGGGCTGCGGAAGTTCGTCTCGGAGCGGCTGCGGTCGCTGTTCGCCGGGGTGGTGCCGCGCATGCTGGACGTGGTGCAGCGACCGAAGCTCCTGCTCACCGGTGTGGGCGGCACGCTGCTGCTGCCGTTCGCGTTCCTGATGTGCCTGGATGCGTCGCTGCGCGCGTTCGGCTACGACGACATGAGCTACGCGACGCTCGCCGTGGTCTTCCTGGCGGGCAACGCGCTGGGCTCGGCGGCACCGACTCCGGGCGGTCTGGGCGCGGTCGAGGCCGCGCTGATCGCCGGTCTCATCACCTTCGGCGTGCCGAAGGAGATCGCGACCCCGGCGGTCCTGCTGTTCCGTCTGATGACCTTCTGGCTGCCGGTGCTGCCGGGCTGGCTGTCCTTCACCCAGCTCACCCGCAAGGGCGCGCTGTAGCGCCGGGCCGGACAGGCGAACGCCGGGCGGACCGCGTACGGGTCCGCCCGGCGCCGTTCTGCTGCGAGGCCGGGTCCGCCGGGGCCCGGTGCCAGGGGTGGGGCCGGCGCCGGGCCCGGTCAGTAGACGGGCTTGTCCGGCTCGATCTGGTTGACCCAGCCGATGACGCCGCCGCCGACGTGCACGGCGTCGGAGAAGCCGGCGCTCTGCAGCACGGCCAGGACTTCCGCGGAGCGGACACCCGTCTTGCAGTGCAGGACGATCCGCTTGTCCTGCGGCATCTCGCCGAGCGCGTCACCCATCAGGAACTCGTTCTTCGGGATCAGCTTGGCGCCGGGGATGGAGACGATCTCGTACTCGTTCGGCTCGCGGACGTCGATGATCTCGAGGTTCTCCCCGTCGTCGATCCACTCCTTGAGCTGCTTCGGGGTGATCGTCGCACCGACGGCGGCCTGCTGGGCCTCGTCGGAGACGGCGCCGCAGAACGCCTCGTAGTCGATCAGCTCGGTGACCGTCGCGTTCGGGCCGCAGACGGCGCAGTCCGGGTCCTTGCGGACCTTGACCTGGCGGTAGGTCATCTCCAGGGCGTCGTAGATCATCAGCCGGCCGACCAGCGGGTCGCCGATACCGGCGAGCAGCTTGATGGCCTCGTTGACCTGGATGGAGCCGATCGACGCGCACAGCACGCCGAGCACGCCGCCCTCGGCGCAGCTCGGGACCATGCCCGGCGGCGGGGGCTCGGGGTAGAGGCAGCGGTAGCACGGGCCGTGCGCGCTCCAGAACACCGACGCCTGGCCGTCGAAGCGGTAGATCGAGCCCCACACGTACGGCTTGTTCAGCAGCACGCAGGCGTCGTTGACCAGGTAGCGGGTGGCGAAGTTGTCCGTGCCGTCCACGATCAGGTCGTAGTCGGCGAAGATCTCCTTCACGTTCGAGGAGTCCAGGCGCTCCTCGTGGATGTTCACCTTCGTGTGGGGGTTGATGCCCAGCACGGTGTCCTTGGCGGACTCGGCCTTGGGACGGCCGATGTCGGCCTGGCTGTGGATGATCTGGCGCTGCAGGTTCGACTCGTCGACCTCGTCGAACTCGACGATGCCGAGCGTGCCGACGCCCGCCGCGGCGAGGTACATCAGCGCGGGCGAGCCCAGGCCGCCCGCACCGACGCACAGGACCCGGGCGTTCTTGAGCCGCTTCTGACCCTCCATCCCGACGTCCGGGATGATCAGATGACGGGAGTACCGGCGGACCTCGTCGACGGTGAGCTCGGCAGCCGGCTCGACCAGTGGTGGCAGCGACACGAAGACCTCAGCAAAGGTGGTCGGTGGATGGTGACCGCCCGGGCGCCGGGCGCCGGACGGACGTTCGTTCCTCCGGTAACACTGCCACGCGCCGTCTCATTCCGAGACACCCGTACCGAGGCGCGAGACGATCTCGTCCCAGTAGCCGGGCAGCGACTCCCAGGGGCTGACGCCGCCGCCGGTGCCGCGGTCGGTGAAGTAGACGGTGCCTGCGCCCTGCCAGCGGGCGATGCGCAGCGCCTCCTCCAGATGCGTGCCCGGCACGCCGTGCACCAGGTGGCAGAAGCGCTCCGGTGGATGGTCCGCCGTCCATTCCGCGACCTGCGACCAGCGGTAGTCCGGCCAGCCGCCCTCGAAGGTGACGAGCTGGTCCGCGAGCTTGGCGTACCCGGGGTAGGGGTGCGTGCCGTGGCCGAGGACCAGGAGCCCGCCGTCGCTGAGGGCCCGCAGCGTGCGGGTGGTGCGGCGGGTCTCGTGCAGATGGGCGGGGTCGGACGGGCAGCGCGCCAGGTAGAAGCCGCTGACGCCGTACCAGTCCAGGAAGCGGCGCGCGTCCGCGACCAGCTCGGCGAACGGCCGGAACCCCTGCCGCAGCTCCAGGTGGCCGAGCACCGGCGTGCCGGCCTCGCGCAGCCGCGCCGCCGCGGCCAGGCAGTACGGGTCGGGGCGGGCGCCGGGGCCGCGTCCCACGTTCAGCACGGCCCAGTGCAGCGGCGGCGCCTCGGCACGGGCCGGCCCCCGCCACTCGCGCGGCGCCAGCATCGGATGGGCCCAGCCGGGCGCGGCCAGGCCGATGCGGGCCGCCGGGGCCTCGGTCGCGGCGGGGGTCCCCGGGGTGGTCAGATGCGGCATGCCGCCTCCATCCAGATGTCGGCGAGCGACTCCTCCAGGCCGATGCGGGGCCGCCAGCCGAGCCGGTCGCGGGCGGTGCGGACGTCGGCCTGCTGCCACAGTCCGCAGCCGTCGGGGTAGGGGAAGGCGGCCGGAGCCCCGTTCGGGCCGGGCACCGTCGGTTCCAGGTCGTGCACGGCGCCGGCGTAGCCGGCGACCCGCGCCAGCACGGACACGGCGTCCCGCATCCGCACCGCGCGACCCGTGCCGATGTTGACCACGCCCTGTGCGGCGGACAGGGAGGCGGCGTGCACGGCACGGGCCACGTCCCGGACGTCGACGAAGTCGCGCTGCACGGCGAGGCCGGGCAGCTTGAGCTCGCTGTCGCCCTGCTGCAGGGCGCGGCGCATGCCCTCGGCGAGCCGCCCGAGCGGCGAACCGGCCGGTGTGCCCGGCCCGGCCGGGGAGAACACCCGCAGCACCACGGCGTCCAGGCCGGAGCCCAGCACCAGTTCGGTGGCGGCCAGCTTGCTCACCCCGTACGGGCCGCCGGGGCGCGGCAGCGCGTCCTCGCTCGTGGAGCTCCCGGGCTGCGCCGGGCCGTACTCGGCGGCGCAGCCGATGTGCACCAGCCGGGCGCTGCAACTGCTGCGGCGCAGCGCCTCGCACACGGTGGCGGCGCCGACGGTGTTGTGCCGGGTCAGCTCCCGTGCCCCGCCGCGCACGGCGCCGGCGCAGTTGATGACGACGCCGGGGTGGACGGCGTCGAGGAAGCGGGTGAGCGCCCCCGGGCTTCCGGAGGACAGGTCGAAGCGCACGTCCGCTTCGTCGCCCCGGCCCAGCGCCGTCAGCTGCACGGCGGGGTCCGCGAGCAGCCGGTCGGCGACGTAGCGCCCGAGGTAGCCGTGCGCACCGATCAGCAGCACTCTCATCGTGCGGCCTCCTCGTGGCGGGTCGTTCCGGGGGACTCGGATGCGGTCATCGGTGGAGCTCCTGTCGGTGTCGTGCACGTGCGTGCGCAGTGGGGTGGTCGGGAGGGCCGCCGGAGGCGGGGCGGGGCGGCGGTCACCGGGCCTGCCGGGCGAGGCGGTCGCCGGGCGGATCCGGCTCCACGCCCGTCGGCGCCGGACCCGGCGCAGGCCCCTGGCGGGGGAGGCGGCCGGACGCCTCCCGGGCGGCGGGCCGCTGGTGCGCGGACGCGCCGGTCAGGGCACGCAGCCCGTACGCCAGCAGCGCCAGGGCCGCCAGCGCGCAGGCGGCCGCCGGAACGACGGTCGGGCCGTACGCCGCGACGGCCTGCTCCACCGGCCGTCCGACGGCGGCGGCGCCGGGCAGCCGGGCCGCCAGCACGGTGCCCAGTGCGGCGGCGATCAGCAGGCAGGCGGCGGCCAGCCCGCCCGAAGCGGCGCGGGGGAAACCGTGGCGGCTCAGCAGCAGCGCCACGAACAGCAGCACGCCGAGCGCCGCCGTGGCAGCGTGGGTGGCGTGCGGGGCCGCCGCGCCGCGCACCAGCAGGTGAGCGGCGGCCTGCACGGCCGACAGTGCGACGGCGAAGAGGCCGACCGTCAGCAGCAGCAACGGCCGTACGCCCGCGGCGAAGTCGCCGAGGCTGCGGCTGCCCGCCAGCCTCCGCCGGGCCCGCGCCGCGAACAGGTGCGCGGACCAGGCCGCCGGCGCGACGCCGAACGCCAGGGCCAGGGGAACGCACAGACACGCGAGCGCCGGCAGGAGACGCCCGACGCCCGCCCCGCCCGCGAGCAGCTCGGTCAGCAGCCAGTCGCCGTACAGCACGTAGCCGAGCAGCCAGCAGGCCCACAGCGCGGCGGTGCGCGTCCGCGGCACGCCGCGCAGCGACAGGCGTACGGCGGCGAGCACCGCGAGTCCGCCGAGCGTCCCCACGGCGGGCCGGGCGTACGGCGGCTCCAGCGGCACGTAGGTCAGCCCCACGACGGTGGCGGCGCAGAGCACACCGGGCAGCAGGTGACTGAGCCCGCGGCCCGCCGCCCGGACCCGGCGCGGCTTCTGCGGCCCGGATCCGTCGGCCGACGGATCCGCGACGGCCCCGTCCTCGGCGCGGGGCACCCGGACGTACAGCTCCTCGGCGAGGGAGAACACGTCGCGGTGCCGGTAGCGGGCGGCGGTGCGGTCGGTGATGCCGTGCGCCTCCAGTCCGGCGGCGATCTCCAGCGGGTCGACGGCCCGCTCGCACAGAGCCCGGTGGCGGTGCATCAGCTCCCGCACGGGATCCGCCGACGCCCCGCGCCGCCCGCCGTCCGCGCGGGACGTCATGCCGTCGGACGGTGCTGCCGCGTCGGCGGCGGGCGCCACCCCTGCGCGGTCGGCACGGCCCGGCTCGCCCGCGAACGGCGGGCGGGCGCCGGCGTCCGGGGCGGGTGCCCGGCGGCCCGAGACCCGTACACCGGGTGCGGGCCCTCCCGGCTTCCGGGGCGCGGAGTCGTCCCGGGGGGCCCGCGGGGCGGCGGAGGGGGGCCGGGGGGCGGCGGGCTCAGCGGACTCAGGCGGTTGGGCGGCCTCGGCCGGCTGGGCGGCGGCCTCGGCCGGCTGGGCGGGCCCGAAAGCGCCGGTGTGGAGGCGGGATTCGGGGGCGGGCGGCGCGGGGCGGGGGGCCCGGGTGGGTGTCGCGGCCGCACGACGACGGGGCGGCGGGCCGTCCAGGGCGTGCAGCGGCCCCGTGGGCGGTTCGGCGAGCGGCACGCCCTCCGCGTCCAGCGCGGCCGACGCGGGATGCCCGGCCTCCGGCCACACCACCTGGTCTCCCGATCCCGGGGTGGCCCCCGCACCCCCCTCGGAACGCCAGGAGTCGAGGGGCTCGGGGCCGGATTCGGCGGGTGGACCGTCGACGTCGTCGACCAGGGTCCACGAACGGGTGTCCCACGCCCCCGGGTTGACGGGGGCGACGGGCTCCGCGGGCTCGGCCTGCCCGGGCGGGCCGGCGCGCCTCCGGTCGGGCCCGGACGGTGGAGGCGTGCCCTCGGGGGCGCGCCGGTGCGGATGGCGGGACGTCATGCGGGGTCCTCCTGGCCGGGCCGGACACCGACGGCCGGGGTACCGGACGCGGCGTGCCGGGCCCAGCTCGGGCCGTGGACGGTGGCGGTCTGCGCCGGCCGGGCGTGCGCGGGCGGGCGCATTCCGGCCGGGCGGGGCGAGGCGGTCGCGGACGCGAGCGCCGCCGGGGGTCTGACGGTGCTGGCCCAGCGGCCGGGGACGTGCGACTCGGCGGGCTGCGCGAACGGCACCGGCGCGCCGTCGGTGTCGAGAGCCGCGGGGGCGCGCGTGCTGCGCGACATCAGTTCGAGGTAGATCCCGCGGAACGCCTCGACGTTCTGCTCGACGGTGAACAGTTCGAGCGCCCTGGCACGCGCCGCCGCGCCCAGGCGCGTGCGGCGGGCGGGGTCGCGGAGCAGCGCGAGACACGCGTCGGCGAGGGCGCGGGGGTTGCGGGGCGGCACCACCAGGCCGGTGCCGCCGATGACCTCGCACACCGCGCCGACGTCGGTGGAAACCGTGGCGCGGGCGCAGAACATCGCCTCCACCAGCGAGACGGGGAAGCCTTCGACGACGCTCGAGAGGACGGCGACGGTGCCGCCGGCGTAGGCGTCGGCGAGAGTGGGGGCGACGGGACCGCCGATCTCCTCGAAGGCCACGGGGCTCTCCCCGACGCTGTGCGTGTCGGCGGCCTCGTCCGGGAACAGGTGCGCGGCGAGCGCGCGCAGGTGCGCCGCGTAGGCGGCGGCGTCGGGTGCGGTGCCGAGTCCGGTGGAGACGATGCGCAGGCGGGCGCCGGGCAGTGCGTGGCGCACCTCGGAGAAGGCGTGCAGCAGAGCGACGAGGTCCTTGGCCGGTTCGACCCGTCCGACCCAGAGCAGGGTGGGCCGGGACCGGCCGCCGCGGCCCGGCGTGTCTCCGTCGCTGCCGCCCGCGGGGACGTCCATCACGGCCTCGCCGACCTCGGTGAACGGCTCGGCGTCCATGCCGGGGTAGACGGTGCGGAGCCGTTCGCGGCGGGCGCCGCAGCGTTCCTGCCAGCGGCGCGCGTGGGTGTTGCCGGGGGTGATGAGCTGAGCGCGGGCGTACGCCTCGTGCGCCAGCCGGCCCTGGAACGAGGCGAGCAGCGCCCGCACGGGCTGCCGCGCGGCGTCGGGCCGGACGCCGGGCGTCGCGCCGCCGGGGCCGACGCCGCCCGCCTGCGCGGGAAGGGGGGTGCTGGCGAGGTAGTGCTCGCGGAGCCGGACCCCGTACTCGGTGATCAACAGGGGCGTGCCGTAGGCACGGGCGGCGAGGAGCCCGGCGAGTGCGGCGGGGCCGCCGCCGACGGCGTGGCACAGGTCGGCGTCGCCCAGGCCGGCGCTGCCGGGGCCCTCGTCGAGCCAGTCCAGGGAGAGCGGGCGCAGGGCACGTTCCAGCCGGTCGACGACGGCGAGCAGGTCGGAGACCTGGGCGGCGTGCGCGGCGCGCAGCGCGCCCGGCGCGCGGCACGCGGACTCCAGGACGCGGACGGCGAGTTCGGAGCGGATCGCGTCCGGCAGGCCGCCGTGGTCGCGGGCGAGGTCCGCGAGTCCGTGCAGACCGGCGGCGAAGCGTTCCGCCGCCGTGGGGCCGGTGCGGTCCGCCCGGTCGGGCTCGTCTCCGTCTGCGGCGGGGGTGCAGATCGCCGCGGCGAGCTCCGCGAAGCACTCGGCGAAGCGGCGGCGTTCGCGGCGCCCGGTGACGCCGCGGGCGGCGGCGCCCTCGGCGCAGGCGACGTGCGCCGGGGGCTCGCCCCACAGCGGGGCGGTGCGGACGTGCCGCACGTTCTGCGGCAGGTCGCACCAGCCGGCCTGTTCCTGGCGCGGGCTGCGGCTGAGCGCGTAGAGCTCGAACTCGTGTCCGCCCAGCCCTCGCACCAGCCGGTCGCACCACAGCACCGACTCACCACGCGCGAAGGGGTAACCACCCTCCGTAAGCAGTGCAACGCGCACGAACGCACCCCCGGCCGATCGACGAGTGGGCCACCGCGTCGGATGCGGTGGATGTGACGCCGACGACGGTATGCGCGACACGGGGGGCTACGACGGACGGTTGTCCGTCGCACCACCGGAAGGGGTGAACGGCCGTGACTTTCCGGACGTTTACGCGTTCAACGGTCTCGCCGAGGCACGCTGTGCGCCGGTCAGCCGTCCTTCTCCGGGTGCGGCCAGGCGTTCGGACGGCAGGTGGCGGCACCGGTGGTGAGGGTCTTGGTCTGCTGCATCATCACGGGCGCGAGGGCCCCGTCGGACCCGCAGAAGCGGTGTCCGAGCCCGAGCCGGTGTCCGACCTCGTGGTTGACCAGCATCTCGCGGTACTCGCGGATGCGGTCGTCGCCGAAGGTCTCCGAACCCTGCGCCCAGCGCCAGGCGTTGATCATGATGCGGTCGGTTGCCGCGGAGTCGCACGACACGTTCTGCACCGTGGTGTCCAGGCCGGACTTGGCGCACCATGCGCCGGTGGTGCCGGGGCTGGCCAGGGTGATGACGAAGTCGGCGCCGTCGGAGGCGACCCGCTGGAAGCTGCGCGCGCCGTCGTGCGCCCAGCTGCGGTCGTCGTTCAGCGTGCGGTGCACGGCTTCGGCGAACAGCTCGGTGTCGAGCGGGAGTTCCTTCTCCACCTCGACGCGGTAGCGGACGACCTCGCCCCGGCCGTCGCCCTCCTCCCGGCCCTCCACGGTGCTGAACTCGCCGGTGCCGTGCAGGTCCGGGTCCAGGGGGAGGACGGTGGCGATCCGCTCCGCGTAGGTCAGCGGACGGGCGGCCTGCGTGTCGGACGGCGTGGGGCGCGGCGCACGGCGGGAGGACTCACCGTCGTCGCCGCGGGCCTCGCCCGCTCCGGCGGCGGCCCGGTCGTCCCGCCGCTGTTCCAGACCGGTGACCTGGCCGGCCACCACGATCGCCAGCACGGTCGTGACCGCTGCGGCGGCCACGCCGGTGAACGTGCGGCCCTTGGTGCGGGCGCGCTGCGGCCCGGTCTCCGGATCGTCGTCGTGGTCTCCGTCGCCTTCGTGGTCGCCGTCGGGGCCCGGCGACGCGGTGTCCCACGGGTCCTCGGCGCGGGGCGGCGGGGCGCCGCGGCCACCGCCGGCGGCACCGGAGGCCCGACGGCCCGGCATCTCGGGCGGCGGTGCGGAGCGCGACGCGGAGCCGCCGACGAACACGTCGTCGTCGAAGGCGTCCAGATAGTCCTGGCGCGGGCCGTCCCGCGGGCCGGGCGCCGCTCCGCTGCGCGGGGCGCCGGGCCGGGGACCGCCGGAGCGCGGCGGTCCGACCGTAGGGGTGGAGCCGGTGGCAGGGCCGTCGCCCCAGGCGCCGCCGGGTTCGCGGTGCTGCGGGTGACCGCCGCGCGCCTGCGGCGTCCCGCCGGGGGGCGTGCCGTACGCGGCCGGGCCCGGATAGGGGACTCCCGCCGGGCCACGCTCGCCCGGGTAGGGCCGGGGCACGGCCGGACGGCGCACGGAGCCGGACGCGAACGGTGCGGGGCCCGAGGAGCCGGGGGGCGGCGCGGGCCGGGCGGCTGCGGCACCGTCCGGACCACCGGTCGCCCAGGGCTGGGCACCCACCACGGGTCCGGCCTCGGCCACGGTCCGGGCCGGGGTCTCCGGCGGAGCGTTCCGCTTGCGGCTGTGGCGTCCCACTACGCTCCCTTCACTGCCTGCTCGCTCCGTTCGGATGTCTCCGCCAGCAGCTCGCGGAAGGCCCGCGCGACCACGTCGGGGTACTCCATCATCGCCACGTGCCCGGCCTCCGGCAGCGCGACCAGCCGGGAGGAACGGAAGGCGGCACTCGCCCGGCGCGCCATGCGGAACGAGACCAGCTGGTCGCGGCCGCCGTAGACGAGCAGCGTCGGGGCGAGCACCCGCTCGGCCTGGCGCCACAGGGAGTGCTGACCGCCGAGAGTGTAGGCGTTCACGAGCCCGCGCGCCGAACGGGTCAGCGCGTCCCAGAAGTACGGGAGTTCGAGCCGGCGCGCGTACTCCCGCACCGCGACCTGGAAGTCCTCGGGCGCCACCCGGCCGGGATCGCCGTAGCACAGGGCCAGGACCTCGCGGGTGCGGCGCTCCGGCGTCCAGTCCTTCGTCAAGCGGCCGAAGAGCGACGTCACCCCCGGGAGGGCCAGCAGCGCGGTCGGTACGGCGGTGCGCTGCGGGCGCAGCTCGGGCAGCGCCGGGGAGACCAGAGTGAGCGTGCGCACCAGGTCGGGACGCATCGCGGCGACGCGGGTGGTGACCGCGCCGCCGAGGGAGTTGCCGAACAGGTGGACCGGGCCGCGCTCGGACGCGTCGAGGTGTCTGACCACGGAGCGGGCGTGCGCGGACACGGAGTAGTCGCCGTCGTCCGGCGGCGGCGACCCTCCGAAGCCGGGGAGGTCCACGGCCTCGCCGTCGAGGTGCCCGGCCAGCTCCCGCATCAGCGCGGACCAGTTCTGCGACGACCCGCCGAGACCGTGCACATACAGCGCGGGCGGCAGCCCGCGACGCGCCGGCGGCCGGGCGCGCACGGAGAGCGTGAGACCGGCGAGGGAGACGTCGCGCAGCGTCTCCCCCTCGTGGACGTGCGGCCCGCTCAGGTCGGGGATCGCGTGCGGGACGGCGGTACGCAGATCCGGCTGCTCGGTCGACGACATGGAGCAATGTTACGAGACGATCACGCGGGTACCCATGTGTTCGCCGTCACTGCTGCGGGGACCCGTACGACATACCGCGGGGAACCGGCCGGAACCGGTCGCGTCCCGCAGCGGTTGCACCCGCCTGGAGCAGATTGCGGGACGCCCGCACCGGAAAGGGGAGCCCACATGTCTGTCGACCCGACCGATCCCGAAACGTTCGACGACGTCTACGAGGAGGAGCCGGAGGGAGCCGAGTTCGAGGCGCCCGAGGCGGACGCCGCGGAGCAGCAGGCCGATCTGCTGCGGCAGCGCAGCGAGCCGATGACCGGCCGCGGCTCCGACGAGGTGGACCCGGCGGACGCCGCCGAGCAGGCCCGTGTGGTGGAGGTGAACGAGGACGAGTACCGCTGAGGCGCTTCCGCGGCGCTCCCCGGGCCGGGCGGCCGGGGCGGCGCGATCGCCGTGCGGGCGCCTCTCGCCCCGCCCTGCGGCCAGAGGGTGTCCCGATAGCCTGCGCTGAGCGAGAATGTGCGCTTGCGGAGCGCGGACCCGGGTTACCCGAAAGTACGATGGCGGTCTCGGCGCGCACCGCGCGGAGAAGCAGCAGTCCCCTGGCCCGGCCGGGGAGGCACCAGGGAGGCGAGCGTGACGATCGAGCAGACAGCAGCAGAGGCGCGCCCCCGCGGCACGCGCCTGCCGCGCAGGGCCCGACGCAACCAGCTCCTGGGCGCCGCCCAGGAGGTGTTCGTCGCACAGGGCTACCACTCCGCGGCGATGGACGACATCGCGGACCGCGCGGGCGTCAGCAAACCGGTGCTCTACCAGCACTTCCCCGGAAAGCTCGACCTCTACCTCGCGCTACTCGACCAGCACTGCGACGCGCTCCTCCAGCAGGTGCGCAACGCGCTGGAGTCGACCCACGACAACAAGCAGCGGGTCGCGGCCACGATGGACGCCTACTTCGGCTTCGTCGAGGACGAGGGCGGCGCGTTCCGGCTGGTCTTCGAATCCGACCTGACCAACGAACCGGCCGTGCGCGAGCGCGTGGACCGGGTGAGCCTGGACTGTGCGAAGGCCGTCTGCGGGATCATCGCCGAGGACACCAAACTGCCCTCCGACCAGGCGATGCTGCTGGCGGTGGGCCTGTGCGGGATGGCGCAGATCACCGCCCGGTACTGGCTGGGCGCCGGCCAGCGCATCCCGCGCGACGCGGCGGCCCGCCTGATCTCGTCGCTGTCCTGGCGCGGCATCGCCGGTTTCCCCATGCAGTGAGGCCGCAGCGGGCTCACCACGTGGGCCGGGCTGCGCCCCGGTGTTCGCTGTCGGCATGCGGGCGGGGCCCTCGGCGGGATGCCCGGGGGAGCTAATCTGTGCTGCGTACGGCGCGGCTGTCCGCGCACCCCGACCGTCGGAGGGACATGGCCGTGGAGGTCAAGATCGGCGTGCAGCACGCGCCCCGCGAGATCGTCATCGAGAGCCGGCAGAGCGCCGAGGAGGTCCAGGCCGCCGTGGAGGCCGCGCTGGGCAAGAACAGCACGTTGCTCTCCCTCGAGGACGAGCACGGCCGCCGGGTCCTGGTGCCGTCCGACAAGGTGGCCTACGTCGAGATCGGCGAGCAGGCCGGACGGAAGGTCGGCTTCGGCGCGCTCTGACGACGCGTCCGGGGCACACTCCGAACACCTTGTGGGGTACGGGAGTTGACTCCCGTACCCCACACGTGTGTATGCGGGCGCCGGTTCTCCGCCCGTACGCCCGATGTTCACCTTCACAGCAGTTTCACGTTCTGCGCGGCGAGGGTAGGACCGGATCGACCGGCTCCGCACCAACGGCTCGGGAGGTCCCGTGGTGGCGTACGCACTCGGCTCGGCGATCGTCGGACTGGCCCTGGCATGGGCCGCGGCACACCGGCTTTCCGGGCGGCTGCCGCAACGCAGCCTGGTGCTGCCGACCGGTGCCGGCGGCGGACTGGTGGGCGGGCTGGTGGCCTACGCGGTGATGGGCCCGGGGAACCTCGGCCTCGCCCTGGTGATCTCGGCGGCCGTGAGCGTGGCGATGCTCTCGCTCCTCCACGGGCGCTCCGCCCGCCCCGCCCCGCGCGCGACGGCCGCACCCCGTATCCCCTGAACTCCGGTGTCCGGGGCGGCGGTCCGCCGCCCCGGACAGGCGGGCGCTACGCGGCGAGACCGAGGGCGGCCATCCGCTTGGTGTGGGCCTCGGTGATGCGGGAGAACATGCGCCCGACCTCCGCGAGGTCGAATCCGTCGGCCAGCCCGCCCACGAGCATCGTCGACAGCGCGTCCCGGTCGGCGACGACCCGCTGCGCCTGCGCCAGCGCCTCGCCCATCAGGCGCCGCGCCCACAGCGCGAGCCGGCCGCCCACCCGGCCGTCGGCGTCGATCGCGGCGCGCACCTTCTCGACCGCGAAGCCGGAGTGGCCCGTGTCGTCCAGCACCGCGAGCATCAGCGCGCGGGTGTCCGCGTCCAGCCGGGCCGCGACCTCGCGGTAGAAGTCGGAGGCGATGGAGTCGCCGACGTACGCCTTGATCAGGCCCTCCAGCCAGTCGGACGGCGCGGTGAGCCGGTGGAACTCGTCGAGCGGCGCGGCGAACGGCTCCATGGCCTGCGTCGGGTCCGCGTCGATCTCCGCCAGCCGCTGCCGCAGCCGCTCGAAGTGCTGGAACTCCGCGGACGCCATCGCCGCGAGCTGCGCCTTGTCCGCCAGGGTCGGTGCGAGCTTCGCGTCCTCCGCGAGCCGTTCGAAGGCGGCCAGCTCCCCGTAGGCCAGGGCGCCGAGCAGGTCCACGACGGCGGCCCGGTACTGCGGGTCGGCGGAGGCCTGCTCCCAGCTCTGCGCGGCGATGCCGGTGGCCGCGGCGTCGCCGGCGGCGGCGTCGGTGTGTGTGTCGGGCGTCTCCATAGCCCAGCACGATAGCCCTCCCCACCAGGACCGGAACCCCGCAGCCCCGGTCCGGCGACCGCAGGTGTGAAGTCGTACACACCCGTCGCCCCGGTACACCTGCACGGATCCGGGGTACAGTGCTATAGGAGCCCGCCGGACACGGTGGGCCCGACGCATATCGCGGATGCCCGGTCGGTGGCCCGATCGGCTCCGACCCGACAAGCCCTCCACGTGGCTGGGTGCACCGAGCACCGGCCATGTTCCATGAGGGACCGCTCGCGCGAGATGAGCGCCAGAGCGATGAGCTAGTGGTCCCGCGCCGATCGGTGGACCAGGCCGCAGGAAGGCCCCCGCCGCAACCGGGCACGGTACTGACCCGCCTCGCTCCACCGGGCCCCACCGGTGCCGCCTCGCCTCGCGTCACACAGAAGAGGCAAGCATCCTGTCCACCACGTTCCGAGAGCTCGGAATCCTCTCCGAGACCGCCGAGGCCCTCGAGGCCGTCGGCATCACGTCCCCCTTCCCCATCCAGGAGATGACCCTTCCGGTCGCGCTCGCCGGCGCCGACGTCATCGGCCAGGCGAAGACCGGTACCGGCAAGACGCTCGGTTTCGGGCTGCCGCTCCTGGAGACCGTGACCGTCCCCGCCGACGTCGAGCTGGGCCGGGCGAAGCCCGAGCAGCTGACGGAGGCGCCGCAGGCGCTGGTGGTCGTTCCCACCCGTGAGCTGTGCCAGCAGGTCACCAACGACCTGCTCACCGCGGGCAAGGTCCGCAACGTCCGCGTGCTGTCCATCTACGGCGGCCGGGCGTACGAGCCGCAGGTCGAGGCGCTGCGGAAGGGCGTCGACGTGGTCGTCGGCACCCCCGGCCGCCTGCTCGACCTGGCCGGCCAGCGCAAGCTCGACCTGTCGCACGTCAGGGCCCTCGTCCTCGACGAGGCCGACGAGATGCTGGACCTCGGCTTCCTGCCGGACGTCGAGAAGATCATCCAGCTGCTGCCGGCGAAGCGGCAGACGATGCTGTTCTCGGCCACCATGCCGGGTCAGGTCATCTCCCTCGCCCGCCGGTACATGAGCCAGCCCACGCACATCCGGGCCACCGCCCCCGACGACCACGGCCACACGGTCGCCAACACCGAGCAGCACGTCTTCCGCGCGCACTCGATGGACAAGCCGGAGATGGTCGCCCGCATCCTCCAGGCCGAGGGCCGCGGCCTGGCGATGATCTTCTGCCGCACCAAGCGCACCGCGGCCGACATCGCCGAGCAGCTCACCCGCCGCGGCTTCGCCGCCGGCGCCGTGCACGGCGATCTGGGCCAGGGTGCCCGCGAGCAGGCGCTGCGCGCCTTCCGCAACGGCAAGGTCGACGTGCTGGTCTGCACCGACGTCGCGGCCCGCGGCATCGACGTCGACAACGTCACGCACGTGATCAACTACCAGACGCCCGAGGACGAGAAGACGTACCTGCACCGCATCGGCCGTACCGGCCGCGCGGGCAACTCGGGTACGGCCGTCACGCTGGTCGACTGGGACGACATCCCGCGCTGGCAGCTGATCAACAAGGCGCTGGAGCTGTCCTTCCCGGACCCGGAGGAGACCTACTCCACCTCGCCCCACCTGTACGAGGCGCTCGGCATCCCCGAGGGCACCAAGGGCGTCCTGCCGCGCTCCGAGCGCACCCGGGCCGGCCTCGCCGCCGAGGAGATCGAAGACCTCGGCGAGACCGGGCCGCGCGGCGGCCGCGGTGGTCGCGGCGGTGCCCGCCCGGGCGGAGACGCCACCGAGCGTCCGAGCCGTGAGCGGAAGTCGCGGCCGCGCCGGCGCACGCGTGGCGGGCAGCCCCTCGACGCGGCGGCGGCCGAGGCCGCGGCTCCGGCGGCGGCACCCGGCCAGGGTCCGTCCGAGGGCCCGGCCCGCAAGCCCCGGCGGCGGCGCCGCACCCGGAGCGGTGCGGCAACGGCAGCCGGTGGCGCCGTCGCCGAAGCCCCGGCTCAGGCGCCGCAGGCGTCCGGCGGGGCGGAGGGCGGCGCGGCCGCCAAGCCCCGTCGTCGCCGTCGCACCCGCGGCGGATCCGCCTCCGCTGCGGAGAGCTGAACCCCCTGACCGGTCGGCCGGGCCCTGCCCGGCCGACCGGTCGGTGCCGCGCCGGGCGGGCTCGCACGAGCCCGCCCGGCGCGTGTGCGTCCGGTGCGGCATCGTGCCGGCCGGCCACTCCGCCGCGCCGGGCTGCGTGAACCGTCGGGCCGGGGCTCTGTTCGCTCCGGCGCGCCCTTCCGCGCCTCACGGTGCGGCGGCCCCGGGGGCGGCCGGGCACGCGCCCCGCGGTTCTCGCCGGGGCACCGCACACGCGGTAGCGTCACGGCATGAGCCGACCGCCCCTCCTCGAACTCCCCCACGGTGCCCGTGCGCACCGGCTCCCCACCGCACGCGGCCCGTTCGCCGTCCACGAGATGGGCTCCGCCACCCGCGGCACCGCCCTGCTGATCCCCGGTTTCACGGGCAGCAAGGAGGACTTCATCGGCCTTCTGGAGCCGCTGGCTCATGAGGGATACCGCGTGGTCGCCGTGGACGGGCGCGGGCAGTACGAGACGGGCGGACCGTGCGACGAGAGCGCGTACGCCCCGGAGGAGCTGGCGGCCGACGTCCTGGCGGTCGCCGAGACGCTGAAGGCGGAGTACCCGCTGCACCTGGTCGGGCACTCGCTCGGGGGCCTGATCGCCCGCGCCGCCGTGTTCCGCGACCGCACGCCGTTCGCCTCGCTGACGCTGATGAGCAGCGGTCCCGGTGCCGTCTGCACGGCCCAGCAGTCACGGCTGAAGATGCTGCTCGGCGCGCTGCCGGTGATGGAGATGGAGGACGTCTGGCGGGCGATGCGGGAGCTGGACCCGCCGGAGGCGGCGGACGACCTCACGCCCCCGGCGGTGGCGGAGTTCCTGCACCATCGCTGGCTGGCCAACGTGCCCGAACAGCTGATCGCCACCGCGCAGCAGCTGCTCACCGAGCCGGACCGCACGGCGGAGCTGACGGAACTGGCCGCGAACGGCATGCCGGTGCACGTGCTGTCCGGGGAGCTGGACTACGCCTGGCCGGTACCGCAGATCGACGCGCTGGCCGCGGCGATCGGCGCGCGCCGGACCGTGATCACCGGCGCCGAGCACTCGCCGAACGCGGACCAGCCGCAGCAGACCGCGCAGGCCCTGCTGGCCGGCTGGGCGGTCCCCGCGCGCTGACGGGCGGCGGGACGGGCGACGGCAGGGCCGAGGAGAGTTCCCGCCGGCACGCTCAGGGCGCGTCGGCGGTGAGGTAGCGCTGCACGGTGGGCCCGAGCCAGGCGACGACCTCGTCCCGGCTCATCGCGGCGGCGGGCGGCAGCCGCAGCACGTAGCGGGCCAGCGCCATGCCGAGGATCTGCGCGGCGACGAGGGCGGCGCGCCGCGGCGCCTGGCCGGGCACCGGGCACACCCGGGCGACCGCGGGTCCGAGCTGCTCGCGGAAGATGTGCTGCATGCGGGCCGCGCCCGCTTCGTTGGTGACGCCGACACGCAGCAGGGCGGTGAGCGTCCCGTCCTGTTCCCAGCGGGCGAGGAAGTGCCCGACGAGTGCCGCGCCGACCTCTTCGCGCGGCACTGCGGCGAGGTCCGGGAGCCGCAGTTCGAATTCCGAGGCGGCCGCGAACAGGCCCTCCTTGTTGCCGTAGTACCGCATCACCATGGACGCGTCGATGCCCGCGTCCCGTGCGATGGCGCGGATGGTCGCGCGCTCGTAGCCGTCGGCCGCGAAATGGTCGCGGGCAGCGTGCAGGATCGCGGCGCGGGTGGCGTCGGAACGCCGCGGAGCCGTGGTGGACGCCGTGGTCGTGGCCGGTGTGCCGGCGGGCTTCTCCGTCATGCCAACAATCGTAGGCCAACACATGTTGACAACGCCAGGACCGCGCGCTGTACTGACATCAACAAGCGTTGGCACACACTCGTTGGCACGCTCGCCCGACGCCCCCGGGAGGCGCACATGTCGCACGCCCAGCACCCCACGCGGAACCCCGGCCCCACCGGCCGCATCGACCACCCCGAGCGCACCGACGTCGTGGTGGTCGGCGCGGGCCCGACCGGCCTGCTCCTCGCCGGCGACCTGGCGGAAGCCGGCGTCGACGTCACCCTGGTCGAGCGGCGGCCGCCCGGCCTCAGCAACCTCAGCCGCGCCTTCGGGGTCCACGCCCGGACCCTCGAGCAGCTCGACGCGCGGGGGCTGGCGGACGCACTCGTCGCCACCGGCTCCCGGCTCACCCGCCTCCGCCTCTTCCGGCGGCTCGACCTGGATCTGTCCCGGCTGCCCAGCCGGTTCCCGTTCCTGCTGATCACCCCGCAGTACCAGGTGGAACGGCTGCTGGAGCGCCGCGCCGCGGCCGCGGGGGTGCGCTTCCGGTACGGGACCGAGGTCGGCGGGCTCACCCAGGACGCCGACGGCGTGACCGTCTCCCTCGGCGCGGGCGGCACGCTGCGCGCCGCGTACGCGGTCGGCACGGACGGCCACCGCAGCGCGGTACGGCGTGCGCTCGGCCTGCCGTTCCCCGGGCGGTCGGTGATCCGTTCCCTCGTGCTGGCCGACGTCCGGCTCGCCGAGGAGCCGGACGAGGTGCTCACCATCCGGGGCGTCGGCGACACCTTCGCCGGGCTGGTGCCGTTCGGCGACGGCTGGTACCGGATCATGGGCTGGAGCCGCCACCGCCAGGTCGACGACGACGTGCCCCTGGACCTGGAGGAGGTCAGGGAGATCGCGCGCCGTGCGCTGGGCACCGACCACGGCATGCACGACGCACGCTGGCTCTCCCGCTTCCACAGCGACGAACGGCAGGCCCCCGCCTACCGGGTGGGCCGGGCGCTGCTCGCCGGGGACGCCGCACACGTGCACTCCCCCGCCGGCGGCCAGGGCATGAACACCGGCCTCCAGGACGCCGCCAACCTCGGCTGGAAACTGGCCGCAGTGGTCCGCGGCCGCGCGCCGGAGCACCTCCTGGACACCTACCAGGCCGAGCGCCACCCCGTCGGCCGCACGGTGCTGCGCAGCAGCGGCGCGCTGGTCCGCCTCGCGATGGCGCACCGACCGGCGACGCGGGCGCTGCGGGCCGCCGTGTCCCGGCTGGTGTCCGCGGCCGGTCCGCTGGCCGACCGGGCGATGGGCACGGTCTCCGGCGTGGGCATCGCCTACGGCCGGGAGCGCGGCACGCACCGCCTCACCGGCACCCGCGTGCCGGACCTGCCGCTGGCCACCGGCCGGCTCTACCAGGCCCTGCGCGGGGGCGGGTTCGTCCTCGTGACCCCGGGAGGCGAGGGGTCGCCCGCGGCCGAGGAGCACGGCGTCACGGTCGTCCGCCGCGGCGACGGGGCGGCGTACGGGGTGTACGGGCGCGGCCTGCGGCTGCTGGTCCGGCCGGACGGGTACGTCGCCTGGGCGGGCGGCGCCGCCGACGAGACGTCGCTGCGCGCGGCCCTGAACACCTGGACGGGTACGCCCGCCACGGAGACGGCCGCCTGAGCGCGCCGCCGAGCACGACCGGTCCCCAGCCACGGATGCGGCGCGCGTCCCCCCGGCCTCACGGTCGGGGACGCGGGCCGGGTCAGCCGTTGCCGGAGACGAACCGCGTGACGCCGTTGGCGATCTGCTGAACGGCGATGGCGGACAGCAGCATCCCGGAGAGCCGGGTCACCAGCACCACACCGCCGTCCTTGATGACGCGGATGACCAGCAGCGAGTAGCGCATCACCAGCCACAGCACGAGGTGCATGGCGACGATCGCGCTCCACACCGCGAGGTGGCCGCCCCAGCCGTCGGCGCGCTGCACGGCGAGGATCACCGACACGATGGCTCCCGGCCCCGCAAGCAGCGGCATGCCGAGCGGGACCAGGGCCGCGTTGACGTCCTTGGTCTGCGAGGGCTCGTCCGCCTTGCCGGTGAGCAGGTCCAGCGCGACCAGCAGCAGCAGGAGTCCCCCCGCGACCATCAGGGCCGGCACCGAGACGTGCAGGTAGTCGAGGATCTGCCGGCCGCAGATGCCGAAGACGGTGATCACACCGAACGCGACGGCCGTGGCCTGGAGCGCCATCCGGCGCTGCACCTTGGCGGGACGCCCGGAGGTGAGACCGAGGAACACCGGGGTGATCCCCGGCGGGTCCATGATCACGAAAAGGGTGAGAAAGACGGATCCGAAGAGAGCGACGTCGAACACGAGAGGGCCTTGCCGGGGTGGGGAGGGTGGACGGGGTGAGGGGGCGGGCGCACACGGGCGCACGGCGCCTGCCGCGCGCGCCTCGTGCGTGCGCGCGGCCGGGACGCGACGCGGGCGTGGGGCTGCATGCTTGGGGCCCCACGCGGGGCGACGCAGCAGGGGCGGACGCGTGGGCGGAGCAGACCCGGGCGGGCGGGTGCGCGGGCGCCGCGCCGCCCGTAGGGGGCGGCCGGGCGCGGCGGGGGACCGTACGTCAGCCGGTGACGGGCTTCGCGCCTGACGCGCGGGCGGCGATCTCGGCGTACACATCCGGATCGGTGGTGTGCTCGCCGAGCACGCAGGTCTTGCGGGCGCCGTGGTAGTCGCTGGAACCGGTGGCGAGCAGGCCGAGGTCCGCAGCCATGCCGTGCAGGCGGGTGCGGGTGGCCGGTTCGTGGTCCATGTGGTCCGCCTCCAGGCCGTCGAGGCCGGCGCCGGCGAGCTCCGCGACGGCGGACTCGGGCAGCACCTCGCCGCGCTTGACGGCGAGCGGATGGGCGAAGACGGCGACACCGCCGGCGTTCTTGATCAGCCGGACGGCGTCGAACGGGTTCAGCTCGTGCTTGTCGACGTACGCGCGGCCGTCGTTGGCGATCCACTCGGAGGTGAACGCGTCGGTCACGGTCTCCACGACGCCGAGCTCGACCATGGCGCTGGCGATGTGCGGCCGGCCCACGGCGCCGTCACCGGCGATCTCGGCCACCCGCTCCCAGGTGACGGGGACGCCCAGCTCGCGCAGCTTGCCGACCATCGCCCGGGCCCGCGGCACCCGGTCGTCGCGCACGAGCTCGCGTTCGCGGGCCAGCTCCGGCTCCTCCGGGTCGAACAGGTAGCCGAGCATGTGCAGCGGGATGCCGTCCAGACGGCAGGACAGCTCGATGCCGGTGACCACCGTGAGACCGGCGGGCACCGCGGCCAGCGCCTCCTCGTATCCGGCGACCGTGTCGTGGTCGGTCAGCGCGACGACGTCCAGACCGGCCGCGGCGGCGTTGCGCACCAGCTCGGCGGGCGCGTCGGTGCCGTCCGACGCGGCGGAGTGGGTGTGCAGGTCGATGCGCACGGCGGGGTGCTCCAACTACGGACGGCGGACGGCGGGCGCCCTCACTCTACCGGCAGCGCGCCCCACGGCCGGACGGCGCGGCCCGGCACCGGCGGGCACACACCGGCACCGGCGGGCACGCCCCCGCACCGGCGGGCACCGCGCCGGGCACCCGGCCGCTCAGCCGACGAGACGCGGCGAGAGCGCCCCGATCGGCAGCAGGTCGACCTCCGCACCGGCGTCGCGCAGGTCGGTGAGGACGAGTTCGTCGTAGAGGAGCAGGCCGGACTGCTCCGGCCAGACGACGGCCCACAGCCACAGCCCGCGCGCCTCACCGGCGAAGACGGCGCGGTCGGACGGAGTGCCGTGCAGCAACCAGAGCGGGGTGGGGCGGCCCGCCGCGAGCACCTTGCCGTCCGGAGGCTTCTCCACCTGGAGGTACGGGCCGGGGTCGGGCCCGTCGATACCGGCGTACCGCGCGCCGAGGCCGACACCGAGTTCCTCCGCGATCAGCAGCAGCTCACCGGGCCCGCCGAGGGGCCCCGGACCGGAGCAGGCGACGACGGTGGCCCGTCCACCGCTGCGGTCGTCCCCCGCCCCGGCGACCCCCGTGAAGAGCCATCCGACGGGCAGCGGCCAGGGCATCCACACCGGCACCTCGGCGCGGCCGACGACGACGGAGAGCGCTTCGACGCTGGGCGGCACCACGGGCTGCAGCGGGTGCACCGCTCCGTGCATCCCGCACTGCCAGGTGTCGGCGAAGAGACCGGGCGCCCGCACCCGGCCACCGCATTTCGGGCAACTGGGTTCGCCCCTCATGACCCACCACGGTCCTCCCCTCCCGGCACGCCGTCAAGGACGATCACCCGGTCGGGAAAGTGCATGCAGGCTGAATTTGTGAGACCGGCTAAACGTTCTGCGTGCCGTGTCCGATGCCGCGGGACCGAAGCGACGTCACGGCTCCAGCGGCACGCCGGCCCGCAGCGGGTCGCGGAGGTCCGTGCCGTGCGCCAGCCAGCGTTCCTCCAGAGCGTCGGCGCCCCGCACCCGCTTCCAGGCCGCCTCGTGCGGCGTCATCGGCAGCAGCGGCAGGAACCGCACCGGGTCCAGCGGCGGGTCCAGCTCCAGATCCGGAACCAGACCGCCGCCCTCCGCCACCAGTACGGAGGTGAACGGCGCCCGCGGCCACAGCGGTTCGCCGACGTCCAGCGACGCGCCGGGCGCCACCACGACCCCCTCCACCTGCGGCGAGGCGGCCAGCACGGCCAGCGGTCGCAGCACCTTGTCGGTGTCGGCCGCACCCGCGCGCACGGACAGCAGCAGCTCTGCGCGCGGCCCACGTTCGGGGTCGGCCAGCGCGGCCGCCGGGTCCGTCATCGGCGCGGCGGACATCCCCAGCGTGGCGTAGCGCACCACGTCCCCGTCGAGGAAGCGCAGCACCTCGATGCGTTCGGTGCCCAGGAAGGTCACCGCCGCCCGCGCGTCCGGCTCGCCCAGCGCGGTGCGCAGCCGGGCCTCGACGAGTTGAGAGACGTCCACCATGCGCGCGAGCATAGGCGCGGCGGAAACCCGCCGGTGTCCGGCCCGCCGGGGGCGGCGGATCACCCTGCGGGTGTTACCGTTGACCGCTGGTCAAAGCTGCCGCTGCAGCACCGGGCAGGTTCGTACATCCCCTACGGGGGACCGGCCGGAGGAGGTGGGACTTCATGGATCCGAGTCGACCGTGCAGTACCAACCGTTCTTCCGCACGGCACCCGCGTTCCCACGCCTGAGGCCCGGTATCCCCCACCGCGGCGCGGTGAAAACCCCCGGACCGGCCCGACATCCGGCCGGACCGGCCCACCCGGACTCCGGGCCGCTCCCGGTCGCCGCCGGAGCGCACACGCGGAAGAGCGACGGAACACAGCCCCCCGACCGCCCGCTTCCGCCGTACCCTTACGTCCGCACACGGCGCCCGCGCGGTACCCGCTTTGCGGACCTCCGCCCGCCGCACGCTCCCGCATCCGACGGGGCGTCGGCCACCGTAGGTCCCCATTCCGGGTAGCGCTGCGCCCGCCGCCGACGAGACGGCACGGCACCCGTGAGGAGCCCAGCATGTCCATGATCCGTGACCTGCGCGCCGCCGTCCGCCCCGCACTCCGCCGGGGCGACCGCCAGAGCTACAGCTACGACACCACCCGCGGCCGGTCCACCGCCGTCGTCGACTGCGCCGTCTACCGCGACGGCCACCGCATCACCAACCGTCTCGAGCCGGACGAGGCGCTGCGCGCCGCGCGCTCCGGGGAACCGGGCGACTTCGTGTGGATCGGCCTGCACGAGCCGACCGAGGAGGAGTTCTCCGGCATCGCCGAGGAGTACGGACTCCACCCGCTGGCCGTCGAGGACGCCGTCCACGCACACCAGCGCCCCAAGCTCGAGCGCTACGACGACTCGCTGTTCACCGTCTTCAAGACCATCCACTACGTCGAGCACACCCAACTCACCGCCACCAGCGAGGTCGTGGAGACCGGTGAGGTGATGTGCTTCACCGGCCGGGACTACATCATCACCGTCCGGCACGGCGGCCAGGGCTCACTGCGCGCCCTGCGGCACCGCATGCAGGAGGACCCCGAACTGCTCGCCAAGGGCCCCTCCTCGGTGCTGCACGCCATCGCCGACCAGACCGTCGACGGCTATCTCGCCGTCGCCGACGCCGTGCAGGACGACATCGACGAGGTCGAGATCGCCGTCTTCTCCGAGAGCAGCGGCGGCGGGGGCGGCGCGGACGACGGGTCCACGCAGAGCCGCCGGCGCGGCGGCGACGCCGGGCGCATCTACCAGCTCAAGCGCGAAGTACTGGAGTTCAAGCGCGCCGTGTCGCCGCTGATGCGTCCGATGCAGCAGCTCAGCGAGCGCCCGATGCGGCTGGTCGACGCCGAGGTGCAGAAGTACTTCCGCGACGTCGCCGACCACCTCGCCCGCGTCAACGAGCAGGTGCTCGGCTTCGACGACCTGCTCAACTCCATTCTCCAGGCCAACCTCGCACAGGCGACCGTCGCGCAGAACGAGGACATGCGGAAGATCACCTCGTGGGCGGCGATCTTCGCCGTCCCGACGATGATCGCCGGCATCTACGGCATGAACTTCGAGTACATGCCGGAGCTCCAGTGGAGGGGGTCCTACCCGACGGTGCTCCTCGTCACGGTCGGCATCTGCATCGCCATCCACCGCGGCTTCAAGCGCAACGGCTGGCTGTAGCGGCGTACGGGGCGCGGGGCGCGGGGGAACGTACGCGGACGTACGCGGGTGCGTACGCGTCCACCCGGCAGCACAGCGGGTCGCGTACGCTGCGGAGCATGACCGCCCTCGACCAGGCCCTCATCGAGGAGACCGCCAAGAAGTCCGCCCTGCTGTGGGTGCGCGGACCGCAGGGCCCCGCCCGCGCGCTGTGGCACGTGTGGCACGAGGGTGCGGTCTGCCTCGTGGGGCGCGGCTCGGACACCCCCGGCCCGGACGCGGACCCCGGCAGGACCGAACAGCCCCTGGCCGGCCTCGGCCTCACCGACGGCGGAACCGCCACCGTCACCGCCCGCAGCAAGGACAAGGGCGGTCGCCTCGTCGCGTGGCCCGCCCGCGTCGTGGAACTCCGCCCGGGCACGGAGGCATGGCAGGCGGCGACCGAGGAGTTGAAGGGCAAGCGCCTCAACGCCCCCGACTCCGGCACGCTGCTCGAGCGGTGGTCCCGCGACTGCCGGGTGCTCCGGCTGGAACCGGCCGGCGACCCCGTCCAGGCACCGGACCGCATGCCGGACACCGCGCAGGCCGCCCCTCCGCTGCCCAGCCCGGCCACCACCCGGCGGCCCGCCCCGGCCGGCCTGCCGAAACTGCTGCTGCGCGGCCGCCGCGGGAAACGCCGCTAGAAACACCGCACGGGAGCGCCGGTCACAGCTCCAGCACGCCCACCGTCTCGCCGCCACTGGTCTCCCCCGTGGGCCGGAAGCCGAGCCTGAGATAGAACGCCTCCGGCCCGCCGGCGCCCGGCTTCCACGTCACGTAAGCCTGCGTGCCGCCCCGTCGCCGGATCTCCGCGCACACCGTCTCCACGGCGAACCGGCCGACTCCCCGCCCCTGGCTCGCGGCGGCGACGTTCAGCCGCCACAGGCCGCTGCGGAGCACGCCTTCCGGGTCCCTCTCCGTGAAACGGATGTCGAGGAAGGCCATCAGGAACGCGACCGGTTCCTCGCCGTCGAAGACCAGCCGGGGCCAGGCGACGCCGGGCCACACGTACGCCTCGGCCAGCGAATGCGCGACCGGGTCGACGTACGTCTCCTGCTCGGGCCGCACCTTCAGCTCCATGGCGGCCTCCACGTTCTGAGGGGTGAGGCGCTCCAGCCGCAGCGAGGTCATGGCGCGACCCTATCCGGGGTGATCGGCCCGGCATCGTGCGGCGTACGGGCGCGGGCCGACCCGGTGATCTCTGCACGAGGCGGGTGGTGGCGCTCCCGCGACGGGGGACACAGCCTCCCGTCTCCCCCCCCCGCACACTCCGAAAGGACAGGGCACACCATGCGCCTGACGACCCGTCTGCTCCCCACCGCCGCACTCGCCGCCGCCCTCACCCTCGGCGCCGCCCCCGCCGCGACGGCCCACACGGTCCCGCTCCCGATGAACGGCCCGACCAAGGTCGTGCACGAGAGCGGGTACGGCGACGTGACCGTTCGCTGCCCGCTCGGGTACCGGGCCACCGGCGGAGGCGTCGCCGTCGACCACAAGGACGAGGTCGCCACCCTCTACTCCCGCCCCACTCAGGACGGCCTCGGCTGGGAGGGCCGCGCCCTCGGCGAGGTCGAGCCCCCGGAGAAGAACGGCGGGAAGTCGGACGCGCCCGGGGGGAAGCCCCAGAAGGGCAAGCAGGGCCAGCAGGGCAAGGCCGCGAAGAAGGCCGAGAAGAAGCAGAACGAGCCGGACCGCCCGGACGAGAAGCTCCACGGCCTCCCGCTCACGGTCTACGCCGTCTGCTCCCTCTGACGCCGGGGTCCTCCCCCGCCCTGCGAGCGGCCCGCCCTCTCCCGGGGCGGGCCGCTGTGCGTCCTCACCCGTCGTTAGGGTGCGAGGGTGACCGGCACCTGGGAACCCGGCGCCGCCGGCGTCGTCCCCCTCCCCTCCGGACGCCTCGTCCGCGGGCGCGGCCTCCGCGCGCCGCTGCCCGACGGCCCGGCACCGGACTTCGCGCTCCACCTTCTCGGCACGCAGCCACCGCCGACCCCCTGGGAATCCCGGTGGCTGCGCTGGCCGGACTTCCGCCTCCCGGCGGACCGCGACCTCGCCCGCGTCCTGCTCGCCGAAGCGTGGACGCGCGCCGCCCGCGAACGCGTCGAGGTCGCCTGCGCAGGCGGCCGCGGCCGTACCGGCACCGCCCTCGCCTGCCTCGCCGTCCTCGACGGCGTCCCCGCCGCCGACGCCGTCGCCTACGTCCGGCGCCACTACCACCCCCGCGCGGTGGAGACCCCCTGGCAGCGCAGCTACGTCCGGCGCTTCCAGCCGTGACGTTCCTGCGGCACTCCCGTTCACCTGTTCGCGTGAACCGCGGGCTGTTCGGGTGATGCGGGACGGTGAGCGGACCCAGCATCTGACACATGGTCAGCTCTTCCCACGAGGCGATGCACCGGATCTTCCAGGAGGACCCCGGCGTGTTCGCGCGTACCTTCCGGGCCCTCGGCATCCCGTTCGACGAGCCCGTCACCGCGGCCCTGCTGCCCACGGACCTCACGGAGACGCGCCCCCTGGAGCGCCGCGTGGACACCCTCCTGCGGTTCGACACGGACGCCGGGCCGAGCTTCCTGCTGGCCGTCGAGGCACAGGGCCGGAGAGACCCGGGAAAGGCGTCCAGCTGGGCGTACTATCTCGCTCACCTCTACGCGAAGTACGGCATCCCGCCGGTCCTCCTCGTGGTCTGTCAGGACCAGCGGACCGCGACCTGGGCGAGCGCCCCGGTCCACATCGGGCCACCCCAGTGGAGCGCGCTGACACTCCGCCCCCTGGTCCTCGGGCCCCACAACGTGCCCGTGATCACCGACCCCGCCCGCGCCGCCCGGGACATCCCCCTCGCCACCCTCTCCGCCGTCACGCACGCCCGCGACCCGGAGGTCGCTGACATACTGGAAGCGCTGGCCTCCGCCATGAAGACGCTCGACGACGACACCGCGAGCGTCTTCGCCGAACTCACCGAACTCGGCCTGGGCAACGCCCCGGCAGCCCAGACCTGGAGGAACCTGATGGCCGTCGACCTTTCCTTCTTCCGCTCCGAGACCTCCCAACGCCTCCGCGCCGAAGGCCGGGCGGAGGGCCGGGCCCAGGACGTTCTGCTCCTGCTCGACGAGCGCTCCGTCGACGTCCCCGACGAGGCCCGCCGCCGCATCACCGAGTGCCACGATCTCGACCTCCTCGGCACCTGGCTCCGCCGCGCCGTCACCGCCACCACGGCCGACGAGATCTTCGGCGAAGACTGAACCGGCCGGTCAGGCGTCGTCGGTGGAGGCGGAGATCTTCTTGCCGTAGTCGACGACGTTGCCGTCCTTGGGTGCGTGTATGGCGAAGCCCTGGTTCCACTCGTCGAGTTCGACGGTTCCCGCGCCGCCGGCGCGTTTGAGGCGGAGGGGGTAGGGCGTGCCCTCCAGGGAGACGGCTATGGAGCCGCCGGAGCCGTCACCGGCGAGGACCTGGACGGCGCGGGTGCCGGCGACCTCCAGCCGGTCCCCGGTGGTGCGTTCGCCGTCGAGCACGAGCAGGCCCTCCAGCAGGACGTCCATCCGTGTGAAGCCGCTGAGCTGGTCGTACGCCGCGTCGCCGTCGGGGACCTTGACGTACTTGCCCTCGAGCTTCTGCGCCGCGGCGAGGTCGGCCTCGGAGGGTTCGCCCTTGTCGCCCTTCTCCTGGTCGACCCAGAAGGCGGCGCCGGCCTTGAGGTAGAGGTCCTCCTCGACGCGCAGGAGGGAGAAGGTCTCGCCGCCCTTGGTGGCGACCTCGCCCACGGCGCCGGTGTCCTTGAGCCGCATCTCCAGGCGGTAGGTGTCGCCCTTGGCCACGATGGTGCCGGAGAGGCGGACGGACTCGGCGCCCTCGACCGCGGTGCGGGCCTTCTTCTCGATCTTCGCGGGCGGCAGCTCCTGGACGCCGTTGGTGCCCTTGTCCGGGTCGTCACCGCAGGCGGTGAGGGACACGGTGAGTCCCACGCAGATGGCCGCCGTCAGCGCGGCACTCCGTCGAGTGCGGACCCGTCGCGTCACTGGGGCTTCCTCCGGAGGAAGGTGGGGAGAGGGGACAGGGCCGCACCTTACCCGGCAGGTGTGGGGCCATGATGAGGCAGCCGCCACCTGCCACGTCGCGGGGCGGGGGCGGGTGGGGGCACGTTAGTCTGAAGCGGACGAAACGCCGGGTCGCGGGACGCCACGAGGGGGTGGAACGCCCTCGTTCAGCCCTCGGCCCCGCCCGCCGCGCCCCGGCGGCGCGACCGGGCCGGGAGGAAGGGAGCACGTCCGATGGCAGGTTCCTCCCGGGTCTTCGTCTCGCACCTGTCCGGCGTCTCGGTCTTCGACCCGAACGGCGACCGCGTGGGCCGCGTCCGCGACGTGGTGACCCAGCTGCGGCCCGGCGGGCGGGCGCCCGGAGTTCTGGGGCTGGTCGTGGAGGTCGTGAGCCGGCGTCGGGTGTTCCTGCCGATGACACGGGTGACGGGCGTCGAGTCGGGCCAGGTGATCACCACCGGCGTGCTGAACATGCGCCGGTTCGAGCAGCGCCCCACCGAGACGCTGGTACTGGGTGAACTGCTGGACCGGCGGGTGACGCTGGTGGAGTCCGGCGAGGAGGCCACGGTGCTGGACGTCGGCATCGCGCAGCTCCCGGCCCGCCGCGACTGGCAGATCGACAAGGTGTTCGTGCGCCGGGGCCGGGGTGGCCGGTCCGCGACCCTGCGGCGCCGGGGGGAGACGCTGACCGTGGAGTGGTCGGCGGTGACGGGCTTCGCGCTGGAGGAGTCCGGCCAGGGCGCCGCGAACCTGCTGGCCACCTTCGAGCAACTGCGGGCACCGGACCTGGCGAACGTGCTGCACCACCTGTCGCCGAAGCGGCGTGCCGAGGTGGCGGCGGCGCTGGACGACGACCGGCTGGCGGACGTGCTGGAGGAGCTGCCCGAGGACGACCAGGTGGAGATCCTGGGCAAGCTGAAGGACGAGCGCGCCGCGGACGTGCTGGAGGCGATGGACCCGGACGACGCGGCCGACCTGCTGTCGGAGCTGCCGGAGGAGGAGCAGGAACGTCTCCTCACTCTGATGCGGCCGCAGGACGCGGCACCCGTGCGGCGGTTGCTCACGTACGAGGAGGACACGGCCGGCGGCATGATGACCACCGAGCCGATCATCCTGCGGCCGGACGCGACGGTCGCGGAGGCCCTGGCCCGGGTGCGGAACGCGGACCTGTCGGCGCCGCTGGCCGCGCAGGTGTACGTGGTGCGGCCGCCGGACGAGACGCCGACCGGGAAGTACCTGGGCGTGGTGCACTTCCAGCGGCTGCTGCGCGACCCGCCGTTCACGCTGGTGGGGTCGATCGTGGACAGCGACCTGCGGCCGCTGCCGCCCGACACCCGGCTTCCGGCGCTGACCAGCTACCTGGCGACGTACAACATCGTCGCGGCGCCCGTCGTCGACGACGGCGAGCACCTGCTGGGAGCCGTGACGGTCGACGACGTCCTGGACCACCTGCTGCCGTCGGACTGGCGCGAGTCCCCGGCGGCGGCCCTGCCCGACCTGTCGGGGGACGGCGCGCCGGGGCCCGCGACCGACACCGGCGGCGCCGCGACCACCGAGGAGCTGCGCGAGGACGTACGAAGGGCCTTCGATGGCTGAGCGCGACGAGCAGCGCCCCTCCCGCGCGGGCGCCGCCGCGGCCGGCACGGGCACCCGGGTACGGCTGGACCAGCCGCGGGTGCCGCGGCGCAGCCTGCTGCCGGAGTACGACCCGGACGCCTTCGGGCGCCTGTCGGAGAAGATCGCCCGCTTCCTGGGCACCGGCCGCTTCATCGTCTGGATGACGGCGGTGGTGATCCTCTGGATCGGGTGGAACGTGGTGATGCCGCCGGCCGTGCGGTTCGACGAGTACCCGTTCATCCTGCTGACGCTGGCGCTGTCGCTCCAGGCGTCGTACGCCGCGCCGCTGATCCTGCTGGCGCAGAACCGGCAGGACGACCGGGACCGGGTGAACCTGGAGCAGGACCGGAAGCGCAACGACCGCAGCATCGCCGACACGGAGTTCCTGTCCCGGGAGGTCGCGTCGCTGCGGCTGGGGCTGGGCGAGGTGGCGACCCGCGACTGGATCCGCTCCGAGCTCCAGGACGTGGTCAAGGAGCTGCAGCACACGAACGGTCACGGCCCGGCGCCCGACGCCCCGCCGCACGACGGTCACGGCTACGAGCACCCGGGTGAGCATCGCCGGGCGGGGCGGGGCCGCGAAGGGGACGGGCGCGAACCGCACGGCCGCGACCGCCGGACGGACACGGAGCCCGGCGCGCAGCGCGGCCCGCGGCGCCACAGGGGTGACCAAGACCGCTGACGGCTCCCCTTCGGGACGGCGGTCCCGTCCCCTTACCATTTCCCCATGGCTACCGAACCGTACGAGACCACTCCCACCGAGGACGCGGTGCGCGCCGCACTGGCGACGGTGAACGACCCGGAGATCCACCGGCCGATCACCGACCTGGGGATGGTCAAATCCGTCGACGTCGCACCGGACGGCTCGGTCGCGGTCGGCGTCTACCTCACGGTCTCGGGCTGCCCGATGCGCGACACGATCACGGCGAACGTCACCGAGGCCGTGCAGAAGGTGCCGGGCGTCTCCGGCGTCAGCGTGGAGCTGGACGTGATGAGCGACGAGCAGCGCCGTGAGCTGCGCGACTCGCTGCGCGGCGGCAAGGCCGAGCGGGAGGTGCCCTTCGCGCAGCCGGGGTCGCTGACCCGCGTGTACTGCGTGGCGTCCGGCAAGGGCGGCGTCGGCAAGTCCTCCGTCACGGTCAACCTCGCCGCGGCGATGGCGGCGGACGGGCTGAAGGTCGGCGTCGTGGACGCGGACATCTACGGCCACTCGGTGCCGCGCATGCTGGGCACGGACGACGCCCGTCCCACCCAGGTCGAGGACATGATCATGCCGCCGTCGGCGAACGGCGTGAAGGTCATCTCCATCGGCATGTTCACCCCGGGGAACGCGCCGGTCGTGTGGCGCGGCCCGATGCTGCACCGCGCGCTGCAGCAGTTCCTCGCGGACGTGTACTGGGGCGACCTGGACGTGCTGCTGCTGGACCTGCCGCCGGGTACCGGCGACATCGCGATCTCCGTCGCCCAGCTGATCCCGAACGCGGAGATCCTGGTGGTGACGACGCCGCAGCAGGCGGCCGCCGAGGTGGCCGAGCGGGCCGGGTCGATCGCGGTGCAGACGCACCAGAAGATCGTCGGTGTGATCGAGAACATGTCCGGTCTGCCCTGCCCGCACTGCGACGAGATGGTGGACGTGTTCGGCACCGGCGGCGGCCAGCGGGTGGCAGACGGACTGACCAGGACGACCGGCGCCCAGGTGCCGGTGCTCGGTTCCATCCCGATCGACGTCCGGCTGCGCGAGGGCGGCGACGAGGGCAGGCCCGTGGTGCTGACCGACCCCGAGTCGCCGGCCGGCGCGGCGATCCGCGCGGTGGCGGGCAAGATCGGCGGACGCGAGCGCGGGCTGTCCGGCATGTCGCTGGGGCTGACGCCGAGCAACAAGTTCTGACGCCCCCGGGCGGGCACGCCGCAACACGGCGAAGGGCCGCACCCCGAGGGTGCGGCCCTTCGCCGTCGCGCGCTGCGGGGACGTCCGGCAGGGGTCGCGGGGACGCCCGTCCGGTCCGCCGGCTCAGTCGGCGGGCGGCGCGTAGCCCGCGATGTCCTTCACCACGGAGAAGCCGAGGCCGTACGCGCTCATGCCGCGCCCGTAGGCGCCGATGTGCACGCCCTCCTGGGCGGGCCCGGCGAGCACCCAGCCGTACTCGGACTCGCGGTAGTGGAACTCGGTCGGCACCCCGTCCACCGGGAGGGTGAGCCGGGACCAGCCGGAACCGCCCAGGTCGTCGGCGAGCTCCCAGGAGAGGGCGGTCTGCTGGTCGAGCCAGTCCTGCCGCAGCGCCCGCTCCATCTCGGTCGGCCAGGTGCAGGACAGCAGCCCCGAGCCGGCAAGCCAGGCGGCGGTCGACACCGAGGTCGCGTCCAGCACGCCGGTGCCGTCGCCGCTGTGGCGCACCGGACGCCCCGCGACGGTCACCACCACGGCGAACCGCTGGACCTCCAGGCCCTGGTCCCCCTTCCAGGACGGCACTTCGCCGTGGCCGGTCGAGCCGTGCTCGACGGTGCCGTCGGCGGCCGTGCCGACCCGCATCAGCCAGCGGGCGCCCGTGAACGCCTCGTCGAGGCCGTACCAGGGGAAGTCGGCCGTCAGGTATCCGTCGACCCCCCGTCTCGCTCCGGGCGCGTCCTGTGCGGCGGGCGCTTCTTCGCCGGCCGGCGTACCGCCGGGCACTGCCTGCGGTTCCACCCGACTCGTCGTCTCCATGTGCGCGACGCCTCCTCGTTGGCTTCCTCGGTCGGCCCGGCTCAGAGGCCCGGGACGCCCGACCACGGACACAGGGAGGATAGCCACCCGGAACGGCCGTGTCGGGCATGCCTGACGTTACGCGCCCCCCGAATGCTTCGCGCGCCGACGCGGAAATCCCCGCGGACGTGCGGAGTAACTGCTATCGCCCCAGGGTGACGCGAGTGGCGGGGGTGACGGAGGTCACGCGAGTGACCGGCGGGAGGGGTGGTCGCCGAAGCACCGGGACGGAGTACGGCGACCGCCGGACGAGGGCGGGCCGGAGGCGGCGCGAGGGGCGGTCTCAGGTGGCGTCGGCGTCGTACGGCGGCGCGTCGTCCGCCGCCGTACGCGTCGCCTTCCCGCCGTCCTTGTCGAGCCGCACGCTGCCCGGCTCCTCGGCGGCGGACGCCGTGGAGCCGTTCGGGGAGGCGCTGACGGGGACCGTGCCGGAGTCGTCGTCCCGGCTGTTGACCGCGTCGGTGACCTCGGCGAGGTCCTTGCGCAGGTCGAAGCCGTTGCGGATCTCCTTGATGCCCAGGTCGTCGTTGTCCAGCAGGTGCTTGCGGGCGAAGTTCTTCGGGTTGAGGTCCTCGAACTCGAAGTCCTTGAACTCCGGGCCCAGCTCGCTGCGGATGTCCTCCTTGGCGTTGTCGGAGAACGCCCGCACCTTCCGGACGAACCCGGCCACGTCCTGGATCAGCTTGGGCAGCTTCTCCGGACCGAAGACGAAGACGGCGAGGACGATCAGCGCGATCAGCTCGAAGGTTCCTATGTCGAAGAACACCTTCACTCCCTCAAGCGTCGTCGGCGACCGTCGTCTGCGTGGCCCTGCCGGTGTGTGACCGGGACGGGTGCGTGACCGCCCGGCCCCCGACGTCACGGTACCGCAGGCTGGCGGCCCTGTGGACGCCCCGGGCGCAGGTGCTGCGGCCTTCCCGCCGCCCCGCCGGCCGGGCGGGTCAGCCGCCCGCGGACGAGCCGAGGGTCAGCCGTACGACGCGCTCCTCCCCGTCCCGTTCCACGGTGAGGGAGAGACGGTCGCCGGGGCGGTGGCTGCGGATGCGCACGATCAGTTCCTCCGCGTCCTCCACGGGTGCGCCGTCGACCCGCGTCACCACGTCTCCGGCCCGGATGCCCGCCTCGTCGGCGGGACCGCCGGGGACCACCGACGGATCGCCGTCGTCGTCCGCGGCAACCCGTGCGCCGTCTCCGCGGTGGGCCAGGTCGAGCGAGACCCCGATCACGGGATGGGTGGCGCGGCCGGTGTTGATCAGTTCCTCGGCGACCCGCCGGGCCTGGTTGACCGGGATGGCGAAGCCCAGCCCGATGCTGCCGCCCCCGGTGTCGCCGGGCATGCCGTAGGGGCTCTCGTCCGCGGACCGGATGGCGCTGTTGATGCCGATCACCCGGCCCTCGGCGTCGACGAGCGGGCCGCCCGAGTTGCCGGGGTTGATGGAGGCGTCGGTCTGCAGCGCGTTCACGTAGCTCACGTCGCCGCTCTCCGTCTCGCCGCCGGCGGTCACCGGGCGCTCCTTGGCGCTGATGATGCCCGTGGTGACGGTGCCCGCCAGGTCGTAGGGCGCGCCGACGGCGATGACCGGGTCGCCGACCCGGACGGAGTCGGAGTTGCCGAGCGGCAGCGGGTGCAGGCCGGACACGCCGTCCACGCGGAGCACGGCCAGGTCGTACCCGGCGTCGCTGCCGACCACCTCCGCGTCGGCGGTCTGGCCGCTGTGGAAGCGGACCTGCACCTCGCCCGACGCGCCGCCGTCCCCGGCGGGCCGGACGACGTGGTGATTGGTGAGGATGTGGCCCCGGTCGTCCAGCACAAAGCCCGTGCCGGTGCCCTGACCGCCCGGCCCGCTGACGTGGATGGTCACCACGCCGGGCAGCACGGCCTGCGCGATCGCCGCGACGCTGCCCTCGGCCCGGCGGTTGCTCTGCTCGGCGGACGCCTGCGGGAGCCGGACGGTGCTGAATCTGCCGTTCCGTTCGGCGTACGTGCCGACCACACCACCGCAGACGCCGGCGACCAGGGCGAGGAGCAGCGCGCCGACCAGGACACCGGCCCGGCCGCGCCGTCGCCGGGGTGGCGCGGCCGGGGACGCCGGGGGCGGGGCGAGTGGCGCCGCCCACGGGTCGTACCGCAGGACCCGGACCGCGGGCGCGGTCGGGGGCGCGGTCGGGGGCGGCTGCGCGTCGCCGTGCGCAGGCGGTCCGACGACCGCCGGAGGGAGGTGGACGCCGTGCGCGGGAGTGGGCTGAGGGCGCTGCACCGGCGGTGCGGGCGCCCAGGGCCCGGGGCCGCCGTACGGCGGGGTGCTGTACGGGTCCGGGGCGTGCAGCGGACGCGCGGCGGCCGGCGGCTGGGCGGGGGCTGTGGCGTCCGCGCGGGCCGACGGGGGTGGGGCCGGCACCGGGTCGGCCTGCGGAGGCTGCGTGCCCGGCCCGGTCCCGGGACCGGGATCGCCGGGGCCGGCCCGGACGGGCGACGGCGCGGCGGGTGCCCCGGCGGCGGGCGGAGCCGGGCGGCTCCACCACCGGGGCGTGCGGGCGGTCGGCTTCCCCTCGGTCATGCGGAGGATTCAACCAGCCGGACGCACGGAAGTCCTCCCGGCCCCGCGCATTCCTTCCCCGCAGCGGCCGCCCCGCACCACCGGAGTGGCGCCTGAGGGCGTTCTGCCGCTCACGGCCGTGACGCAGGAGGCCCGCCCGGGCGGATGGCTCGGGCGAGCACCGCCGCGCGCCGCACGCGTCTGCCGGGCCGGTCACGGGAGAGGCCACGGATCCGCCGGTTCGCCCGGGAGGACTACGGCCGGGGGCCGGCCATGGGGAGCGCGGGGGCGGGGGCGGGCGCCGGCTCGGCGTTCGCTCCGGTCGGCGGCGCTTCCGGCACCACCCGGGGCGGCAGCGCGGCACGCGTCAGCGACGGCGTGAAGACGGAGTATCCGGCCAGCGGGGCACGGCTGTGCGAGGCGGCGACCAGGGCGATCGGCGCCCGCATGGGCGTGGCGGCCAGGCTGCGGGCACCGCGCTCCGCGCTCAGCGCGGTGGCCGTGCGCCGGCGCGACTCGCCTGCTGCGGCGGCCGTGGTCGCGGCGGGCCGCGCCTGGTTGGCGGTCGAGGCCGTGCCCCGTTCGCCGGGGGCCTGGGTGGCACCGCTGAGCGTGGCGCCGCCGACCGTGCCGCTCAGGGCGAGCGCCGCCATGGAGAACGCGCCGGCCGCGGCGAACGCGAACCGCCGGCCCCGCGAGGCGGAACGGTCGAGGTCGTGGTCCCGGTGCGAGCGGGCGCCGTGGGCGGGAGCGAGCACGCTGGGCCCTGACCCGCCCGGCAGCGGGGCGAAGAGCAGGGGCGAGCGGCCCCCGCCGAAGCCGTCGGCCGACGCGGTCAGGGGGGCGTCGCCACGGGGCAGGCCGCCCGGCCCGGAACCGCCGGGCATTCCGCCGGCGCCGCCTGCCGGGAGGCCCTGGAGACGGGCCAGCAGACCGTCGGACGGCGGCGGGGGCGCGGTGTCCGCGAAGACGCTCTTCAGCCTGCGCTGTGCTTCCGCCTCGGTCTTGCAACTCCAGCACGTCGCCAGGTGCGAGAGGACGCGTTCCCGCGCATCGTGGCCCAGCTCGCCGTCGATCAGTGCGGCGAGCCGGTCCCCGAGATGCTGCTCGACCGGCGTGAGCCCGTTGTCGGCGGAGTTCACCCGTGACCGACCCCCTCGGCCGCACCACCCGCCGGCACCGCCACGGCGGTCGTCGACACGGTCTGCGGCTCCGGCACCCACGGCCCGGATTCCGTCGCATCGCCCGGCTGCTCCTGCGGCTGCCCGGCCTGCTGCTCCGAACGCGCGGCCGGCGAACGGTGCTTGAGCGCCTTGCGCAGGTGCGAGCGTCCGCGGTGGATGCGGCTGCGCACGGTGCCCAGCTTCACGCCCAGCGTCGCGGCGATCTCCTCGTAGCTCAGCCCCTCGATGTCGCAGAGGACCACCGCGGCCCGGAACTCCGGGGCCAGGGTGTCCAGCGCCTGCTGCACGTCGGCGTCGAAGTGCGTGTCGTTGAAGTGCTGCTGCGGGGTGGGCTCGCGGCTCGGCAGCCGCTCCGCCGCGTCGTCGGCGAGGGCGTCGAACCGGATGCGCTGCTTCCGCCGCACCGTGTCCAGGAAGAGGTTGGTGGTGATGCGGTGCAGCCAGCCCTCGAAGGTGCCGGGCGTGTACGTCGACAGGGAACGGAAGACGCGGACGAAGACCTCCTGGGTGAGGTCCTCGGCGTCGTGCTGGTTGCCGGTGAGGCGGTAGGCCAGGCGGTAGACCCGTGCGCTGTGCGTGCTGACGATCTCCTCCCAGGAGGGAGGGGTCCATGCCTGCGCATCCGCATCGGTGTCGAAGGTGGCGGTCTTGGCGGAGTCGGCGGCGGTGTGGACGCGGTCAGCGGTGTCGGTCACGGATTTCGGCTCGCCCGTCGGCCGACGAAAGCGCCTCAGCACTCCCAGGCCACCGCGCGCAGCCGCACCTCCCCTGTCGGCTCTGGTGGTGTCCAGTGGAGCCCCAACCATAGCCACCTCGCCCGTTAGCTCCGGATAAGCAGAATTGACCGGCTTTCGGTCCTGCTTCGCAGGTCTCTTTCCTCTCCCCACAACGCCCGGTCCCATCATCGGGTTCCCGGCTCAACGGATACAGTCACCGTTGCGTCGTCCACGGGGACAGGAGAGGGCCATTACCGGCAACCGGCAGACGAGCTGGGCGTTCGCCGACGCCTACGGCTCCGAGCTCGCCGAGAACGCGGAGAGCGCAGCCCTGGACTGGGCCCGCGAGCGCGCCCGCGACGCCGGAGTACGCCCGGTTTCACAGGGCACGGGGGCCGCGCTCCGGCTGCTGGCGGCCACCGTGGACGCCAAGGCGGTCGCCGAGATCGGGACCGGGACCGGAGTCTCGGGCATCCACCTGCTGCGCGGGATGCGGCCGGACGGCGTCCTCACCACCGTCGACCTCGAACCGGAGCGGCAGACGTTCGCCCGGGAGGCGTTCCGCACCGCCGGCTTCGCCGGGAACCGGGCGCGCTTCATCCCCGGCCACGCCCTGGACGTGCTGCCCCGTCTCGCGGACGGCGGGTACGACCTGGTGTTCTGCGACGGGGCCCGGTCGGAGTACCCGGACTACCTGGACGAATCGCTGCGCCTGCTGCGGCCGGGCGGGCTGCTCTGCTTCGAGGGCGTCTTCGCCGGCGGCAGCACCGTCGACTCCGGCGACCGGCGCCCCGAGGTCGAGCGGCTGCGCGAACTGCTGCGGACGGTGCGGGAGAGCGAGGACCTGCTGCCGTCGCTGCTGCCGGTCGGCGACGGGCTGCTGTGTGCGGTGAAGCGGGCCTCCGGCCGCTAGACGGCAGACGTACGGCAGGCGGCGCGCAGGAGAGCCGCGAGCCCCCAGGCTCACGCCGCATGCCACGGCGGCACCCGGAACCTCGGGCCGTACAGACGGCTCCGCCCCGGGGCCGCGCGGCGCGCGATGCTCCCGGGGCGGAACGGTGATGACTGGGTCAGCCGCAGACCTTCTTCAGCTCTTCGCCAAGCGCTACCGCCTCGTCGGGGGTCAGCTCGACGACGAGTCGCCCGCCGCCTTCGAGCGGAACGCGCATGACGATGCCCCGCCCCTCCTTGGTCACCTCGAGCGGGCCGTCGCCCGTCCGCGGCTTCATGGCCGCCATGCTCGTTCCCCTTCCTGAAACCAGCTCATCGTCAGCCGACGGCCCCTGCACAGGCACGTGTCACCGGCATCGAACACATTGCTTCTCCACCATTATCCCGCATCGCACGACCCGATGACCAACTTCGGTCGGCAACCCTTCGGCAACGCGCCTGCGCAAAACCACCCAATTCGGCGATCAGTCGCCCGGAATTCCGCCCCCTGTTCGCCGGGACGCCGCCTTTTACCGTTCATCGGGCCGTACGAGTTTGACGCACGTCACATTCCGCGGAAGCCGCCGGGCATCGTTGCGCCTGTCGGAAGCCGGGTGCTCTGGGGGATGCTGTGCCCATGTCCGACACCGTGCTGTACGACGTGACCGAGGGACTCGCCACCGTCACCCTCAACCGCCCCGACGCGATGAACGCGCTCGACACCGCCACCAAGGACGCCCTGCGGGACGGCCTGCGGCGGGCAGCGGACGACCCGGGCGTCCGTGCGGTGCTGCTGACCGGCAACGGGCGGGCGTTCTGCGTCGGACAGGACCTGAAGGAGCACATCGGCGCCCTGCGCGACAAGGGCGGCGACGCCCTGACCACCGTCCACGACCACTACAACCCGATCACGCTGACCCTCGCGGCCATGCCCAAGCCGGTCGTCGCCGGCGTGAACGGCGTCGCCGCGGGGGCGGGGGCGGGGTTCGCATTCGCCGCCGACTACCGGATCGTCGCGGACACGGCCGCGTTCAACACCGCGTTCGCCGGGATCGCCCTGACCGCCGACTCCGGGATGTCCTGGACGCTGCCCCGCCTGGTGGGCCCCAGCCGCGCCCAGGACCTGCTGCTCTTCCCACGGTCCGTGAAGGCCCCGGAGGCCCTGGAACTGGGCCTCGCCAACCGGGTGGTGCCGGCGGCCGAACTGGCCGACGAGGCGCGGGCCGTGGCACGGAAGCTGGCCGAGGGGCCGACGGCGGCGTACGCGGCGATCAAGGAGTCGCTGGCGTACGGGGCGGAGCACTCCCTCGCCGAGACCCTGGAGAAGGAAGCGGAGCTGCAGATCCGTTCCGGGGGGACGGAGGACCACACCATCGCGGTGGAGGCGTTCGTCGCCAAGGAGACGCCGCGGTACGTCGGCCGCTGATCCCCCGCCGGGCTTCCGGGGCCCTCGTCCGACGCGGGGCCGGGAGCCCGGCCCCGCGTCAGGTCAGGCGGTTCCGCGGAAGGCGCAGTCGGCGAGGTGGTCGTCCACGAGACCGCAGGCCTGCATCAGCGCGTACGCCGTGGTGGGGCCGACGAAGCGCAGGCCGCGCTTTTTCAGCGCCTTGGACAACGCGGTGGACTCGTCCGTCACGGCCGGCACGTCGCCGTGCACCTTCGGCGCCGGACGTCCCGCCGCATCCGGCGCGAAGGACCACACCAGGGCGTCCAGCTCGCCCGGCTCCCACGCGGCGAGGACCTTCGCGTTGGCCGTCGTCGCCCGGATCTTGGCACCGTTGCGGATGATGCCGGTGTCCGTGAGGAGCCGCGCCTCGTCCTCCTCGGTGAAGGCCGCGACCCGCGCGATGCGGAATCCGTCGAACGCCGCACGGAAGCCCTCGCGGCGGCGCAGAATCGTCAGCCAGGAGAGCCCCGACTGGAAGGCCTCGAGGCAGATCCGTTCGAAGAGGGCGTCGTCGCCGTGTACGGGACGGCCCCACTCGGTGTCGTGGTAGGCGACGTAATCCTCCGCGGACAGTCCCCAGGGGCAGCGCAGGCGGCCGTCCTGGCCCGGCAGGGCCGCGCCGTCAGCGGCCATCGCCGTGCTCCTGCGCGCCCCGGCCGCCGGCGGCCTCGTGCTCCTCGCGTGCCTTGTCGAACAGCCCCCCGTGCCCCGAGGCGACGGCCTGCGCTCCCGCCAGCGCGGACTCCAGCTCCGCGATGCGCGCGTCCCGCTCGGCGAGCTCCGCGCCGAGCCGGTCCAGCACGTCGTCGACGTCCTGCATGCGGTAACCGCGGGCGGCGGTGGGCAGGCGCAGCGCGTCGACGTCGGCGCGGCCGACCGCGCGGGAAGCCGGCAGCGGTTCGTGCAGGCGGTCCGGCGGCGCATCGGCCAGCCCGCCGCGCACCGCGTCCCCACGCCCGTCCCCGTCGAGGCTGCCCACCACGGCGAGCGTGATCGCGGCGATCACCACGACCAGCGAGATCAGCAGGAACCAGAACACGGCCATCTCCCCGAGGTTCTTCTTCGTCGCTCCGCGGCCGTTCCGCGGACCATCGGCAACGATCGTCCCACGCCGCGCCGACAGCTACCCTCGGCGGCGGGTACCCGAGCGGTGACCTGCGGTGAGCCGGAGCACGCGGACGTGCGCGGCTCGGCCGGGACGAGAGGAGAGGATGGCGGATGCTGCGCCTGGGAACACGCGAGTTCGGCGAACACGAGCCGGTGATCATGGCGATCGTGAACCGCACGCCCGACTCGTTCTACGACCAGGGCGCCACCTTCCGCGACGCCCCCGCCCTGGACCGCGTGGAGCAGGCGGTGGCCGAGGGAGCCGCCGTCATCGACGTCGGCGGGGTGAAGGCCGGACCCGGCGACGAGGTCACCGTCGAGGAGGAGGTGCGGCGCACCGCCGGTTTCGTGGCCGAGGTGCGACGGCGCCACCCGGACGTGGTGATCAGCGTCGACACCTGGCGGCACGAGGTCGGCGACGCCGTGTGCGCCGAGGGCGCCGACCTGCTCAACGACGCCTGGGGCGGTGTCGATCCGCAACTGGCGGAGGTCGCCGCCCGGCACGGCGCCGGCCTGGTCTGCACGCACGCGGGCGGCGCGCGGCCGCGGACCCGCCCGCACCGGGTGGCGTACGACGGCGACGGCGGAGTGATGGCCGACATCCTCCGCGTGACCCTCGGTCTCGCGGAGCGCGCCGTGGAGCTGGGAGTGCGGCGGGACGGCATCCTGATCGACCCCGGGCACGACTTCGGGAAGTCGACCCGGCACTCGCTGGAGGCCACGCGGCGGCTCGGCGAGATGGTCGGGACGGGCTGGCCGGTGCTGGTGTCCCTGTCGAACAAGGACTTCGTCGGGGAGACGCTGGACCGGCCGGTGAAGGAACGGCTGACCGGGACGCTGGCCACGACGGCGGTCTCCGCGTGGCTCGGTGCGCAGATGTACCGGGTGCACGAGGTGGCGGAGACCCGGCAGGTCCTGGAGATGGTGGCCTCCCTCGCCGGCCACCGCCCGCCCGCCGTGGCCCGCCGCGGGCTCGCCTGACGGCGTCCCGGCCGCACGGTGCCCGCCGCGCGAACGGCGTGGGCTCCGGCGAGGCGTCGCCCCTGCGCACCTCCCGGCCGGCGGCCCGAGCGATCGGCGGGCCGGCGCCGTCGCGGCGAGGGATTACGCACGGCTCCGCGCAGCGGGGCCACTCGGACTCCCGTCGCACGGCCGGTCCCCGGCTGCGGCCCGGCCGCGCGGCCCGGTGAGGTCCCGCCGACCCGGACGCCGACGGTGGGGAGCCGCGCGGCGTCGGCGCGCGTCGAGGCCGTCGGGACCGGAAGACCCGGGCGTAAGGCGCCACGGGGCCCACCGCGCGGCGCTACGCGCCGGCCTCCTTCGTGACGAGGGCGACCGCCTCGTCGACGTCGTCGGTCAGGTGGAAGAGGTCGAGGTCGTGCGGCGATGCCTTGCCGCTGCCGATCAGGTGGTCGCGCACCCAGGCGACCAGCCCCGCCCAGTACTCCGATCCGTACAGCACGATCGGGAAGCGGGTCACCTTGCGCGTCTGCACCAGGGTGAGCGCCTCGAACAGCTCGTCCAGGGTGCCGAGTCCGCCCGGCAGCACCACGAACCCCTGGGCGTACTTGACGAACATCGTCTTGCGGACGAAGAAGTAGCGGAAGTTCACGCCGATGTCGACGTACGGGTTGAGTCCCTGCTCGAAGGGCAGCTCGATGCCGAGGCCGACGGAGGCCCCGCCGGCCTCCAGGGCGCCCTTGTTGGCCGCCTCCATGGCGCCGGGCCCGCCGCCGGTGATGACCGCGAAACCCGCTTCGGCCAGTCCCCGGCCGAGCCGCACCCCGGCCTCGTACTCGGGCGAGTCCGCCGGCGTGCGAGCGGAGCCGAAGACGCTGACCGCCGGGCCGAGTTCGGCGAGCGCGCCGAAGCCCTCGACGAACTCGGACTGGATGCGCATGACCCGCCACGGGTCCTTGTGGATGAAGTCCGAGTCGCCGGTGGTGTCCAGCAGCCGCTGGTCCGTGGTGCCCGCCTGGACCTGGCCGCGGCGGCGCACCACAGGACCGAGGCGCTGCTCCTGCGGCCCGCGTTCCCGCCCGTCGCCCCCGGCGGACGACGGGGCGCGCCCGCCGCTGAAGGAGGCGCCGCCCCGGCCGCCGGGCGACGTCTCCCGCGCGGCGGCGTCGGCGGCGTCGCGCGCGGCGTCCTCCACGTCACGGTCCTCGGCCCGGTCCTCGGCGCGCTGCACGGCGCGCTCCGCGCCCCGCTCCGGCCCTCGCTCGGGACTGCCCATGTCGTGCTCCCTCCGCCTGCGGTGTTTCCCGTTCAGCGTACGCAGCCGCAGGTGACACGCGGTGTCATTCCGGGTGACGCGCCGCCGTCGGGTTCCTGCCCGCTACGGAGGGGTTCAGGCGGTGAGCCAGCTGCGCAGCCGCTCCTCGCAGTGCAGGATCAGGCGGGTGTCGACCCGTTCGTCACGCTTGTGGGCCAGATTCGGGTCGCCGGGGCCGTAGTTCACCGCGGGCACGCCGAGCGCGCTGAACCGCGAGACGTCGGTCCAGCCGTACTTCGGGCGCGGCTCGCCGCCGACGGCCTGCAGGAACGCCCTCGCCGCCGGGTGGGAGAGACCGGGCAGCGCGGCTCCGGAGCTGTCCTCCACGGCCGGCTCCGCGACGCCGCAGCCGTCGAACACCTCGCGGACGTGGGCGAGCGCCTGCTCCTCGGAGAGGTCGGGCGCGTAGCGGTAGTTGACCCTGACGGTGCACTCGTCCGGGATGACGTTGCCGGCGACGCCGCCCTCGATACCGACGGCGTTGAGCCCTTCGCGGTACTCCAGGCCGTCGATGACTACGCGGCGCGGCGTGTACGCGGCCAGGCGGTCCAGCACGGGCGCGGCGGCGTGGATCGCGTTCGCTCCGAGCCAGCTCCGCGCGGAGTGGGCGCGCTCGCCCCCGGTGCGCAGCGCGACCCGCAACGTGCCCTGACAGCCGCCCTCGACCTCGCCCTCGGAGGGTTCCAGCAGGACGGCGAAGTCGGCGGCCAGCCATTCCGGGTGAGCCTCGGCGACGTGCCCGAGGCCGTTGAGGTGGGCGGCGACCTCCTCGTTGTCGTAGAAGACGAAGGTCAGGTCCCGGTTGGGCGCGGGGACGGTGGCGGCGATGCGCAGTTGCACCGCCACGCCGGACTTCATGTCGCTGGTGCCGCAGCCCCACAGCACGCCGTCCTCGTCCAGCCGGGACGGGACGTTGTCCGCGAGGGGGACGGTGTCGATGTGGCCCGCCAGCACCACGCGTTCTGCGCGGCCGAGCGAGGTGCGGGCGACGACGTTGTTGCCGTAGCGGTCGACCGTCAGGTGCGGCAGGGCGCGCAGCGCCTCCTCGACGGCGTCGGCGAGCGCCTTCTCGTCGCCGCTCACGGAGGGGAAGTCGACGAGCTGCGCGGTGAGCCGCGCGGCGTCCTGGTGCAGGTCGAGTGCGGTGGGCGACATGGCTCCCACTCTAATCTCCGGTGTCGGCGGTACCTTGGTCCGCGTGTCCGAGAAAGCCGAGTCCACCCCCTCTCCGGCGAAGCCACGCGGGCGTCGCGGCAGGTTCCTGCGCGTGCTGGCCGCCTGCCTGGTGCTCGCAGCCGTCGCCGGCTATCTGGTGACCCAGTACCTCACCTCCGGCTCGGGCCCGGCGCGCTGCACGGTGGCGGCGGGCGGGAGCGGCGACGGCGCCACGTACCGGATGCATCCCGAGCAGGCGGCCAACGCGGCGACCATCGAGGCGGTCGCGTCGTCGCGGGGGCTGCCGGAGCGGGCGGTGACCATAGCCCTCGCCACGGCGATGCAGGAGTCGGGGCTGCGGAACATCGACCACGGGGACCGTGACTCGGTCGGGCTGTTCCAGCAGCGGCCGTCGCAGGGCTGGGGCAGCGTGCCGCAGATCATGGACCCCGTGTACGCGGCGGGGAAGTTCTACGAGCACCTGGTCGAGGTCCCCGGCTATTCGCGGCTGCCGCTGACCGTCGCGGCGCAGAAGGTCCAGCGCAGCGGCTTCCCGCAGGCGTACGCGAAGCACGAGGGGAACGCGTCGCTGCTGACGGGCGCGCTGACCGGCCGCCACGCGGCCTCCCTCACCTGCACGATGGGGCCGGGCGGTCCGGACGAGCGGCCGGGCGACGCGAACCGGGTGCGGGAGAAGCTCGCGCGCGAGTTCGGGCCGGCGGTGCTCGGCGAGGAGAGCGTCGCGGCCGGAACCGGCACGGGTGGCGGGCGCAGCGCCCCCGGATCGACCGCCCCGAGCGACGGCGCCCGGACCGACGGAGCCCCGAGCGACGGCGCCCGGACCGACGGAGCCCCGAGCGACGGCGTACGGGCGGGCGACGCCCGGCGGGAGGTCGTGCTGCCCGCGTCCGCGTCCGAGCGGGGCTGGGAGCTTGCGCACTGGGCGGTGGCCCAGGCCGGTGCACTGCGCATCGCGGAGATCTCCTACGACGGGCGGGTGTGGAGTGCCGAGCGCGCCGAGGAGGGATGGCGTCCGGCCGAGGGGGATGCCGGAGCACCGGACGCACGTGCCGCCGCCGTCACCCTGCGGGTCTCGCCCGGCACGACGTAGCCCTTCCGGATACCCCGAGCGGCCGCGGATCACCGGAAGTCGCGCGGGGGCACGGGCGTTCGGGCAGACCCCCGCAGGAAGGAGCGGCAGGCACCTGAGCCGCCGCTCCGGCACTCCCGGACGGCGCGTGCGACGCATTCCTCTTTCCCGTGCGGCACAGGGGCTGTGACGTTTCCGCCGCATTCTTCACGCGCCCCCGTATCGCCCTTTTCATCCGATACGGATAGTGCGACGCGTTACCAATCCTTTACCTGGTCCGGCCGCAACCTTCGGCCCTTCCGGCGCGATAGGCACTGCGTCCGGCCGGGCACCACCGCCCGTCCCGACCGTATGTGAAGAAGCAGCATCTTCTCCGTCAAAGGAGCATCATGTCCCTCCCCCTCACGCGCCGGATCGCTCGGGCCGCCCTTCTCACGGCAGCCGGTGCCGCTTCGGTCGTCGGCGCGGCCGGGTCCGCGAGCGCCGTCGACCTGCAGCAGGCCACCGACCTGGGCGGGCTGAGCAATCTGGACACCGCGGGTGTCACCGAGACCGCGGGTTCCACCGCCGGCACCGCCGCCGACCTGGCCGGTGAGGTGGGCGGCGACGCACTGGAAGGCGGCATGCCCACCGGCCGCCTGGTGAGCGACGCCGGCGAGAGCGTGACCCCGCTCGCCGAGGAGGTCGTGGCGGACACGACGGAGACCGCGAACGGCGAGCTCGGCCAGTCCGTGCAGCGGGCGGCGCACGACGTGCTGCCGATGGAGGACCTGCAGAGCGGCAGCCTGCCGACGCAGGGCCTCACCGGCGACGCCCTCTCCGGGGACGCCCTGTCGGGCGACGCGCTGGCAGGCGGGCTGACCGGCGACCTGCTGTCCGGTGGCGGCCTGCCCACCGACGGCCTGACCGGCGGCAACCTGACCGGTGGCGGCCTGCCGCTCGGCGGCGGCCTGCCCATCGGCTGATCCGCCTCGCCCCGACGGCGAGCGGCCCCGGACCTGTACTCAGGTCCGGGGCCGCTCGCCGTCAGCCGTCGCGGGGCCGGGCCCGCGCAAGGGTTCAATCACCGAGCCGGGCCACCGCGGCCCGTACCCGCTCGTCGGTGGCGGTGAAGGCCACCCGCACGCAGCGCTCGCCCGCCGCCCCGTAGAAGTCGCCCGGCGCCACCAGCACGCCGCGTTCGGCCAGCGCGCCGACGGTGTCCCAGCACGGCTCGTCCCGCGTCGCCCACAGGTAGAGGGACGCCTCGCTGTGCTCGATGCGGAAGCCCGCCGCCGTCAGGGCTTCGCGCAGCGCCGTACGCCGGGCCGCGTACCGTCCGCGCTGCTCGGCCACGTGCGCGTCGTCGTCCAGCGCCGCCGCGGCCGCGGCCTGCACGGGAGCGGGCGTCATCATGCCGCCGTGCTTGCGGATCGTCAGCAGCTCGCGCAGCACGTCGGCGTCGCCGGCCAGGAACGCCGCGCGGTAGCCGGCCATGTTGGACCGCTTGGAGAGCGAGTGGACGGCGACGATGCCCTCGTACGTCCCGCCGCACACGTCCGGGTGCAGCACCGAGACGGGTTCGGCCTCCCAGCCCAGCTCCAGGTAGCACTCGTCGCTGACCAGCAGCACCTCGTGCGCGCGCGCCCACTCCACGACGGCGCGCAGCTCCGCGGCGGACAGCACCTTCCCGGTGGGGTTGGACGGCGAGTTGAGCCACAGCAGGCGCATCCCGCGCGGGTCCAGGTCGCCCGGCCGGTCGTCGTGCACCACGGGTTCGGCGCCGGACAGGCGGGCACCGACCTCGTACGTGGGGTAGGCCAGGCGTGGATGGGCGACGCGGTCGCCGGGGCCCAGCCCGAGCTGGGTGGGGAGCCAGGCGACGAGTTCCTTGGAGCCGACGACGGGCAGTACGTTCCGGTCGGTGAGCCCGCGGGCGCCGAGGCGGCGTTCGCACCAGCCGACGATGCCCTCGCGGTAGGCGGGAGTGCCCCACACGGTGGGGTAGCCGGGGCTGTCGGCGGCGTCGACGAGTGCCTGCCGCACGAGCGCCGGAACCGGGTCGACGGGAGTGCCGACCGACAGGTCCACGATGCCGTCGGGGTGCGCGGAGGCGGTCGCCTTGTACGGCTCCAGCCGGTCCCACGGGAAGACGGGGAGCCGCTCCGTCACGGGCGACGGCGCGGAGGCCCCGGCGGAGAGGGAGGCGGGGGCGGTCTCGGAGGACACGGTTCGGCTGCTCACTTCCAGGCGGTGGGCTGACGGTACGGCCGTCCGACGGGGGACGCCGGACGGCGGCTGGAAACGCCCCGGTCCCGTACGGCTGGACCGTACGGGACCGGGTTCTGCTCGGGGCGCGGGGACCGTGCCGGTGGCCGGCCCCCAGGGGTGTCCGGTTCTCCTGCGCGGAGCGCCGTGCGACCGGCGGGTCGCGTACGGGACGTCACCCGCACACCCCGGGGCGCGCACCCCGGCGGAGTCACTCGTCGTGGCTCTGCGGGGGCAGCGCGGCGATGACGGGGTGGTCCCGCTCGATGAGGCCGAGCTTCGAGGCGCCACCGGGCGAACCGAGCTCGTCGAAGAACTCGACGTTCGCCTTGTAGTAGTCCTTCCACTCCTCCGGAGTGTCGTCCTCGTAGAAGATCGCCTCGACCGGGCAGACCGGCTCGCAGGCCCCGCAGTCGACGCATTCGTCCGGGTGGATGTACAAGGACCGCTGGCCCTCGTAGATGCAGTCGACGGGGCACTCCTCGATGCAGGCCTTGTCCTTCAGGTCGACACAAGGCTCCGCGATGACGTAGGTCACGCTGTCGTTCCTCCTCGATAGGGCTGGCGGCCCGTGGTACGGCTCCGCCGCAGGGCGCGCGGGAGCGCGGCGTCGTCGATGCCCACACCTAGTATCTCCGTTCCCGGCCGCGAGACGAACAGGAGGGGCGGGTAGAGCTGTGGAATTCACTGGCGGCGGACGCCTGGAAGTCCGTATCACCCCGGATGACGTGGGGAAACGGGTATCGGTGCGCAGTTTGACCGGTGACCGGGTACCCGGCGCGCGGTTCACCGACACCGTCGGCGTGCTCACATCGTGGACGTCCGGTGTGCTGGAGATCACACGACGGAACGGCCGGATCGTCGCCCTGCCGGAGGACGACGTGGTGGCCGCCAAGACGGTGCCCGCCGCCCCGGCGCGGCGGCGCGGCGTCCCCGCGGCGGGCGCGCACGAACTCCAGCGGGTCGCCGCCCAGGGCTGGCCGGCCCTGGAGACGGAACGTCTCGGGGAGTGGACGCTGCGCGCCGCGCACGGATTCACCAGCCGCGCCAACTCGGTCCTCCCCATGGGGGACCCGGGCACCGGACTCGACGCGGCACTCGAACGAGTGACGCGCTGGTACGAGGCCCGCGCGCTGCCCGCGAAGATCCAGGTCACCACGGGCGACGTGGACGACGACCGCGCGCTCGCCCGGGCGCTGGACGAGCGCGGCTGGACGGCGGAACGGCATGCCGTGCTGCGCACCGGCGCTCTCGCGCCGCTCGCCGACCGGGCCCCCGACCCGCGGGTGCGGCTGCACCGGACGCCCGGCGACGCGTGGCTGGGCGCCTACCGCCGGGCGGAGGGCGCGGCGGGGGACGCGGCCGTCCGCGTGCTGTGCGGCGGGCCGTCGGTCTGGTTCGCCACCGTGCCGGGCGCGTGCTCCGCGACGGGCGCGGAGGACCCGGGCGCCGGTCCGGTGGCGATCGGCCGCTGCGTGGTGGCGGGCCGCTGGGCGGGCTTCGCGGCCGTCGAAGTGGCCCCCGCGCACCGGCGGCAGGGACTGGCCACGGTCGTGATGGCCGAACTGGCGCGCCGGGCCCTGCGGGAGGGCGCCTCCGCCGCCTACCTTCAGGTCGAGACCGGCAACGCGGCGGCGCTGGCGCTCTACGACCGGCTGGGCTTCGCCGACCACCACGCCTACCACTACCGCCGCGCCCCGCAGAGGAGCACGCCATGACGGGCACCGACGACCCCCGGCGCGCGGCGAACCGCGAACGGTTCCGGGCCGCGGCGGCGGACGAACGCCCGGACCTCGCCCTGCTCTGCCTGCTGATCGGTGCCGAGGCGGCCGGACCGGAGCACGGCGCGGCGCGGCCCGACGGGCCGGAGCACGGCGGGGCGGCTCTCGACGAGGCCCAGATCGAACTGGACCGGCTCGCCGGACTCCTTCCCGCCCGCTTGCGCGGCAGGGGTGGTGCGGGCTCGCCCGGCGGAGCGACCGACCCGCGTGCGTGGGCCGAGGCGCTGCGCGAACTGCTCGGCGCACGCGAGGGCTTCCACGGCACCCCGGGCGACTACCGGCGGCTGGACTCGTCCCTTCTGCAGGCGGTCCTCCACCGGCGGCGCGGCCTGCCCATCCTGCTCTCCGTCGTGTGGACCGAGGTCGCGCGGCGCGCCGGCGCCCCGGTCTACGGCGTCGGCCTGCCCGGCCACTTCGTGGTGGGCTTCGGCGACCCGCTGGGCGACCACGTGCTGGCCGACCCGTACGCGGGGGGCGCCCTGCTCGGCGACCAGGACGTCGCGGAGATCGTCGCGCGGGCCACCGGATCGCCCGCGCCGGTGACGCCCGGGATGCTCCGCCCGGCGGGACCGCTGGACGTCGTGCTGCGCGTGCTGAACAACATCCGGGCCTGGGCGGCCGCCCGCCCGGAGCAGTCGGCCGTGCAGCTGTGGGCGCTGGACCTGTCGCTGCTGCTCCCCCACCGCCCGCTGCGGTTGCGGCTGGAGCGGGCGCGGCTGCTGGTGGAGCGCGGCGAGTTCCGGGCCGGGGCGCGCGAGCTGGAGGCGTACGCGGACGTGGCCGGCGAGGTCGAGCCGCAGAGCGCGGATGCCGTACGGCGGGAGGCGCGGGAGGCGCGTGCACGTTTGAACTGAACGGCACGCGCGGAACGTCGCTCCGACGGTCCCGTCCGCATTGCGACCCCCTGAGGGCGCCCGTAACGTCACTGTAACGGTGCGTATGTGACGGCTTACGCAGACGCCGGTGCTGCGGCTGCGCCCGGGATGTGGAGAACAGCATGCGTCGCGCCCGACTGGTCGCCGCCGCCTTCGCCGGCTCGGTCTGCCTGACCACCCTGACCCCCGCCGCGGCGGTCGCGGCCGAGCCCGCGGCCGAGGTCAGCCCGCGCCGGGTGCACCCGGGCGGCACCGTGACGATCACGGTGACGTGCGGCAAGCACGACGAGCAGGTCGCGTACCTCACCGCCTACTCGCAGGCGTTCGCGGAGGGCGAGGCCAAGCTGCAGCTGCTGCCCCGCGGCGGTGACGACGGCAAACCGACCTACCAGGGCCGGGCACGCATCGCGGGCGCACACGCGTTCTCCGGGTCGGCCGGCTCCGACGGCAGCGACGGCTCGTCGGGACGTGCGGAGTCCTCGGGCTCCTTCGAGACCTCCGGCTCGTACGAGTACGGCTCCGAGGACACCTCCGGGTCCGAGGGTGCCTTCGACGCGGAGGGCTCCTACCCGTACGACTCCGAGGCCCCGGGTTCCGAGGGATACGACGCGGACGGCTACGGGTCCGAGGGCGCCACCGGGAAGGGCACGCCCGGTTCCCGCGACTCCTACGACCCGGGCGCGGGCCGCCACGGGAAGTCCTGGGGCATCAACGGCAGTTGCCCCGACGGCAAGGACTTCACCACCAGTGTGTTCGTGGAACACAAGCCGCGCGGCGGTGCGCACGCCGGCCTGGGCGGAGGCCGCGACGAGGTGGACACCGCGGTGGTCGCCGCCGGCGGCGCGCTGCTGTCGCTCACCGTCGGCCTCGGGGTGTACGTGCTGCGGCGCCGCCGGTCCGGGGCCTGAGGCTCCGGACCGGCGACGTCCGCACGGCGTGCGCCGCGCCGGCTCGCCTGCAGCGGCTCAGCGGCTCCTGCTCACTGGCTGCGCGCGCCGGTCACCTCGGCCACCCGTTTCTGCGGCGTCGGCGGTGCCGGTTCGCGCAGCGCGTCGACCATCGCGGACGCGGCGTGCTTCGGTTGCATCGGCACGGTGCCGGCGCCCCCGTCGATCACCACACCGTCGAAGGCGGACCCGTAGGTGGCCTCCAGCTTCTCGAGGTCGATCACCGGCTGCAGCGTCCCGCCCGAGGGGGCCTCCATGATGAGGAAGGTGCCGATGGTCTGCTGGCTGAACGGCACCTCGACGTCGCCGGCGCGCAGCCAGACCCAGCCCGACATGGCGTCCTTGCCGAAGCCCTCGACGGCGGCCCGGAGTTCCTGCTCGCCGATCTTCGGCTGCTGGGTGCTGACCGGCAGCGTCACCGGTGCGGAGCGTCCGGTCGCCGCCCGCTCGCGGTAGGCGTCCTCGATCAGCGTCGCCGCCTTGCCGACCTCGACGGCCTCGTACGGTTTGCCGGGGACGGCCTCGGGCTCGCCGCCGGTGAAGACGACCCGGCCGTCCTTCCCGCCGTTGCCGTGCAGACGCCCGACGGCCGACGTCAGCTTCTCGTCGTCGACCTTGACGTGCGCGTCCACCACCCGGGTTCCGCCGAACAGCGAGCCGATCACCGAGACCGGGTTGTAGTCACGGCCGGCCGCCGCCCGTACGGTCTCGTCGGTGTCGATGGTCAGGCCCAAGGTCTCGGGCTCGACCTTCTCCTCACGGCCGTCGACGACCAGCGGGATCGGGTCCGTCATCCGGCTCTTGAGCGCGGCGTCCAGCGTGTTCGTCGCGTCCTGCTGGGTCTGGCCGCCGATGTCCACGCCCAGCACGGTGGTGCCGTTGGGCACGTCGGCGTGGTCCAGCAGCAGGCCCGCGCCGTAGGCGATCGCGACGACGCCGACCAGGCTGACACCGGCGAGCACCAGCTTCGAACGCCCCTTGCGGCGGCCCTCGTCACCGTCCCGGTCGCCGCGGTCGCCGCGGTCCGGGGCGACGTCGGGGTCGCCGTCGCGCCGGTCGTCCCGGTCGTCCCGGTCGTCCCGGTCGTCGTCGAAGAGACCGTGGTCCACCGGGCGGGGGCCCGGCGCGTCGGGTGGGAACACGCTGTCGACGGAGGGCACCCGGGGGATGCCGCTGACGAGGGTGTCGCTGGTGATCCGGTCGTCCCCGCGCGGGCGGGGCGGCGCCGGCGGGGTCGGCCCCTGCGAGTAGAGCGCGGAGGTGGAGCCCTGACCGGGCCCGGAACCGGTGCCGGGCACGCCGGTGCCGGGCGGGCCGACGTCCGGGCCCTTGGGGCGGCCCAGCCCGCCGGGGCCGCCTACGGTGCCCGGAGCCGGGCCGGGCGAGGAGCCGCCCGGGATCGGCCGGACGGGCATGTCGCCGGTCTGCGGGCCGGTGGTGCGGCCGGACGGCGGGCCTGCCGGCGCACCGGGGTCGAATCCGGACGTCGGCCGGTCGAGGAAGTCGGACAGCGCGCCGTCCTGTGCCCCGCCCGAGCCGCGAGTCCCGCCGAGGCCGCCCACCGTGGGGAAGCCGTCGGGCGGGGTCGCCGTGCGGCCGTCCTCGGCTCCGGGGCGCTCGGCGGCCGACGGCCCGGGGTCCGGCGCCGGCCGCGGCGGCTTGCGCGGCGCGAACCAGTCACTCGTGCCGCGGGGTGCCTCGCCGGAACCAGAACCGGAACCGGGGTCGGCAGCCCGGCCGGAAGCACTGCCTGCACCCGTGCCCGGGGCGGCAGCGGACGCAGCCGCCCCGCCCGGCGTCGAGGCCGGCCCGGAACCGGAACCACCCGTGGAACCGGACGCGGCACGCGCGCCGGGGCCCGTCCGGTGCGACGGATCGCTGTCGGCGGCCTCGCCTCCGGCCGCCCCGGCGTCGTCACCCTCGCCGACCGTCTTGCGCATCACGACCGGCGGGATCGGGCGCGATCCCGGGATGTTGATGCGGATGCGGGTCGTCAGCGTCGTCTCGGTCTTCGGTTCGTCCGCGGGGGCCGGTGCGTCGCTGCCGGCCTCCGGCGCGTCCGACGGCCGGGACGGCGCGCCGTAGGGCTCGGTGCCCGGCGCGTACGGAGGGCCGCCGCGCCCGTGGGGCCCGGAGGACGAACTGTCAGTTTCACGGCTCAATGCAGGTTCTCCCGGTTGGATGCGCCGCCCTTCCCGGCGTCGACCGCAATCGACGCCCGCGGCTCGCCGGCGCGCCCCACCTTACTGGGGACGTCCGGCGCCAGGCCCGTGCCCACCGAATCGGCACATCCGGCGCAGCGTCAGCTCTGCCGCGCGCCGCGACGTTCCGTCGGCCGGCGGGGAGGCGCAGGCAGCGAGATGGTGGCACACAACAGCGCGACGAGCATCCCGCCGAACAAATAGGCATATGAGCTGAATCCGGTGCCGAACAGGAAATCGCCCTCCGCACGCGAGGAGGTCAGCAGCATCACGGCGACCAGCCAGCCCGCGGCGGGCACCATGGCGCCGACCTTCGTACGCGTCAGCTTGGCGCCGCCGCCGAACGCGCCCGCCGCGCCCGCCAGAGCGAGCAGCAGCCCGCCCGGGGACCAGCCGTCCTGTACCAGCGCTCCCGCCGTACCGACCAGCGCGCCCAGCACGAACAGGAAGGCGTACACCGCCCACCGGACCGGACCGGGCCGGGTCAGCACTCCCTCACCGGGGTGGCCGGTCGGGCCGGTCGCGCCGGCTCCCCCGGCGCTCATGCGACCTCCAGACCGGCGAACAGGTCGTCCCACGGAGCGCCTTCGGGCGCGGGGCGGTCGGCGAGTCGGTAGTGCTCGGCGCCGAACAGGGGCTGGCCCAGGTCGTTGGACAGGGCGAAGAACGGGCCGTCCACGGCGATCTGCGTGGCGTGTGCGCGCATGGCCGCGTTCTTCGCCGCCAGATAGCGCTCGCCGCCCTCGACGACGACCGCGACCTGGCCGTCGTCGACGACCCCCGGCACGTCGTCGGGGGTGGCGATGCCGGGGAACGGCATCGCGCGGCCCTGTTCCCGCAGCCGGGCGAAACCCGCCTCCACGGCGCCGCGTGCGACACAGTTCCAGTAGACCCGGGCCACGGTGTGCGGCGGTCCCAGGTCGGGGCGGAAGTCCTCGTGGGCGGCGAGTTCGGCGCCGCGGCTGGCGACGCGGTGCGCCTTGATGTGGTCGGGGTGGCCGTAGCCGCCGTTCGGGTCGTAGGTCACGAGCACCTGCGGCCGCACCTCGCGGAGCACCGCGACCAGGTGTCCGGCGGCCTCGTCGAGCGGGGCCTGCCAGAAGCAGCCGGGCCGGTCGTTGGTCGCCAGGCCCATCATCCCCGAGTCCCGGTAACGCCCCTCACCGCCGAGGAACCGGTGGTCCCGGACGCCCAGTTCCCGCATGGCGGCGGCGAGTTCACCGATGCGGTACGCGCCCAGGGTGTCGTCCCGGTCCGGAGCGAGATGGGCCAGCTCCGGTGGGATCACCTCGCCCTCCTCGCCGAGGGTGCAGGTCACCAGGGTGACGCGGGCGCCTTCGGCGGCGTACCGGGCCATGGTCGCGCCGTTGTTGATCGACTCGTCGTCCGGGTGCGCGTGCACCAGCAGCAGACGGCGCTCGGGAGCATCGGTCATGCCCCCGAGCCTACGACCCGGCGCCCGCCGTCGGCGCTCCCGCCCCGGGAGAGGAGACGTCCGGGGAGCGCGGACGGCGTCAGAAGCTGATGTCCCCGAGCATCCCGGCGACGTTCGAGGTGACCTGCTCGATGGTCGGCGCGATGGACGAGCTGGAGAGGTAGAAGCCCAGCAGCATGCAGACCACCGCGTGCCCGGCCTTGAGGCCGGATTTCTTGACGAGCAGAACCACGATGATCGCCAGCAGCACCACCGCCGAAATCGAGAGTGCCACGGCGGTTCACCTCCCAAGTCGCGTGCGTCGGTTGCGGATGCACGGGCTACATACCCGGCACCGGTCATGCGCAAAGGATCATAACTATCGACCGGGGCGGCACGGCTCGTCGCACGGGTGCAAGACAGGGGCGCATATGCGATTTCGGCCAGCGCTCCCCCTAGGGGTGGCGCATAGGCTCGCCGTATGCCTACGACCTTTCCCCGGCAGCACGCCCGTACGGGCCGGTTCACCCTCGGGGTGCCCCGGGCCTTCACCGTCGCCCCGGACGGCACGCGCGTCGTGTTCCTCCGCAGCCGGGGCGGAACCGACCGTGCGCACGTGCTGTGGGTACGCGAGCCGGACGGCCGGGAGTATGCCGCGGCCGACCCGGCCGTGCTGCTCGGCGGCGCCGGCGAGGAGTTGTCGCCCGAAGAGCGGGCGCGGCGCGAACGGAGCCGGGAGACGTCCTCCGGCGTGGTCGCGTACGCCACCGACGCCGCGGTGGAACTGGCGGCGTTCGCCCTCTCCGGGCGCCTCTACACGGCCGAGCTGCGGGCGGGCACGGCGCGGGAACTGCCCGCACCCGGCCCGGTGCTCGACCCGCGGCCCTCCCCGGACGGACGTCTGGTGGCGTACGTGACCGATGGCGTGCTGCGCGTCGCCCCGGTGGACGGCGGCGAGGACCGTGCGGTGGCCACGCCCGAGTCGGAGACCGTGACCTACGGGCTGGCGGAGTATGCGGCGGCCGAGTCGATGCACCGCTACCGGGGGTTCTGGTGGTCGCCGGACAGCGACCGCCTGCTGGTGGCGCGGGCCGACGACGCGCCCGTGGGGCGCTGGTGGATCGCCGACCCGGCGAACCCGCACGAGCCGTCCGCGGAGCTGGCCTACCCGACGGCCGGGACGGCGCACGCCGAGGTGGGGCTGTGGCTCGTCGGCACGGACGGCGGGCGGCGCACCGAGGTGCGCTGGGACCGCGAGCGCTACCCCTATCTCGCTCGCGTGCACTGGTCGGCCTGCGGGCCGCCGGTGATCCTGGTGCAGGCCCGTGACCAGCGCAGTCAGCTCCACCTGTCCGTCGACACCGCCTCCGGCGCCACCTCGACGCTGTACGCGGAGGAGGACCCGACATGGCTGGAACTCTTCGCCGGATGCCCCGCCTGGACCCCGTGCGGACGGCTGCTGCGCATCGCCGACGCCGGCGGCGCGCGGCGCCTGTTCGCGGGCGAGGTGCCGCTCTCCCCGGCCACCCTGCACGTCCGCACCGTCCTGGACATCGGTGAGCACGACGTCCTGGTCGCGGCCTCCGCGGCGGGCGACACCGGGCGTTCCGACCCGGGCGACATCGGGGTCCACCTCATCCCGTTCGACGGCGACGGCGGGGGCGTACGGCGGCTGGCGGTGGACGTCGGCCCGCACGTCGCCTCGGCGGTCCGCGGCGGCGACACCGTCGTCCTCACCTCCGCCGCCCTCGACCGCCACGGCAACCGGGTGCACGTGCTCCGGCTCCGGGAGGACGGCACCCTCGAGGAGCGGGGCACCGTCCCCTCGCTCGCAGAGGAGCCGGTGCTCACGGCCGCCCCGCTGCTGGCGCACGTCGGCAAGCGGGAGATCCCGACCGCGCTGCTGCTGCCCACCGGCCACCGGGACGGCGACGGGCCGCTGCCCGTCCTGCTCGATCCGTACGGCGGCCCGCACGGCCAGCGGGTCACCGCGGCCCGGAACGCGTACCTGACCTCGCAGTGGCTCGCCGACCAGGGATTCGCCGTGGTCGTCGCCGACGGCCGCGGCACCCCCGGCCACTCCCCCGCCTGGGAGAAGGCGATCTCCCGGCAGGTCGTGGACGTCGCGCTGGAGGACCAGATCGACGCCCTGCACGCGCTGGCGGAGGCCCGCCCGTCGCTGCTGGACGTGAGCCGGGTGGGCATCCGCGGCTGGTCGTTCGGCGGCTGGCTCGCGGCCATGGCGGTGCTGCGCCGCCCCGACGTCTTCCACACCGCCGTCGCCGGCGCCCCGGTCACCGACCAGCGGCTCTACGAGGCCCACTACATCGAGCGGTACTACGGCACGCCGCAGGACGACCCGGAGGTCTACCGGCACAACTCCGCGGTCGCCGACGACGGTCTGGTCGAGCCGGCCGGGCCGCACCGCCCGCTGCTGCTCGTGCACGGCCTCGCGGACGACAACGTGGTCGCCGCCCACACGCTGCGACTGTCCTCGGCCCTGCTGGCCGCGGGACGGCCGCACGAGGTCCTGCCGCTGTCCGGCGTCACCCACATAACCCCGCAGGAGCAGGTCGCCGAGAACCTGCTCCTGTTCCAGGTGGCGTTCCTGAAGCGGACCCTCGGCACCACAGGCACACCCGATAAGACTTAGATATTGGACAATCGCTAATCTACTCGAAATAGCGACGTGAATCATCCATTTGCGCCAGTACGTTTCACCTTGACCCACCCCGCAGCTCCATGTTTAGACTATTCCTCCGCAAACTCAGGAGGAGTAGTGAAAATTCTTAGATCAGCTGGCGCCATCGCCGCAGGAAGCATGCTGGCTCTCGGCCTGATGACTTCCTCAGCCTCCGCCGATGCCGCTCACATCGAGAATGCGACTGACGTTTCCGGCGCACCACCCTCAAGCGCCAGGTGTACGCCTGTATATCCCGATAGCCACAGCCTCATCGCAGGTGAAGCCTGCTTCGAGTCCTACGGCGACTACTTCTGGGTGCGGGACTGGCGAGCCGACGGTCATCACATCGAAGTGAGGGCCACGTACCGTGGAAATCCGGCCACCTTGTTCATCTGCAAGGACTACAAGGGTGAAGTGGCGGGATGGACTCGTTGCTCTTTCCATAACGAAATGACCGAGGACCAGAGGATCAATTACGTCACGATGCTCATGGAGGGAAACAGCATTCTGGCCAAGGGCCCAACCATCTCTTCAGTTAGCTGAACAGAGCACTGAACAGAGCCGTGAAGCCCATTTGAGGGCCACCGCATTGCGACTCCAGAGATGGCGCTTTGACAACGTCACGAGACGTTAAGTCCTCGCGGTACTCAAGCACCTTCAGATCGGCCGCCGTTTCAGTGGGCAAGGCCTGGCAGCAGCGATGGGGATGTGTACCCTCGGCAGGGGCGCTTCAACTCGCGGTCCGAAGCCCTGCATGTCAGTGCCACCACGCCTCGAAACGGCGGCCGATCTGAAGCACTCATCAGATACATCACCATCTGAGCTCTCAGTTCCTGCGGCGACACGAACATCAAAAGCCGGAAGAAGGACGTAACGAGGTGGTTCGGCCGAGGTCGACCGTCTGTGCTCTTGTTACGTGGACCTCCGATTCGGAGACCGTGCCGCTCTCTGCCCGCGACGCGGGCACACGAGTCGAACCCCACCCTCTCCTTCGCCCCGGAGGTGTTTTGCTCACGGGTGCTTACTGATCTCGGCAAGGTGACTGCGTGATCAGCGGCAGTCGCGGTGACGTCCTGGGGTGACGCACTATTGTAATTCAAGATCCGTCTATTCCGGGCCAAGCGGAACTTCGGCGTGATACATCCCGCCAGCGCAGGCTGGCACTTGTTCTACTCGCATCTGTCGGGGCTGCCCTGTTAGTTCGTCGGCGGCACCGCTAACCGCGAGAATTGACCTCTCAGCTCTGTCCTCTGGGATCAGATCCGAACTCTGCTAGGGGGCAGTACACAACATCGATGTCGCTCATGATTTTGCGACAGGCGAAGTGATGGGTCAATGCCCACGAGCTTCAACGTAGCCGTCAGGCCAGTCTCCGCGATCGCTGATGAGCGATGCACGAGTTGCGTTCCCACCATCCCCGTAGGGAACAGGTCATCCCTGTCACGGTTGCCTGCCTCTCAATGGCGGCAGCGGTAGCCAGTCGCGCTCAGCTAAGTTGCCGGACCTGCGGCTCTCGCCTACGTGCCGTCGCTTGCCCAAAAGCAAGCGACGGCACGACAGAGACCTTCGCGGATCCCTACCTCACGGCATCTTCTTGACGCTCTCCGTCTCGGCGCGCTCCTCGACGATCTCGCGCTCCTCCTCCGGAGTCACCAACTCGTCGGTCCGGCGCCGGGCGCCCCCGCCGGTCATCACGACGTCCTCGCCGTGGGCGAGGATGGTGGGCTCCTCCGGGAAGTGGCAGGCGGTCAGGTGACCGTCGTGGTTCCCGGAGATCTGCACCAGCGGCGGCTCGTCGGTGGCGCACTTGTCCTGCGCCTTCCAGCACCGGGTGCGGAAGCGGCAGCCCGATGGCGGGTCGATGGGCGACGGCACGTCGCCGGCCAGGCGGATCCGCTCGCGCTGCTCCTCCTCGCCCTCATCCAGCCGCGCCTCCGGCACCGCAGACAGCAGCGCGTGGGTGTACGGGTGGCGGGGCCGGTTGTAGATCGACTCGCGGTCGCCCACCTCGACGATCTTGCCGAGGTACATCACGGCGACCTTCTGCGAGAAGTGCCGCACCACGGCGAGGTCGTGCGCGATGAAGAGGAAGGCGATGCCCAGCTCCCGCTGCACCTTCTGCAGCAGGTTCACCACCTGGGCCTGGATGGACACGTCCAGCGCCGAGACCGGCTCGTCGGCAACGATCAGCTTCGGCTCCAGTGCCAGCGCGCGGGCGACGCCGATGCGCTGCCGCTGGCCGCCGGAGAACTCGTGCGGGAAGCGCTGGTAGTGCTCGGGGTTGAGACCGACGGTCTCCAGCAGCTCCCGGACGCGCTTCTCGCGGCCGCCGGGCGGGTTGATCCCGTTGACCTCCATCGGGCCGCCGATGATGGTGCCCACGGTGTGTCGGGGGTTCAGCGACGACTGCGGGTCCTGGAAGATCATCTGGATCTCGGACCGCATCGGCGCCATCTGGCGTCGCGAGTAGTTCGCGATGTCCGTGCCCTGGTAACGGATCTCGCCGGCGGTGGAGTCGAGCAGCCGGGTCAGCAGGCGGCCCGTGGTGGACTTGCCGCAGCCGGACTCGCCCACCAGGCCGAAGCTCTCGCCCTCCTGCACGGTGAGGTCGACGCCGTCGACGGCCTGGACGTGGCCGACGGTGCGCCGGATGGGGAAGCCGCCCTTGATCGGGAAGTGCTTCTTCAGTCCCTTGACTTCCAGCAGGGGCGCGCCGGTCTTCGACGCCGCGCCCTCCGTCTTCGTCAGGGTGAGTTCCTCGCTCATGTTCCGTTCTCCCTAGACCAGCCGCGGCTTGATCTGCTCGACGAAGAAGGTCTGCTTCTGCTCCGGCGTCAGGTGGCAGGCCGCGCCGCGTCCCTCGGGGAGCGGCGGACGGTCCGCGGTGCAGGAAGCACCGGTGACCTGGCCCTGGAAGTCGCACCGCGGGTTGAAGTGGCAGCCGGGCGGCGGGTTGAGCAGGCTCGGCGGCGTGCCCTCGATCGGGACGAGCTCCTCGTCCACGTTCGAGGTGATGCGCGGCATCGAGCTCAGCAGGCCCCAGGTGTAGGGGTGCTGCGGCGCCCGCAGCACCTCCGCGGTGGTGCCCCGCTCCACGGCCCGGCCGCCGTACATCACCATGATGTCGTCCGCGACGTTGGCGATGACGCCCAGGTCGTGGGTGATGAAGACGATCGCCGAGCCGAACTCCTCCTGGAGCTCGTTGAGCAGGTCGAGGATCTGCGCCTGGACGGTCACGTCCAGCGCGGTCGTCGGCTCGTCCGCGATCAGCAGGTCGGGGTTGCAGACCAGGGCCATCGCGATCATGGCGCGCTGGCGCATGCCGCCGCTGAACTGGTGCGGGTAGTCGTCGACACGGACCTTGGGGTTGGGGATGCCGACCTTGTGCAGCATCTCGATGGCCCGCTCACGGGCCTCCTTCTTCCCCGCGCCCATGTGCTTGCGGTACGGCTCCATGATCTGCCGGCCCACCGTGTAGTACGGCGACAGCGCCGTCAGCGGGTCCTGGAAGATCATGGCCATCTTGTTGCCGCGCAGCTTCTCCAGGTCCTTCTCGCGCGCGCCGGTCAGCTCCTGTCCTTCGAGCAGGATCTCGCCGGTGATCTCGGTGCTGACCGGGTTGTGCAGGCCCAGCACCGCCAGGTTGGTCACCGACTTGCCGGAGCCCGACTCGCCCACGATGCCCAGGGTCTTGCCCCGCTCGAGGTCGAACGAGAGCCCGTCGACGGCCTTGACGATGCCGCCCTCGGTGCTGAACCGGATGCGCAGGTCGCGGACGGAGAGGAAGGAGTCCGCCCCGGTCGGGGGCGTGGTGTCCGCGGTTTTGGTGAGAGTGGTCACGGGTCGATCTCCTAGGCGAGGCGCACGCGCGGGTCGATGAACCCGTACACGAAGTCCACGAGGATGTTGAGCAGCAGGATGAAGGCGGAGGCGAACAGCATGACGCCCATGGTCATGGGCAGGTCCTTGTTGTTCACCGAGTCCACCACGAGGCGTCCGAGACCGGCGAGGCTGAAGGTCGTCTCCGTCACGATGGCGCCGCCGAGCAGGGCTCCGAGGTCGATGCCGAGGATGGTGACGATCGGGGTCAGCGAGCCGCGCCAGGCGTAGCGGAAGAACACGTACTTCCCGGACATGCCCTTGGCCCGGGCCGTCCGGACGTGGTCCTCCTGCAACTGCTCGATGAGCGTGGAGCGGGACATACGTGTGTAGTTCGCGGTGAAGATCAGCGACATCACGAACCACGGGATCAGCAGGCCGATGAACCAGCCGCCGAGGTTCTCCGTGAGCGGCACGTACTCGGGGGCCGGCAGCAGGCCGGTGCTGTAGACCAGGAGTCCGACCACGATCGGGCCGATGAAGTAGATCTGCAGCGAGCTGAGCACCAGCGACGCGGAGCTGAAGGACTTGTCGATCAGCGTGCCCTTCTTGCGGGCGGCGATCATGCCGGCGCCGATGCCGAGGGTCAGGAAGACCACCAGGCCGCCGAGGGTCAGCGAGACGGTCAGCGGGAGGCGGTCGATGATCGTGTCCCAGACCATGCGCTGGTCGTTGAAGGAGACGCCGAAGCACGGAGCGTCGCAGTGGCCGACGTCGAAGCTGCGGCCGGCGACGATGCCCTTCATGAACTCCCAGAACTGCACGGGAACGGGCTGGTCGAGCCCCATCTGCTTCTCGATCAGGGCGACGTTCTCCGGCGTGCAGTTCTTGCCGCAGGCCAGCAGGGCCGGGTTCTGCGGGATCGCGAAGAAGATGAAGAACGTGAACGCACTGATCAGGAAGAGAATCACGAGGCCGCCGACCGATCGGCGGAGAAAGAATTTAAGCATGTTGGTTCGCTGCTCTCGGCGCGGCGGCTACGACGGTGAAACGTGGGCTGAACACCCGGGCGGGTTCCCGGGGGCCTGAAGCCCCCGGGAACCCGTGGTGAGGTGCTGTTACTGCTTGACGTACACCTGGTTCACGTTGATGTAGCTCCGGACGGTGCTGAACTTCGCGCCGCCGATCTTCGAGCCGTGAATCTGGATCGTCTTGGTGTAGTAGAGCGGGACGGCCGGGTTGATCTCCTCCACGATGTGGTGGTGGAGCTTGACCCACTCCTCGTTGGCCTTCTCCGGGTCCTTGATCTTCAGGATCCGGTCGATGTCCTTGTTGGTCTTCGGGTCGTCGATGTGCGAGTAGTTCGACGCACCGTCGGCGATCACGTCACCGTCGTAGACCGGCGGGATGACCGTGGAGGGCGAGGACCAGTCCTGGCCCCAGCCGGTCATGTAGACGTGGAAGGGGTTGTCGACCTTGCCCATCTGCTCGTACCAGGTCTGGGAGTTGACCGCCTTCTTCTGGACGTTGAAGCCGGCCTCCTCGAGCGCCTTGGCGATCACGACCGACTGCTTCTGCCGGATGTCGGTGTTGGCGAAGGCGTAGACCAGCTCCATGTTCTCCTTGCCGGCCTCCTTCAGGAGCTCCCGGGCCTTCTCGGGCTGACCCTTCGGGTTGTCCAGGCGACCGTAGGGGTCGTACTCCGGCTCGTGGCCGGGGAGCGTCGGCGCGAACAGGTTGCCGGCGGTGGCACCCGCGTACTCGCCGCCCTCGGGGGCGAAGATGGCCGGACCGGGCAGCGCGTAGGTGATGGCGTCGCGGACCTTCTTGTCCTTGATGCGCTTCATGTTCATGTTCAGCTGCCAGACGTACGGCTGGTAGCCGGCGACGCTGCGGTCCTTGGCGTTGGTGACCACGTCACGGAGCTGGGCCGCGGAGACGGCACCGCTGAACTGCAGCGCGCGCTGGGCCTCGCCCTTGTCCGCGAGGATGCGGCGGGTCTGGTCCGCGTCATCGTGGTTGAACGTGAACTTCCACTTGTCCGGGTAGGCGCGGCGGATCGGGTCGGTCTCCGCGTCCCAGTGCTCGTTACGGACAAGCGTCATCGACTTGCCCGGCTTGTAGTCCCCGATCTTGTACGGACCCAGCGCCTTCGGGTTCTGGTCGTACTTCTTCTGCGTGTCGTCGTCCTCGGGAACGATCGCGTAGCCGGCCATCGCGAGCGCCTGCGGCAGGTCGTTCTGCGGCGCGTCGAACTTGAAGACGATCGTCTTGTCGTCCGGCGTCTCGATGACGCTGTCCGGCAGGTGGTCACCCTTGTACGGACCGTCCGGGAGGGCCTTGCGGTAGTCGTCGCCGGACAGCCACTTCTGGATGAAGGTCGGGCCGTCGAAGATGACCTCGGCGTACAGGCGCTCGAAGGTGTGGCGGACGTCCGCGGACGTGATCGTGTCGCCGTCCTGGTCCTTGACGCCGTCCTTCAGCGTGTACGTCCAGGTCTTGCCGCCGTCGGACACCTCACCGGCACTGGTGGCGAGGTCGCCCACGATGGTCTTCGACCCGTCGTCGTTCTCCTTGGTCGCGGTGAGACCACGGTGAATCAGCACGGCCAGGTTGCCGGCGTCGCTGACGTAGATCTGGCCGGGGTCCAGGTGGGTGAAGTCCGTCTGCTGGTAGACACGGACGGTCCCGCCCTTGGAGGAACCCTCGACCTCGTCGGCAGGGCCCTGCGAGGCGGCGGCGTCCGCATAGGTGACCGGCTGCGACTGCGCCTCGATGTCGCCGAAGTCGGTGTCCTTGCCCGGACCCTTGTCCTGGCCGCCACCGCCGCTGCAGCCGGTGAGAATCAGTGAGCCGGCCGCCAAGGCGACTGCGGCTCCGCGCATTCTGCGCGAACGGAGGAAACTCATGATGCCGAATACACCTGCCTGTCAGTTGGGATCCATCTGCTGCCGGTTCGCAGCCCGGTAGGCCGGACGCGGGGGTGGCAGCCCCCCGGGTGGACGTCCGTCAACGTCCGGACTTGGGGTCGAAGGCGTCCCGCACGGAGTCGCCGAGGAGGTTGAACGCCAGGACGAAGATCACCATGGCGATGCCGGGGAAGAACATGAACGCGGGGTCGTACTGGTAGTAGTCCGCGGCCGCAGCGAACATCCGCCCCCAGTCGGGGGTCGGTTCGACGTAGCCCGCACCCACGTAGGACAGGAACGCCACAGTCAGGATCGCCGAGGGCAGCATGTAGGTGGCCTGCACCAGGATCGGCGTCATCAGGTTCGGCAGCAGCTCCTTGCGGATGATCCGCCACGGGGACGCCCCGGACACTTTCGCGGCCTCCACGAACTCCCGCTCGCGGAGCGTCAGCGCCGAGCTGCGCACCAGGCGCGCCATGCCCATCCAGCCGAGCACCGCCAGCACGACGACGATTGCGCAGAACTGCACGTAGACCGGCGTCTCCTTGGTGGGCGACACGAACAGGGCCAGCACGACCGGCATGGTGGCGATCAGGGTCAGCTGACCCGGCAGCGCCATCATGAAGTCGGTGATCCGGCCGAGCCAGTAGTCGACCCTGCCGCCGAAGTAACCGCTGACCAGGCCGACCAGGATACCGAGCAGGACCATCGGGATGGTGCAGACGAGCGCGGTGAAGAGCGAGGTGCGCATGCCGTACAGCAGCTGGGTGAAGACGTCGCGGCCCAGCACGGGCTCCACACCGAACCAGAACTCGGAGGACATACCGCCATAGGAGCCAGCGGGATAGTTGAACGCGTCCAGCAGTCCGGGCGTGTCCTGTCCGTACAGGGTGTACGGGTTCTTGCCGTACAGCATCGAGATCACCGGAGCCAGTGCGGCGACCACGAAGAAGGAGATCACCACGCATGCGGAGATCACGCCGGTGCGGTCGCGCTTGAAGCGTCGCCACATCAGCTGGCCGGGAGAGAGACTCTGCTCGCCGCTCTGGCCGGCCGCATCCTTGCTCAGGCTCACTTCGCCGGTACCGGGGGTGTCGGTCTCGACGGAGGGCGCCTGGGTTGGACTTGTCATCGCGTGTTAGCCCCTGCGTTAGTGGTACTTCGCTGACCCCGTCTGGATGGCACCGGGGTGCGCCTGGGGTTGAGCGGACTTTTGCAAGTGAATAAGTGCTCAGTCAAGAGGTGTTGGGGTTGGCTTATGAGCTCGGGGTGCATCTTGAGCGAAGATTGCGCAGATTGACGTCCCAGCGTGCTTGACAGAGAGCGATCGTAGTAGACAAAAACGGACGAACCTATGCGAAACGCGTTCACCATCTCGCAACGTGGCCGTCGCCACGCCGATATACGAACGTGGAGAACTGAACTCCGTACAGGCGTCTCCACAGTCTCTCCTGTTTCGCGACACGGATTCGGTCTTTCGCCTGCTCAGTCCACGCGGGTAGACCTCACCACCCGATCGGCGGCCGATGCGCGATCGAACAGAGGCAACGACGGACACACGGGGCACGCGGGCACACCTCGACGGCCCGGGGGCCGGCGACGTGACGTCGCCGGCCCCCGGGCCGTCGTACGGGCGTGCCGGGGCGCCTCCCGGCGCCCCGTCGTCAGCGCTTGGCGCGGGAGGCCGTGCGGGCGCGCTCCTTCTGGTCCAGGACGACCTTGCGGATGCGCACCGTCTCCGGCGTCACCTCGATGCACTCGTCCTCACGGCAGAACTCCAGCGACTGCTCCAGGGAGAGCTTCCGCGGCGGCACCAGGTTCTCCGTGGTGTCCGCGGAGGCGGCGCGCATGTTGGTGAGCTTCTTCTCCTTGGTGATGTTGACGTCCATGTCGTCGGCGCGGGAGTTCTCCCCGACGAGCATGCCCTCGTACACCTCGGTGCCGGGCTCGATGAAGATCGTGCCGCGCTCCTGGAGGTTCATCATCGCGAACGGGGTCGCCTTGCCCGCCCGGTCCGCGACCAGCGAGCCGCTGCTGCGCGTGCGCAGGTCCCCGAACCACGGCTCGTGGCCCTCCGAGATGGAGTGCGCGATGCCGGTGCCGCGGGTCTCGGTCAGGAACTCCGTCCGGAAGCCGATCAGGCCGCGCGACGGCACCAGGAACTCCATCCGGATCCAGCCCGACCCGTGGTTGGTCATGGTCTCCATGCGGCCCTTGCGGGAGGCCATCAGCTGGGTGATGGCCCCGAGGTGCTCCTCGGGCGAGTCGATCGTCATCCGCTCGACGGGCTCGTGGAGCTTGCCGTCGATCTCCCGGGTGACCACCTCGGGCTTGCCGACGGTCAGCTCGAAGCCCTCCCGCCGCATGGTCTCCACCAGGATGGCCAGCGCCAGCTCGCCGCGGCCCTGCACCTCCCACGCGTCCGGACGCTCGGTGGGCAGCACGCGGAGCGAGACGTTGCCGATCAGCTCGCGGTCCAGGCGGTCCTTCACCAGCCGCGCGGTGACCTTGTGGCCCTTGCCGCCCTTGCCGACGAGCGGCGAGGTGTTGGTGCCGATGGTCATGGAGATGGCCGGCTCGTCCACGGTGATCAGCGGCAGCGCCACCGGGTTCTCCGCGTCGGCGAGGGTCTCGCCGATCATGATCTCCGGGATGCCGGCCACCGCGCAGATGTCGCCCGGGCCGGCCTTCTCCGCGGGCTTGCGGGTCAGCGCGTCCGTCATCATCAGTTCGCTGATGCGCACGTTCTGGACCGTTCCGTCGCGCTTCATCCAGGCCACCGTCTGGCCCTTGCGCAGCTCGCCGTTCTTCACCCGGAGCAGCGCGATGCGGCCGAGGAAGTTGTCCGCGTCGAGGTTGGTGACGTGCGCCTGGAGCGGCGCGTCCTCCTCGTACGTGGGGGCGGGCACGGTCTCCAGCAGCGTGGTGAAGAACGGCTCCAGGCTGTCGCTGTCGGCGGGCACGGTGCCGTCGTCCGGCTGGGTCAGCGAGGCCACGCCGTCCCGGGCGCAGGTGTACACGATCGGGAACTCGATCTGGTCCTCGTCGGCGTCCAGGTCGAGGAACAGGTCGTAGGTCTCGTCGACGACCGCGGAGATGCGGGCGTCGGACCGGTCGGTCTTGTTGATGCAGAGGATCACCGGCAGCCGCGCCTGGAGCGCCTTGCGCAGCACGAAGCGGGTCTGCGGGAGCGGGCCCTCGGAGGCGTCCACCAGCAGCACGACGGCGTCGACCATGGACAGGCCGCGCTCCACCTCGCCGCCGAAGTCGGCGTGGCCCGGGGTGTCGATGATGTTGATGACGACCGGGTCGCCGCCCTTGCGGTGGTACTTCACGGCGGTGTTCTTGGCGAGAATGGTGATGCCCTTCTCGCGCTCCAGGTCGTTCGAGTCCATCACCCGGTCGTCGACCGACTCGAGCTGGTGTGCGGCGAACGCCCCCGCCTGCTTGAGCATGGCGTCGACCAGGGTCGTCTTGCCGTGGTCGACGTGGGCGACGATGGCGACGTTACGAATATCGTGGCGGGTGGGCATGCGTGGGCGCTTCTCCCGGAGTCGTGGATGACGGCGCGACCGATCCGGTCCGCGCGGTCGCCGGGCTCATCACTGTGCTGTGCGCCGCGGCCTCATTACCGCCCCATGGTACGGGCCGGGGGCCTCGCCGCCGCCCCCGGGTCTCGACGTGCGGACGCGCGTGTGCTAGCGCCCGGCGCCGCGTCCGGTCGCACGGCACGGCCGCCTCGCCGTCCACCCGGGGTGACCGGGCGGGCGAGGCGGCCGTACCGACGACGGCGGCTTACTCCGTGCGGCCGATGTCCTGGTAGCGCGGGGTCTGGAAGCCGTACGCGCCGACGTTGGCCAGGTCCTCGCGGACCGCGACGAGCTGGGGACGCTGGTACAGCGGCACCGAGCCGGCGGCCGCCCAGATGCGGGAGTCGGCGCGGCTCAGCAGATTCTGGCGCTCCTCCCGGTCCAGCTCGCCGACGGCCGCGGCGAAGAGCTGGTCGATGCGGTCGGTTCCGACCCGGGTGTAGTTCTGGCGCACGGTGAGGGAGCCGTTCCCCGCCGGGACGGGCTTGGCGAAGATCGGTCCGGCGTCGGTCGCGGGGAACGCGCTCGCCGGCCACGCGTACAGGGCCAGGTCGAAGTCGCCGGACGCGATGTGGTCGCGGAACAGGCTCTCGTCCTCGACCCGCTCGATGCGGGTGCGGATGCCGACCTCGGCGAGCTGGTCCGAGATCTGCTCGGCCGTCGCACGGGTGAGGGCGCTGCCGGGGCCGTCCGGGACCAGGAAGCGCAGGGCCAGCGGGTTGCCGCCCTTGGTGCGGACGGCGGCGGCGCGGCCGGCCTCCAGCCTCTTCATCTCGTCGGCGCGCTGCTCGGCCCGCTCGCCGTCGCGGTTCTTCCCTTCCTCGTCGCCCTTCTCCTTGGCGTCGACCGGGGCGTCCGGGTCGTCGCCCGTGGCGGGGGCTCCGCTCTCCCAGCCCGCGTCGGCGAGCAGGGCCTGCGCGGACTCGACGTCGCGGCCGCCGAGAGCGGCGCTGTTGTCCTGGTATCCGGCCTGGTCGCGCATCCGCAGGTGGCTGCCGAGCGCCTGGGCCGGCAGCCCCAGGCCGGCGAGCGCCTTCTCCGCGAGCGCCCCCCGGTCCAGCGCCCGGGCGAGGGCGCGGCGCACGCGTTCGTCGCCGAGCGGGCCGGAGGCGCCGTTCAGGGCGAGCTGGGTGTAGGCGGGGGCAAGGGCGCGGCGCACGTCGTACGTCCCGAGGTCGCCGGTCTTCTTCCGGGCATCCTTCCGGGACTTCCCGGCGGTCTTGCCGTCGGCCCTCTCCTTGTCGCGGGGTTTGGCGTCGGTGGTGTGGACGCCGTCGATGCGCTCGGCGAGCTTCGGGGTGACTTCGGCGACGTCGACCTTCCCGGCGGCGAGCGCCGCGCCGCGTTCGGCGCGCGGCACGACCGTGAGCGCGATCCGGTCCAGCTTCACCTCGTCCCCCCACCAGGCGTCGTTGCGCACGAGGGTGACCCGGTCGTCCTTCTTCCCGAACGGCTTCACGGCGAAGGGCCCGCCGGAGGCGGGCAGCCGGGTGCGTGCCTCCTCGTTGAAGCCGTCGGGGCTGCCCATCACCGACTTCGGGTAGAGCGGTGTGAAGAGCGACTCCCAGTCGGCGTACGGCTTCTTGAAGGTGACCTCGACCTGGCGGGGGGTGTCGCCCGCCGCCACCTTCGCGATCCGGTCGTAGCCTGCGTTGCGGGCCGTCCAGTAGGCGCTGTCGCCACCGCCGAGCGCCTTCCACTGGGCGCGGAAGTCGGCGGCGGAGAGGGCACGGCCGCCGCTCCAGCGTGCGTCCTCGGCGAGGGTGTAGACGACCGTCTGCCGGGGTTCGGTCTCGGTGACCTCGGCGGATTCGAGGTAGTCGCCGTTCCGCTGGGGTCGGCCCCGGCTGTCCAACGTGAACAGGGCGGGCAGCACGGCCTCCGCGATGCGGGTGGTGGCACCGGTGGCGTCGGGCTGGAAGACGTTCAGCGTGGTGGGCATCGCGTCGACGGCCCAGCTCAGCGTTCCTCCGTCGGCGACGTCGTCGCGGGAGACGGCGCGCACGTCCCGGGCGGCTCCGCTGTCGCCGTGCGGGGCGTCGTCTCCGCCCGAGGTGCACGCGGCGAGCGGCAGCAGCAGGCCGCCGGCGGCGAGTACGGCCGCGCAGCGCCGCGCGGCGGTGTCGATGGCTGGTGCGGCTGGCATCGCGGGAACCTCCGGGGCGCGCGGACGCCGCCCCGGGTGGGCCGGCGGGTCGTCGCAGGTGGGCCGTGTGGTGCACGGGCTCGGTACGCACCCACTGAAAGCGACCGGACGCGGTGCGGCATCCGGGCAGGTCCATCCGTGTGCCGACGCCACCCGCCCGGCGCACACGTCCGCGGGCGCCCCGCCCCGCCGAGAGCGGGGTGTAATCTGAATTACATGATTACCCAGCAAGAGCGTGAGAAGCTGCGCGGCTGGTTCGCCGGCCGCCTGCCGGACGAGGTGTACGAGGAACTGCCCGACGTGACGGTGGACCGCGAGGAGATCACCGTCGTCGGACGGATCACCGGGCCCAGGCTCGCCGACGACGTCTCGCCGGAGGAGCGGGAGGCTGCGGCGGAAGGCCGGCTCAACGAATTCCGGGAACGCACCCGGGAGGCACGGATGGCCGTGGCCCGCGAGGCCGAACGCCGGTTCGGGCGCAAGGTCTCCTGGGGCGCCCGGTGCGACGACCTGGAGGCGGTGTTCACCAACGTCTCGGCGCCGGTGATGTCACGCCTGCGCCAGCCCGAGCGTCAGGTGCTCGACGTGCTGATCGCGGGCGGCGTGGCCCGGAGTCGCAGCGAGGCGCTCGCCTGGTGCGTGCGCCAGGTCCACGCCAACGCCGCCGACTGGTTCTCCGAACTCGCGGACTCGCTGGAGCACGTGCGCCGAGTCCGCGACCGCGGCCCGCACACCCGGACCGCGGACTGACCGGCGGCGGACCGCACGGAGCGACCGCCGGGCCGTCCGCGGCCGAGGGGCCCCGCCGGACGCTGACGGCGGTTCAGAACTCGGAGGTGTCCAGCTCGATCGCCAGCGGTTCCGGCAGGGTGAGGGTCTTGGCGAAGGACGTCTCCTCGAGGTGGGTGTACCGGCCGTCCAGCGGCTCGGAGTAGACCCTGACCGTGCCGGCCTGCCTGTCGACGAGGAGATAGAGGGGGACGCCCGCGGCCGCGTATCCCCTGAGCTTCCCGGCGCGGTCCTTCTCCGCCGTCGACGTGGACGTCACCTCGCCGACGAGCAGCACGGGGGCGGGGTCGTGGTACTCCTCCTGGTCGGCGAACGCCCCCTTGGGCGCCACGACCAGGTCGGGAATCACCTTGCCCGTCACCGAAGCCCCGGGGATGTTCAGCCCGAGGCCGGTGTAGCGCCCCAGTTTCCGGCGTTGGAGCACCACCTGGGCGGTCAGCTCCGAAACGATCTCCTCATGCTCACCGTTCGCCGGTGGGGTCACGTGGATCTCCCCCTCGATCAACTCCACGCGCCACCCCTCGGGAGCGGCCGTGCTGAGGGAGTCGAAGGCTTCTTCCACGGACCGGGCCATCGGATCGTCCATACGGTCATCCTCGTCAGCGCACGTCGTACGCTCCGGGACGGTCAGCACCATGGCGGGCCTCCTCCTGTTTACGGAGCGACGTTCTCACCCTAAGCGAGCCGACCACCACGAGAACGGACCTCGTTCACTCGAACGCGTGAGCGGATACGTTTCTGCAGGTCACCCCGACTCCGCACTCCGTTCAGGCGAACCGTTCAGGCGTTGCCGGCCGCCTTCTCCGCCGCACGCTGGAACTCGCCGAGGTCGTAGTGAGCGAGGACGGAGTCGAGGTTGGTGAGCGCGCCCAGGTGCTCCACGAAGCCGCGCGGGTTGTACTCGATCTGGAGCGCCACCCGCGTCCGCGTGTCGCTGACGTGGTGGAAGGTGACCACGCCGGCGTGCTCGACTCCGTCCATCGTGCGCCAGGCGATCCGCTCGTGGGGGACGACCTCGGTGAGTTCGGCGGTGAACGCCTTGTCCGCGCCGGGCAGGGCGAGCCACCACGAGAAGGTCCGGTCGTCGATGCGCGCGACCTTCTGCACGTGGCTGAGGAACTCCGGCCAGCGCGTCACGTCGCTCCACAGCGCCCAGGTCACCGCCACCGGGGCGTCGACGTCCACGGTCTCCACGAGGGAGGACGACACGTTTCTCCACCTCTTTCCCATGTGTACGAAGGGGAGTTGGCACCCCGCGTACCCCGCCGCGCCGCTTTCATGACCGGGCGGTGCGGCTCGCGCGTCAGCGCCGGGGGCGCACACCCCCCTGCGGCGAACGCGCCCCCACACGCGGGCAACCCTCCACCGGCCCCGCGTGTCCGACAAGGCGGAAGAAGCGGACAGATGACGTTCTTCGCGTTGCCCGTCCGCAGCGTGGAACGCGTGCGCCTGCCGCGTGTGCGCTCCGCCGACCCGTCAGACCGAAGCAAGGGGGACACCTCGATGCGTGCACGAACGACCGCGATCGCCGCCACCGCCTGTGCGCTGGCGCTGCTGCCGGCAGCCTCCGCCGTCGCCGGTACGGGGCCCGCGCCGGACAAGCAACGCAAGGCCGCGTCCACCGCGCCCTCCGCCGCCGGCAACCCGCTGAGCGCCCGCGCCCAGGCGGCCGGCGTCTGCACCGACGCGTACGAGATCGGCACCGCCGGATACATCGTCCGCGACGGGCAGCGGATCGGCTCCGTCAAGCAGTTCTACTCGCCGTCCTGCGGGGAGAACTACGGCTACCTGTGGGTGTGGCAGAGCTTCCGCGCCTCGCACGGCGACTACGACGTCTCGGTCGGCGTCTACAGCTACAGCCGCGACGAGTTCGTCGGCAAGCGCACCTGGCTGAACACCAACGGGAAGGAGTACTGGTCCAACCCGGCCGACACCACCTCGGAGTGCACCGCCGCCGTCGGCTCCCTCCGCGCCGCGGGCGACCCGCTGGCCGGCCAGGCCGCAAGCTCCAAGCGCTGCTGACACCGCACCACCGTGGCAGCAGCGGGGCGTCGGTCCCCCCGGGCCGACGCCCCTCGTCGCTCTTCCGGTCCCGCCCCTCCCGTCAGCGGCCGGCGAGGAACTCCCCCACCTCCGGTGCCAACAGCCCGACCTTCGGGTTGTGGGACAGTCCGCTCAGCATCCTGTGCTCGGCCGCGGGCAGCAGGCCGGCGATCGCACGGGAACCCTTGCGCAGCAACGGGTCGCTCTTCTCGCCGGAGATCACCAGGGTGGGCGCCGTCACCCCGGCCCAGTCCTCCGGTCGCAGCGGCTCCCCGCGCATGTAGGGCGCCATCACCGCCCAGTCGTGCGCGGTGGCCGGCGCCGTGGCCCGGAGCTTCGGCCAGAACGGCGTGAACCGCATCGCCGCGACGACGAAGGACGGGACGCCCATGCCCCGCGTCATGAAGTACCGCACGGTCTCGTCCCGGCGGCCGGCATCGATCAGCGCATGCAGCCGTGTCTGCAGGTCGGCGGGCGGAACGTGGTGTTCGTCGTCGACGACGAACGGCGGCTCGAACGCGACGACGCGCACCAGCCCGGGCAGCCGGCCGCCTGCGGCGGCGAGCAGCGCGAGGGCGGCGCCCGAGGACCAGCCGAACAACGAGAGATCGTTGTCCGGCCCGCCCTCGGCCTCCGCCAGCGCCACCAGGTCGTCGATCTCGCGCCGCACGTCGTACACACCCGGAGTGTCACCGCTGTCACCGCGACCGCGCCGGTCGTAGGTGAGCACCGTCAGCCCGTGGTCCCGGACGAGCGCCTCGGCCAGCTGCGCCATCTTGGGAAACTTCCGGTAGCTGAACGCGCCGCCTATCTGGATGACGGTGCCCGCGCCGCCGCCGCGGCGGCGGTCGTAGACGATCTCCGTGCCGTCCGCCGAGACGACGGATCCCTGCTCGATCGCCGCGCTCTGTGATGTCGTCGCCATGGCCCGCTCCTGATGGAAATCCGAGGCACCGCGCGGTGCACTGTGGTGAGGTTCACCGGTACGGACGGCACCGGGCCCGGAAAATCATCGCTCGGGCGCGCAAGGACGGGAGAGGAACGTGGCAGGAGCACTGGACGGGCGGGTCGCGCTGGTCGCCGGGGCGACGCGCGGAGCCGGGAGGGGCACCGCCGTGGAGCTGGGCGCGGCCGGGGCGACGGTGTACGTCACCGGGCGGACCACGCGCGGGCGGCGGTCGGAGTACGACCGGCCGGAGACCATCGAGGACACCGCCGACCTGGTCACCGCAGCAGGGGGGCACGGCATCGCCGTGCCCACGGACCACCTCGACCCGGCGCAGGTGCGCACGCTGGTGGAGCGGATCGAGTCCGAGCAGGGCCGGCTGGACGTGCTGGTCAACGACATCTGGGGCGGCGAGAAGCTCTTCGACTGGGACGCCCCGGTCTGGGAGCACGACCTGGACGCCGGCCTGCGCCTGCTGCGCCTCGCCGTCGAGACGCACGCGATCACCAGCCACCACGCGCTGCCGCTGCTGCTGCGGAACCCGGGCGGTCTGGTGGTGGAGATGACCGACGGCACCGCCGAGTACAACGCCCGGAACTACCGGGTGTCGTTCTTCTACGACCTCGCCAAGTCGTCCGTACTGCGCATGGCGTTCGGACTGAGCCGCGAGCTGGGCCCGCGGGGCGCGACGGCGGTGGCGCTCACCCCGGGATGGATGCGGTCGGAACTCATGCTCGACGCGTTCGGCGTCGCCGAGGAGAACTGGCGGGAGGCGCTCACGGATCAGCCGCACTTCGCGATCTCCGAGACCCCGCGTTTCGTGGGCCGGGCGGTGGCGGCGCTTGCCGCGGACCCGGAGGTGGCGCGCTGGAACGGCGACTCGCTCTCCAGCGGCGGGCTGGCGCGTGAGTACGGCTTCACCGATCTCGACGGCAGCCGCCCGGACGCCTGGCGCTACCTGGTCGAGGTGCAGGACCCCGGCAGGCCGGCGGACGTCACGGGCTACCGCTGAGGGGTGTCCGGCCCGCCCCGGACACCTCACTCGAACGGGTCAGTCGTGTACCCCGCAGAGCGAATCCCCGTCCGCGCTCTTCACAACGCGTGTGTGACGTAGAACACTCTGGCGGACCAGCCGAGCCACCCGCACCGAAGCGGAGGTGCCCCAGCACATGACCCTGCAGGACGACATGACCAGCGTCCAGCGTTGCCTGGACGATCTCACCCGTTGTGTGACCCGCCTGGAACAACAGGTCGGCAGCGGACTGGAGATGAGGCGGGTACGCAGCGACGCCGAGCACCTGCGGGAATCCCTGGCGCTGCTCCGGGCCGCCACCGGCGGCACGGAGGCGTCACCCGCTCCGCGTCCCGAGATGGTGACCATCCCCGACGCGCCGTACGACGCGGCGCTGTGGACGGACGCGGAGGACGAGGGGCTCGGCGCACGGGACCGGCACGCGCCCTGATACCCGGCCGCGCCGGGGTGCACGCCGCGTTGACGCAGGCGTGACCCCGGCGCGCGCCGGCGCGTTGGCCACCCGCCCGGCCCACCGCCGTGCCCGGCCACGCGCCGCCGCGTCCCCCGCGCAACCGCCCGCCACCCTCCCCTCGACGGAGTCGACCCTTGGCCACCGGAACCACACACCCCACCGAGCCCACGGGGCCGGACAGCCCCGGACCCCGTTCCGCGCCCGGCGGCGTCACCGACGCCCCCGGGCGCGCCGCGATTCCGCAGCGCCACCTGCGCGTGGACCGCTGGTGGCTGCCGCCGGCCGCCACCGCCGCCGGCCTGCTGGCGTTCATCGTCTACTCGACGTGGCGCGCCTTCGCGAACGCCGACTACTACGCGGCGCCGTACGTCTCGCCGTTCTACTCGCCCTGCCTGGCGGAGAGCTGCGTGCCCATGAAGGGCGGCCCGAACTGGGAGATCTTCGGCAGCTGGTGGGGGCTGTCGCCCGCGCTGCTGATCCTGATCTTCCCGCTCGGCTTCCGGCTGACGTGCTACTACTACCGCAAGGCGTACTACCGCGGCTTCTGGGCGTCGCCCCCGGCCTGCGCGGTCGCGGAGCCCCACGCGAAGTACAGCGGCGAGACCCGCTTCCCGCTGATCCTCCAGAACCTGCACCGGTACTTCTTCTACGCCGCGCTGCTGGTCGCCGTCATCCTCACCTGGGACACCGCGCTCGCCTTCCGCAACGCGGACTACGAGTGGGGCCACATGGGCCTGGGCACCCTGGTGTTCGTCGCGAACATCGTGCTCATCTGGCTCTACACCCTCTCCTGCCACTCCTGCCGCCACATCATCGGCGGGCGACTCAAGCACTTCTCCAAGCACCCGGTGCGATACCGCATGTGGGGCTGGGTCGGGAAGCTCAACGCCCGCCACATGCTGCTCGCCTGGGCGTCGCTGATCAGCGTGGCGCTGGCGGACCTGTACGTGTACCTGCTGGCCATCGGGGCGTTCGACGACCCGCGGTTCTTCTGATTCGAGAGGACAGCGAAGACAAGATGACGCAAGTCGAACGCCAGCAGTGGGACGTGGTGATCGTCGGCGCCGGCGGCGCCGGGCTGCGCGCCGCCATCGAGGCGCGCGAACAGGGCATGCGGACGGCGGTGATCTGCAAGTCGCTGTTCGGCAAGGCGCACACGGTCATGGCCGAGGGCGGCATCGCCGCCAGCATGGGCAACGTCAACTCCGGCGACAACTGGCAGGTCCACTTCCGCGACACGATGCGCGGCGGCAAGTTCCTCAACCAGTGGCGGATGGCCGAACTGCACGCCAAGGAGGCCCCGGACCGCGTCTGGGAGCTGGAGACCTGGGGTGCGCTCTTCGACCGCACCAAGGACGGGAAGATCTCCCAGCGGAACTTCGGCGGCCACGAGTACCCGCGCCTCGCGCACGTCGGCGACCGTACGGGCCTGGAGCTGATCCGCACCCTCCAGCAGAAGATCGTGTCGCTCCAGCAGGAGGACTTCGAGGAGTCCGGCGACTACGAGGCCCGGCTGAAGGTCTTCCAGGAGTGCACGGTCACCCGCGTGCTCAAGGACGGCTCCGCCGACAACAGGGTGGCCGGCACCTTCTGCTACGAACGCGAGTCCGGCCGGTTCTTCGTGCTGGAGTCTCCCGCGGTGGTGCTGGCCACCGGAGGCATCGGCAAGTCGTTCAAGGTGACGTCCAACTCCTGGGAGTACACCGGCGACGGCCACGCGCTGGCGCTGCTGGCCGGTGCGTCGCTGATCAACATGGAGTTCGTGCAGTTCCATCCCACGGGGATGGTCTGGCCGCCTTCGGTGAAGGGCATCCTGGTCACCGAGTCCGTGCGCGGCGACGGCGGCGTGCTCAAGAACTCCGACGGCAAGCGCTTCATGTTCGACTACGTGCCGGACGTCTTCAAGGACAAGTACGCCACCTCCGAGGAGGAGGCGGACGGCTGGTACACCGACCCGGACAAGAACCGGCGCCCGCCCGAGCTGCTCCCCCGCGACGAGGTGGCCCGCGCCATCAACTCCGAGGTCAAGGCCGGACGCGGCACCCCGCACGGCGGCGTCTTCCTCGACGTCTCCACCCGCATGCCGGCCGAGGAGATCCAGCGGCGGCTGCCCTCGATGCACCACCAGTTCAAGGAGCTGGCGGACGTCGACATCACCGCACAGCCGATGGAGGTCGGCCCCACCTGCCACTACGTCATGGGCGGCGTGGACGTCGACCCCGACACCGGCGAGGCGACCGGCGTGCCCGGGCTGTACGCCGCGGGCGAGGTGTCCGGCGGCATGCACGGCTCCAACCGGCTGGGCGGCAACTCCCTCTCCGACCTGCTGGTCTTCGGGCGCCGGGCGGGCCTGTACGCCGCCGAGCACGCCAGGAGCACGGCGCCGGACGCCCGTCCGGTGGTGGACGACGCCGAGATCGACGCGGCGGCGGCGGAGGCGCTCCGGCCGTTCAGCGCCGAGGAGACGGCCTCCGCCGAGACGGGCGAGAACCCGTACACCATCCACCAGGAACTCCAGCAGGCGATGAACGACCTGGTCGGCATCATCCGCCGGGACGAGGAGATGGCGCAGGCGCTCCAGCGTCTCGGCGAGCTGCGGCTGCGCGCGGCCCGCGCGGGCGTGGAGGGGCACCGCCAGTTCAACCCGGGCTGGCACCTGGCCATCGACCTGCGGAACATGCTGCTGGTCAGCGAATGCGTGGCGCGTGCCGCGCTGGAACGCACCGAGTCGCGCGGCGGCCACACACGCGACGACCACCCGGACATGGCCCACGACTGGCGGAAGGTCAACCTCGTCTGCTCGCTGGCGGACGACGACGAGGGGCCGGGGCAGATCGCGCTGCGTCGCCGCGACATGCCGCCGATCCGTGCGGATCTGCTGGGGCTCTTCGAGAAGGAGGAGCTGATCAAGTACCTGACGGACGAGGAGCTGACCGACCAGTGAGCAGCACGAGCGGCACCACCAGTGGAGCCATGGCCGACGGTCCGGACCGCGCCCCGGACGACGACCGGGAGCGCGAGCCGGCGATCGCCCGCGAGAGCGACGCGGGCGCGATGGGCGAGGCCACCCAGGCGCCGGGCGGCGGTGGCCTGAAGGACGCTGCCGGCGGCGAGCCGCGTGACGGCCGCGCCCCGTCCGCCGGCGGCACGTCCGCAAGCAGCAGCTACCAGGCGCACTTCCGGGTGTGGCGCGGCGACACCGAGGGCGGCGGCCTGGAGGACTTCACCGTCGAGGTGCACGAGGGCGAGGTCGTCCTCGACATCATCCACCGGCTCCAGGCCACCCAGGCGCCCGACCTCGCCGTGCGCTGGAACTGCAAGGCGGGCAAGTGCGGTTCGTGCAGCGCGGAGATCAACGGCAGGCCGCGGCTGCTGTGCATGACGCGGATGTCGGTCTTCAGCCCGGCCGACACCATCACGGTCACGCCGATGCGCACCTTCCCGGTGATCCGCGATCTGGTCACGGACGTGTCCTTCAACTACACCAAGGCGCGCGAGGTGCCGTCCTTCGTGCCGCCGAAGGGTGTGGCGCCGGGCGAGTACCGGATGCAGCAGGAGGACGTCGCGCGGTCGCAGGAGTTCCGCAAGTGCATCGAGTGCTTCCTGTGCCAGGACACCTGCCACGTGGTGCGTGACCACGAGGAGAACAAGGAGTCCTTCGCGGGCCCCCGTTTCCTCATGCGGATCGCCGAGCTCGACATGCACCCGCTGGACGCCGCCGAGGAGAACGGCCTGGACCGCAAGACCACCGCGCAGGACGAGCACGGCCTCGGCTACTGCAACATCACCAAGTGCTGCACGGAGGTGTGCCCGGAGGGCATCAAGATCACCGACAACGCCCTGATCCCGCTCAAGGAGCGGGCCGCGGACCGCAAGTACGACCCCCTGGTCTGGCTCGGGAACAAGATCCGCCGCCGTTAGGGCGTGCTGTCCGGCGGGCCCTCGGGCCCGCCGGACGGGACCAGGGGGGCGGGGTCCGTGGAGGAACCCCGGCGCCGATGCGACGGCTTGGTGACCGAAGCGTGGAAGGTCACGCCGCACCGCCCGCCGCGGCGGTGATCTGCGTCACGATGAGGCGACCGCCGGGCCTGCCGGGTCCGTCGGTCCGGCCCCAACCCCACGTCCGGGGCCGGTGCGCAACTTCCCCCCACAGGAAGGAAGCACCCTCATGTCGTTGCTTTCCCGCACGAGCCGCCGCTCCGGCATCGCGGTGGCGACCGGAGCCGCAGGCTGTCTCACGGCCCTGAGCGTGATCGCCCCGGCGTCCGCCGCCACGGCGCCTCCCACGGTCGAGCGGGCCCCCGCGTCGCAGCAGCAGGCCGCCGGTCTCACCCCCGGCCAGATGCTCAACCGCGCGGACTCCTGGCTGACGGCCAACAACGGTTCCCAGGTGCCCTACAGCCAGACCCGGACGTGGTCCGACGGATACCGCCAGGACTGCTCGGGATACGTCTCGATGACGCTGGGCCTGGCGAAGCCCGGCCCCAACACGGTCGGACTCGCCGGCAGCCGGGACCTCACCACGCCGATCAAGCTCAAGAACCTGAAACCCGGCGACCTGCTCATCGACGCCGACGGCTCGAACACCACACGCCACGTGGTGATCTTCGAGAAGTGGACGGACGCCTCGCACAGCGCCTACTCCGCCTACGAGCAGCGTGGCGGGCACGGCACGGACCACCGCGTGCTCGACTACGGCCTCGGCGCCGGCAGCGAGTACAAGCCCTACCGTCCGGTGAAGCTCGCCGGCGTCGCCCCCTAGAGGCCACAAATCGGAGGCGCTGCCGTCCGCGAGTCGGCAGTACGGCACGAGTGTGGCGGGGCGGCCGGGCGGCAAGGACCGACTCCCGGCCGCCCCGCCGCGCCGTCTCCGGCCGCCGGGCGGGCCGGAGGGGAGCCCGCCCGGACGGGGCCGGCGCGCCTTGCCCGGCGCTGAGGGAGCGACGTAGCCTGAGCGCTCTTTCGTCAGAGCAAGCAGGTGAGCGTCGTTCCAGTGAGTGCTCCCACCGTGTACGACGTCGCCGAGCAGGCCGGCGTCTCGATCGCCACCGTCTCCCGCGTCTACCGCAACCCGGAGTCCGTGCGGGCCGGCACCCGCGCCAAGGTGATGGCCGCCGCCCGCACTCTCGGCTACGTCCCCAGCGGGAGCGCCCGCGGCCTCGCCAGCCGCACGACGCGCGTGCTGGGGCTGTGCTTCCCGGACTACGCCGATCCCGATGCCGAGGACCCGGACGGGGAGTCCGACGGCGCCCCCGACGGGTCGGAGCTGATGCTGTACTCCGACGAGATCATCCGCGGCATGGAACGGGCCGCACGGCGCCGGGGCTACGCCCTGCTGATCGCCGCCTCGCTCGCCGAGGGTCCCGAGAACCTGGTCGCGGAGGTCGCCGGCCGCGTCGACGGGTTCGCCGTGCTGTCCCAGACGGTGCCGGTCGAGGACCTGGAGGTGATCGCCCGGCGGCTGCCGGTCGTGATGCTCGCCGGGCCGCGCGAGGACGCGTCACTGGACCACCTCGACCACATCGAGGTGGCGAACCGCGACGGGGAGCTGGCGCTGACCCGGCACCTGATCGCCGACCACGGGCTGCGGCGGCTGGCGTTCGTCGGCAGCACCCCGGACTCGCCCGACGGCGAAGCGCGCTTCCGCGGTTTCCAGGCGGCGCACCGGGAGGCCGGCCTGCCGGTGCCCGAGCGGCCGGACGTCCGGGCGGAGTTGACGCAGGCGGAGGGACACCGGGCCGTCGGCGAGCTGCTTGCCGTGGGGGGCTCCGGTGAGCGCCCGGAAGGCGTCGTCTTCGCCAACGACCAGATGGCGGTGGGCGCCCTGGCCGCGCTGCGACGACGCGGGGTGCGTGTGCCGGAGGACCTGGCCGTGGTGGGCTTCGACGGGATTCCGCTCGGCCGGCTGGTGACCCCGGCGCTGACGACGGTGCGGCAGCCGATGCGGCGGCTGGGCGAGAAGGCCGTGGAACTGCTGGTGGCGCGCCTGGAGGACCGCAAGGCGGAGCCGGTGTCCGTGGTGCTCCCGGTGTCGGTGATCCGGCGGAGAAGCTGCGGCTGCGACGACGGAAGCTCGGATTCCGTTACCTATTCGTAATACACGGGGACCTTGCGACCCGCCCGCCGGGACGAGTTATGTATGCGCTTACAAGCGCTCCACCCCCCACACCCCGCCAGCGTCCCCACAACGCCGGGTCCCCCGCCAGCTCCCGCTCCAAGCCCTCAGGAGGAGCCGATGAAGCTCATCCCCCGTCTTCCCACGGCGTCCCGTCCACGCACCACCCTGGCGGCCGTCACCGCTGCGAGTGCGCTGCTGCTGACCGCCTGCGGCGGCAGCGGCGGCGACGGCGAGCAGAAAGCCGCGGACGAGAAGCAGACCCTCACCGTCTGGGGCATGGGCGAGGAGGGCAAGCACCTGCAGACGCTCGGCGAGGAGTTCGAGAAGGAGAACCCGAACATCACCGTCGAGGTCACCCCGATCGGCTGGGACGTGGTGCACCAGAAGCTGATCTCCGCCGTCGCGGCGGGCGAGCTGCCGGACATGGCACAGATGGGCAGCACCATGATGGGCGAGTTCATCGCGCTGGACGCGCTGGAGCCCGTGGACACCCGGACCTTCCAGAAGTCCGACTTCTTCCCCGCGGCCTGGGAGGGGAACGTCAAGGACGGCGAGACGTACGGCGTCCCCTGGTACGTGGACACCCGCGTGCTGTACTACCGCACCGACCTGGCGGAGAAGGCCGGGATCGACGAGGCGCCCGAGACGTGGGAGGACATGAGCTCCCTGGCCTCCGGCTACAAGGAGAAGGCCGGGACCCAGTGGGGCGCCTACCTCCAGCCGTCCAACACCGGCGCGTGGCAGACGTTCGTACCGTTCCTGTTCTCCGCCGGCGGCTCGCTGCTCGGCGAGGACGGCAAGCCCGCGCTGAACTCCCCCGAGACCGTCGAGGCGCTCACCGAGTACGGCGCCTACGCCGAGAAGGGCCTCTCCGCCAAGAGCGTGCCGCCCGGCTTCGACCCGGTGAAGACCTTCGGCAACGACCGCACGCCGATGTTCGTCTCCGGACCGTGGATCGTGAACCTGCTGAACGAGCAGCAGCCGCAGATCAAGGGCGACTGGGCGGCCGTGCCGCTGCCGGCCGGCCCCGACGGCGGCAAGTCCTGGGTCGGCGGCTCCAGCCTGGTGACCTTCGCCGACAGCGGGCACAAGGCCGCTGCCGAGAAGTTCACCGCCTACCTGACCGGCACGAAGGAACAGGCCGACTGGTACGAGATGTCCAGCTCGCTTCCCGCGAACCAGGCCGCCTGGGACGAGCCGGAGGTCTCCGGCACCAAGGGCCTCGACGTCTTCCGCACCCAACTGGAGAGCTCCGAGCCCATCCCGCCGATGGAGAAGTGGGAGGAGTTCGCCGCGAAGGTCGACGAGGCCGTCTCCCGCGTCACCCAGAAGGGCGAGGACCCGAAGAAGGCCGCCGCCTGGCTCCAGCAGGCCACCGAGGGCCTGGCGGGCTGAGGCCGATGTCCGCGACCACCGCCTCCGGGCCGCCCGGCACCACCGGCCCCACCCCCCGGCGCACGGCGAAGCAGCCGACCGCGCCGGGGGCGGGGCGGGGGCCGCGGCGCCCCCGGCGCGACAGGCTCAGCATGCAGAACCTCGCCGGGTGGCTCTTCTCCACGCCGTTCCTGGCGGTCTTCGGGACGTTCATGGCGTTCCCGATCCTCGCGACCCTCGTGATGAGCTTCACCAGCTTCGGGCTGCGGGACGTCACCGACCCGTTCGGCGCGGAGTTCATCGGCCTGGAGAACTACACCCGGCTCTTCGAGGACGAGAAGTTCACCACGGCGCTGTTCAACACCGCCTACTTCGTCGTCCTCGGGGTGCCGCTCACCGTGGGGACCGGGCTCGCCGCCGCCGTCCTGCTCAACTCCGGGGTCGAGCGGATGCGCACCTTCTTCCGCGTCGGCTTCTACGCGCCGGTGGTGACCAGCATCGTCGCCGTCGCGGTGGTGTGGCGCTTCGTGCTCGACCCGGCCGACGGGCTGATCGCCGGCCTGGCCGCCGAAGTCGGGCTGGACGGGCCGAACTTCCTCGGCTCCGAGATCCTCGCCATGCCCTCGCTGATCGTGATGGCGGTGTGGCGCAACCTCGGGACCGCGATGGTCCTGTTCCTCGCGGGCCTCCAGGCCATCCCCACCGAGGTGCGGGAGGCGGCACGCATCGACGGCGCCGGCATCTGGCAGGAGTTCCGCCGCATCACCGTGCCGCTGCTGCGCCCGACCATGCTCTACGTGTCGGTCATGACCTCGATCGCCTTCCTCAACGTCTTCGAGGAGCCGTTCGTGATGACCGACGGCGGCCCGGGCGACAGCACGCTCACCGTGTCGCTGCACATGTACCAGGAGGGCTTCGACTTCTTCCACATGGGCTACGCCAGCTCCATGGCGTACGTGCTGTTCACCGTGATCCTCGCGATCACGCTGCTCCAGCTCCGTCTGCTGAGGGACAGGACGCGATGACCACCACCGCACCCGGCGCATCCGCCGGACACCAGGCCGCCCGTCGACGCCGCAACGCCGCCCGCCTGCGCAGAGGACTCGTCTACGCCGGGCTGACGGCCGGGGTGGTCGCCATGCTGGCGCCGTTCGTCTGGATGGTGCTGTCCGCCTTCAAGACCGACCGCGAACTGGGCGCCAGCCCCACCGTCTGGATTCCCACGCAGTGGACGCTCGAGCACTTCCGGGAACTGCTCGACCTGCTCGACATGGGGCTCCACTTCTTCAACTCCACCCTGGTGGCGGTGGCGGTGACGGTCTGCAACCTGGTCTTCTGCTCGATGCTCGGCTACGCGCTGGCCAAGCTGAACTTCCTCGGCCGGGGCCCGGTGTTCGCGGTCGTGCTGGGCGCGCTGATGGTGCCCAGCACGCTCATGCTGATGCCGATGTTCGTGATGATGAGCAGGATGGGCCTGATCGACAGCTACGCGGCACTGATCCTGCCGTTCGCGGCCGGCGCCTTCGGGGTCTTCCTGATGCGGCAGTTCATGCTGTCGGTGCCGGACGAACTCCTGGAGGCCGCGCGGATCGACGGGGCGAGCGAGTGGTACATCTTCTGGCGCATCGCGATGCCGCTGGTCAAGCCCGCGCTGGCGACGCTGACGATCTTCACCTTCCTCGGCTCCTGGAACAACTTCCTCTGGCCGCTGGTCGCGACCAACGACCCCGACCGGTACACACTGCCGGTGGCCCTGGCCACCTTCGCCATCGACCCGACGAAGGCGGACGGCTCCAACGGCGTGCTGATGGCCGGCGCGTTCCTGGTGGTGCTGCCGGTGCTGCTGGTCTTCGTCGTGCTCCAGCGGTACTTCACCCAGGGCATCGCCACCGCCGGACTCAAGTAGCCCGCCGGAGGCGGTCACCCGCACGCGTCCGTCCCACCGTCCCGTCCCGTCTCGTCCCCTGACGTCCCGTCTCGTCCCGTCCCCTCTCGTCCCGACCCGCGTCCCGTTCCTTCCCGGGACATACGCCCATCGCGCATCGTGGGGCCTGAGCACGGCCGCGATGTAAGCGCATCCATGGAGGTTCCCCCACATGACCGAGAAGAACGCCCGCCTCGACTGGGAGCAGCGCATCGGCCTCCCGAGCGACCGGCCGCTGACCGGCACCGCCGACCTGCCCGCCCCCACCGGGCTGCGCTCCCAGGACGGCACCGGACACGTGCTGCTGGACTGGCAGCCGGTGCCGGGCGCGCTCGGCTACCTGGTGTACCGCTCGGCCTCGGTCGACGGCCCCTACGAACCCCTCGACCACCTGGGCGGCGACGTGCTGGCCGTGCCGCACCCGCCGTACGCGGACACCCTGGCCGAAGCCGGCCGCGGCCACTGGTACAAGGTCGCCTCCTGGACCGACGCCGGCCCCGGCCCGATGACCGAGAACCCCGTGTCCGGCTGCCCCGTCGCGCCCGGCACCGCCCCCGCGCAGGTGACCGTCACCGCCAACGCCGCCGCCCCCACCGAGCCGCTGCCCGGGGTGTGGAACCGGATGATCGGCGCCGAGCACCTGTCGATGCTCACCTGGCCGGAAGGCCCCGGCCCCGGCGGATCCGACGTCGCCGCCGAGTACGCCCGGGCGCTCGGCATCGTCCGCGACGAACTGGGCGTCCGCACGGTCCGCGCGCACGGCACGTTCCTGCCGGAGTGCGTCCAGGTGCGCGAGGACGGCTCGTTCGACTTCTCCGGCCTGGACGAGGTGTACGACCGCTTCCTGGCCACCGGCCTCAAGCCGGTCGTCGAACTCTCCTTCATGCCCGCCGAACTGGCCGCGGAGCCGGACTACACCGTCTTCGAGTACCGGGGCATCGCCTCCGTCCCGCGCAACTGGGAGCGCTGGGCGGCGCTCTGCGGCGACCTCACCCGGCACCTGCGCGAACGGTACGGCGCCGACGAGGTGGCGACCTGGGAGTTCGAGGTCTGGAACGAGGCCAACCTCGAGGTGTTCTGGAACGGCACGCAGGAGCAGTACCACCTGCTGTACGAGAAGGCCGTGCGCGCCATCAAGGCCGTCGACCCGCGCATCCCCGTCGGCGGCCCCTCCTCGGCGGCGGCCGGCTGGGTCGGCCCGCTGCTGGAGTACTGCCGCGAGCACGACGTGCCGATCGACTTCGTCTCCACCCACACCTACGGCAACGCCCCGCTCGACTTCCGCCCGCAGACCCGGTCGTTCGCCGAGGCCACCGGCAAACCGGAACCGGAGATCCTGTGGACCGAGTGGGGCGTCACCCCCACCCACTTCCACCGGGTCAGCGACTCCGTCTTCGCCGCCCCCTTCGTGCTGCGCGGCATGAAGAGCGCGCTGGCCTCCACCGACTGCCTGGCCTACTGGGTGGCCACCGACCACTTCGAGGAGCTGGGCCGCCCGCCGAGGCTCTTCCACGGCGGCTTCGGCCTGCTGACGGTCGGCAACCTGCGCAAGCCGCGCTTCTGGGCCCTCGACCTGCTGAACCGGCTCGCCGGCGGCCGGATGCCGGTGGACGTCGCGGGCGACGGCGCCGGAGCACTGACCGAGGCCCTCGCCACCCGCGCCGACGACACCTCCACGGTCGACGTCCTGGTGTGGAACGGCACTCTGGACCAGTCGAAGATCGACGGCGCCCGCGCACTGGACCGCACGGCGACGGTGCGCGTCACCGGGCTCGCGCCGGGTGCCTCGTACGCGGTGGGCGTACGGGCGGTGGACCAGCAGCACGGCAACCTCAAGGCCCTGTGGGACGAGCTGAACGAGACCGGCGCCGACTGGCCCGACGAGCGGCAGTGGACGCGGCTGCGGGAGGCCGACCGGCTGCCCGAGGAATCGCTGCCCGCCGTGACGGCCGACGGCGACGGCACCGTCGAGGTGACCGTCGACCTGCCGATGCCCGGAATCCGGGCGCTGCGCCTGACCCGGGCCTGAGCCCGGCATGAGGCGCCCCGCATGACGTCCGGGGCCCGGCCCTGACACCGGGCCCCGGTCTCCCCTCCCCCACCCCCCCCCCCCCCCCCCCCCACACACACCCCTCACCCCGCACACCGAAGGAGTCGCACACCGTGGAACGACGTACCTTCCTCGGCGCCGGAGCGGGCGCCACGGCGGCGCTCGCGCTGGCCGCCCCCGTCGCAGCGAACAGCGCCCCCGCCGTCCCCGCAGGGGCACCGCGCGGCCGGGACACCGAGGCGCTGCTGCGCCGCTGGTTCCGGGACACCTACCGGTCCCTGGACGCCATGTACACCGACTTCGGTCTCACCACCGACAAGATCGACGTGAGCGGCGACGCGCCGGTGCAGAGCACCAACACCTCGCCCACCAACATCGGCTGCGGCCTGTGGGCCACGGTCGCCGCCGCCCGCCTCGGCGTCGTCGACGGGGACGCGATGCGCCGCCGCCTGAGGCGCACGGTCGCCGCCGTGGAGCGGCTGGAACGCGCCCACGGATTCTGGCTCAACTGGTACGACGCGCACACCGGCGAGGTGCTCACCGAGTGGCCGGAGACCGGCGACCCGGTCCGCCCGTTCCTGTCGTCGGTGGACAACGCCTGGCTGGTCACCGGGCTGCGCATCGCCGCCGACGCCGACCCGGCCCTGCGGCCGCGCGTCCGGGCTCTGCTGGCCGACGCGGACTGGTCGTTCTACTACACGCCCTTCGACGCCGACGACCCGGTGCAGCACCCGGGCCAGCTCAAGGGCGGCTACTGGACCGACGACGACACCTACACCGGCCACTGGTACGGCGCGCTCAACACCGAGCCCCGCATGGCCAGTTACCTCGGCATCGCCGACGGCACGGTGCCCGGCGAGCACTACTGGCACGTTTTCCGCACCCTGCTGCCCGGCATGGGCCAGGAGCAGGAGCCGGCCGGCGAGTGGGCGGAGGTCGACGGCTTCCGCGTGTGGCGCGGCCACTACACCTACCGCGGGAAGAAGATCGTGCCGTCCTGGGGCGGGTCGATGTTCGAGGCGCTGATGGTGCCGCTGTTCGTGCCCGAGGGCGAGTGGTCGCCGCACTCGTGGGGCGTCAACCACCGGCGGCACGTGTGGAGTCAGATCGAGCACGGGCTGCGCGAGGAGGACTACGGCTACTGGGGCTTCTCCCCCGCCAACGTCCCGGCCGGCGGGTACAGCGAGTACGGGGTCGACGCCGTCGGCATGCAGACGGAGGGCTACACCTCCAAGGGCGTCGTCACGCCGCACGCCTCCTTCCTCGCCATGCCGTTCGCCCGCGGGCACGCCGTCGCCAACCTGCTCCGCATCGAACGGGACTTCGACGCGTACCACGACGGGCTCGGCTTCCGCGACTCCGTCGACGTGCGCGACGGCACCGTCAGCGGCGCGATGCTCGCCCTCGACCAGGGCATGATCGCCGCCGCGCTGGCGCAGGTGCTCCGGCCCGGCACGCTGCAGCGCCCGTTCCGGCGGGGCGGCTTCGCCCGGCGCGTGCGGCCCCTGCTGCGGCGGGAGGACTTCGGCATAGCGTAGGCCCGCCCGGGCCCCGCCCCGCCTCGCCTCGCCTCTCGCCCCGCACGGAACGGAGTACGCGTGCCCTCCACCGCCCAGCCGCCCAACCTGCTGCTGTTCATGACCGACGACCACGCGGTGCCGGCCATCGGCGCGTACGGCAGCGCGTTGTGCCGTACCCCGGCGGTCGACCGGCTGGCGGCGGAGGGCATGCGCTTCGACAACACCTTCTGCACCAACGCGATCTGCACTCCCGCGCGCGCGACGCTGCTCACCGGCACCTACGGTCACGTCAACGGCATGACCTCGCTCCAGGCGCCGGACCACGTCTTCGACGCGACGCAGCCGTCGTTCCCCGAGATGCTCCAGGCCGCCGGCTACCAGACGGCCCTCGTCGGCAAGTGGCATCTCGGGCACGGCGGCGACAGCGACCCGCGCGGCTTCGACCACTGGGAGATCCTCCCCGAACACGGCGTCTACCACGACCCGACGTTCCTCACGGCGGACGGCTCACGCACCTACCAGGGTTACGTCACGGACGTCATCACCGACCTGGCGCTGCGGTGGCTGGACCGGCGCGACAGGGACCGGCCGTTCGCCCTGCTCGTGCAGCACAAGGCGCCGCACCGCGCGTTCGAGCCCGCGGAGCGGCACCTGCGGCTGTACGAGGACCGGGACATGCCGGTACCGGCCACCCTGCACGACGACTACGGCGGCGGCCGTGTCCCCGAGGCCGCCGAGGCGCGGATGCGGATGTCCGACCTCCAGGACTTCGACCTCAAGGCCCCCGTGCCGGAGGGGCTTTCGGAGCGGGAGGAACGGGAGTGGCGCTACCAGCGCTACATCAAGGACTACCTGCGGGTCGTCGCCGCCCTGGACGAGAACGTGGGCCGGGTGCTGCACTACCTCGACGTCGCGGGGCTGGAGGACGGGACGGCCGTCGCGTACACCTCCGACCACGGGTTCTTCCTCGGGGAGCACGGCTGGTTCGACAAGCGCTTCATGTACGACCCGTCCCTGCGGATTCCGCTGGTGGTGCGGTGGCCCGGACTGGTCGCCCCGGGAACGGTGAACGACGACCTGGTGGCCAACATCGACTTCGCGCCGACGCTGCTGGACCTGGCCGGCGTGGACGCGCACCCGCGGATGCAGGGGCGCAGCATCCGCCCGCTGCTGGAGGGGCACACCCCCGCGGACTGGCGGTCGTCTGTGTACTACCGGTACTGGATGCACATGGACCACGACCACGGCGTCCCCGCCAGCTACGGCGTGCGGACGGCCACACACAAGCTGATCCACTATCCGGGGCACGGCTCCGGCGCCTCGGGAGCGCGGGACGTTCCGCGGGAGCCGGCGTGGGAGCTGTTCGACCTGGAGGCCGACCCGGACGAGCTGCGCAACGTGTACGCCGACCCCGGATACACGGAGGTGCGGCGCGCGCTGGAGGCGGAGCTCTCGGCGCTCCAGCGCCAGTACGGCGACGCCCCCGGCTGAGCCGGGGGACGTACGGCGAGGGCATCCCCCGCGCCAAATCCTCCGCGCGGCCGCGCGGAGGATTTGGCGCGGACGCCCACCGCCGGGAACATGTGCGGAGACCGGCGTGGACGGAGACCGGCGTGGACGGAGAGGCACACAGCGTGAGCGACCCCGCACCCCGCGCCTGCTGCGCGCCCGCCCGCGAGGGTGCGCCCCCCGCCGAAGCACCCCACGCCGCGGCGCCGTCGCACGGCGCGCCGGGCGCCGGACCCGGCGGCGTGATGCGGGAGCCGCACGGCGGGTGGCGTTCCCTCGCGGGCGGTCCCTTCCTCATGGGCTCCGCCGACGGGCCCTACCCCGCCGACGGCGAGGGCCCCGTCCGCGAGGTCGCCGTCTCCCCGTTCTCCCTGGCCGCCACCGCCGTCACCGTCGCCGAGTTCGCCGCCTTCACGGAGGCCACCGGCCACACCACGGACGCCGAACGGTTCGGCTGGTCGTTCGTCTTCGCCGGGTTCCTGCCGCGGGACGCCGCGCCCACCCGCGGCGCCGCGGCCACACCCTGGTGGCGGCAGGTGTTCGGCGCGGACTGGAACCACCCCGAGGGCCCCGGCACGGACACCGCCGCCCGCCGCGACCATCCCGTGGTGCACGTCAGCCACGCCGACGCCGTCGCGTACTGCGCCTGGGCGGGCGTACGCCTTCCCACCGAGGCCGAGTGGGAGTACGCGGCGCGCGGCGGCCTGGAGCAGCAGCCGTTCCCGTGGGGCGCCGAGCGCGACCCGGGCGGGGAGCCGCGGATGAACATCTGGCGCGGCACCTTCCCCGACCGGAACACCGCGGCGGACGGTTACGCCGCCACCTGCCCGGTCGACGCGTTCGAGGCGAACGCGTTCGGACTGTGGAACATGACCGGCAACGTGTGGGAGTGGTGCGCCGACTGGTTCAGCCCCGGCTTCCACAAGCGGGGCCCGCGCACGGACCCGGCCGGGCCGCCCGTCGGGCAGGCCCGGGTGCTGCGCGGCGGCTCGCACCTGTGCCACGAGTCGTACTGCCTGCGCTACCGCACGTCCGCGCGGATGGGGAACACGCCGGACAGCTCCAGCGGCAACACCGGTTTCCGCGTGGCACGCTGAACCCGCGTCGCGGACCGTCCGCGCGTGGTCGTCCCCGGACTCCCCGGCGACTCCCCCACCGGACGACGCCCGTGCCGCCGTCCTCCGTCAGAGGTCGTACCAACGGCGTGTCCGCACGCCGGGGTGCAGATCACCGCGGGCTGACTACGCTGCCGCACGAGTGGCCGGTCGTCGAGAACCCGAGGTGTGGCAATGAGACGTCGTCAGTTCCTGGGCGCAGCGGGTGCGGTGGGTGGCCTGGCCGCGGTGCCGGGCGCGCTGAGCCTCGCGGGGGCGTCGCCGGCGGGGGCGGCACCGGCCCCGTCCGGAGTGCCCGGCCCGCCCACCGTCACGCCCGACGACCTGCGGTTCCGTCCACGGACGCTGCGCCCCGGCAGTCCGCAGCGCGCGGGCCTGCTGGCCGAGCACGTCGCACGGATCACGCCGACGGCCGCCGAGTTCATGGCCCCCGGCCCGGGACGTCCCGAGCCGTCCCATCCCGGCTTCGTGGTCCTCGCCGCGCGGCACGGCGTGATCGTGGAGCACGAGGCGCGCGGTCACGCGCTGCGCTACGCGAGCTGGGACGCGGAGGCGGGCGCGCCGGTCGAACTGCCGCGCGAGGACTGGGTCGACATGCGGCCCGACACGCTCTTCGACATGGCCTCGGTGTCGAAGCTGTACACCTCGGTCGTGCTGACGATCCTCGCCGAACGCGGCGACCTCGACCTCTCCGCGCCGGTGTCGCGGTACCTGCCCGACTTCGCGGCCGCCGACCCGGCGAAGGCACCGGTCACCGTCGAGATGCTGCTGACGCACACCTCCGGCATGAAGGCGTGGATGAGCCTCGCCGACTACCCGGACAACGCGGCGCGGATGGCGGCGATCTACGCCCAGCCGCTGGACTTCGAACCGGGCAGCGACTACACGTACTCCGACCTGAACCTGATCACCGCCGGACGGATCGTGGAGGAGCTGACCGGCAAGGGCCTGGACACCCTGGTCGCCGAGCTGATCACCCGGCCGCTGGGTCTGCGCGACACCGGCTACAACCCGCCGGCCGCCAAGCTGGACCGCGTCGCGGCGACCGAGTACCAGCCGTGGACGGACCGCGGCATGGTGCGCGGCACCGTGCACGACGAGAACGCCTACTACCTCGGCGGCGTCGCCGGCCACGCCGGGGTCTTCTCCACCGCCGCCGACATGGCGGTGTTCGGGCAGATGGTGCTGAACGGCGGCACGTACGGCGGCACCCGGCTGCTCCGGGAGGACACCGTCCGGTCGATGCTGACCAACCGGAACGGGCGGTTCGGCGGCGGCGCGGCGCGCGGTCTGGGCTGGCAGCTGGACCAGCGCTTCTACATGGACTGCCTCAGCTCGCCGGTCGCCTTCGGGCACACCGGATACACCGGCACCTGCCTGGTGGGCGATCCGCTCGAGGGCATGCTGTACGTGCTGCTCACCAACCGGGTCCATCCGACCCGCGAGTGGGGCACGACCAGTTCCTACCGGCGGCAGCCCGCCCGCCGGCTGGGACGCGCGCTGCCGGTTCGTCCGCCCGTCGGCCGGTACGCCTGGTTCTCCGGGCAGGAGGACGAGGCGACCGCCACCCTGGAGGTGCCGCTGCGCCGCCCGGTGCGCGACGACGCCTCGCTGAGCTTCCGGCTCTGGTACGACACCGAGGCCAGCGACGTGTGCACGGTGGAGGCGACCACGGCCGCCGACCCGGGGGACGAGGACTGGCAGCCGGTGCGGCTGGAGCTGCGGGCCGGCGACGACCACCGGTGGGCGGCGGACGACGGCGCGTTCTCCGGCTTCGCGGCGCGCCGCCGGCTGCGCGGACGGGCCGAGCTGCCGGACGGGGTGACCGCGGTGCGCTGGCGGTACGTCACGGACTCGCTCTACCAGGGACGGGGCGTCTACGTGGACGACATCCGGGTGCTCGACGGGCACCGGCCGGTGTTCCTGTCCGTCCGGCCGTGGGACAACGACCGCATCCGTGCGGAGGGCTGGACCGAATCCGCGGACTGATCCCCGCCCGCCCCGCCCGGCCCGTGCCGGCGGCGGGCGGACCCTCCGGAACCGTCCGGGCCCGGCCGGGGTGTGCTCAGAACAGGCTGAGCAGCGCTTCGGTCGGGTCCTTCGGCTTGCTGTCCCCGTCGGGCAGGGCCACCTCGAACCACACCGTCTTGCCGTGCGGTGTGCGCCGGCTGCCCCACGCCTGGCTGAGCAGCTGCACGAGCTGGAGTCCGCGGCCGCCCTCGTCGGTGGCGCGGGCGCGGCGGCGGCGCGGCTGGACCAGGCCGGAGTCCCAGACCTCGCAGACCAGGGTGCGGTCCAGCAGCAGCCGCAGGCGTATCTCGCCCTCGCCGTGCCGCAGCGCGTTGGTGACGAGTTCGCTGACGAGCAGTTCGGTGGTGTCGGCGAGTTCGTTCAGGCCCCAGCCGGCGAGCTGCTCGACGGCCATGTCCCGGGCGCGGGCGACGGACTGCGGCTCGGGTTCGAGGTACCAGTCGCCCACCGACCCGGCGGGCAGGCCGTGCACGCGGGCGACCAGCAACGCGATGTCGTCCTCGCCGTGGTGCACGTCCAGGTCGCCGAGCACCCGGTCGGCCACGTCCTCCAGGGCCTTGGGCGGCCTGGCCAGAGCGCGGCGCAGCGCGTTGAGGCCCTCGTCCAGCGGATGGTCGCGGGACTCGACGAGGCCGTCGGTGTACAGCGCGAACAGCGCGCCGTCCGGCAGTTCCACCTCGACCTGTTCGAACGGCTCGCCGCCGACGCCGAGCGGCACGCCCTTGGGGACCTCCAGCAGCAGCGCCCCGGCGTCCGGGTCGTCGGGGTCCGGCTCCAGCAGGACGGGCGGCAGGTGGCCGGCGTTGGCGAACGTGCAGCGCCGGGTGACCGGGTCGTAGACGGCGTAGGCGCAGGTGGCGAGGTAGACCTCGGCGAGGTCGTCGGCGCTGTTGCTGTGCTGCCAGCGGGCGCGGCGGCGCCGGCTGTCGCTGGGTGCGGCACCGAGCCCCTGGGCGATCTCGTCGAGGGCACCGAGCACTTCGGCCGGTTCGGTGTCCAGCAGCGCCAGCGTGCGCACGGCGGTGCGGAGTTCGCCCATGGCGACGGCGGCGCGCAGACCGCGGCCCATCACGTCGCCGACGACCAACGCGGTGCGGTGACCGGGGAGTTCGATGACGTCGAACCAGTCCCCGCCGACCTCGGTGGCCGGATTGCCCGGCAGGTAGCGGCACGCGATGTCGAGCCCCGCCGCCTCCGGGTTGCCCGGTGGGAGCAGGCTGCGCTGGAGGATGAGCGCCCGCTCGTGCTCGCGCCGGTAGAGGCGGGCGTTGTCGAGGAACACCGCGGCCCGGGCGGCGAGTTCGGCAGCCAGCGCGGCATCCCGTTCGCCGAACGCGCCGCTGCCCTTCGCGCGGGAGAAGTGCGCGAGGCCGAGGACTCGTTCCCGGGCGACCATCGGCACCGCCAGCGTGGACTGCACCACGGCGCCGAACTGCACCGGCACGGAACCGTCGTCGCGGCCGGTGACCCGCTGCACCCGGCCGGTGCGCAGCGCCTCGGCCCCGGCGGAGTCGGCGGCGTAGCAGTGCATGGAGCCGACGGAGACCGGACCGGCGTCGGCGTCGCCGGCGTCGGAGGGCAGGGGCAGCGGCGCGTCGGAGACGGAGCTGGCGAAGGCGACCCGGCGCAGTTCGCCGGTGCCCTCGTTGGCACCGGCCGCGGGCGGTTCGTCGCCGATCAGCACGGCCTGGTACAGGTCGACGGACGCCAGGTCGCAGAACTGCGGCACGGCGACGTCCAGGAGTTCGCGGGCCGTGGTCTCCAGGTCGAGGGTGTTGCCGATGCGCGCTCCGGCGGCGTTCAGCAGCGCCAGGGCACGCCGTACGTCGTCGGGCTTGCCTGCCGCCTCGACTGGGATGTCACTCAACGCCGCCCCTTCCCTCACCGGTGTCCGCCCGGGTCGGAGCATTGTCGCAGGTCCGTGCCCACGCGCCATACCCTTCCCGGTCACTGCACACGTTCTTCCGGTATTCGGCGGAACGCCCGCAGGCACCGTCCTGCTCGACCCCCCGTTCGCAGGGTCCTTGATGTCTCCTAACCAGGCAGCGGGAGCTCGAACCAGACTGTTTTCCCCAGCGGGCCGTGGCGGGTCCCCCACCTGCGGGATTCCCGGGCGACCAACTGGATGCCGCGGCCGCCCTCGTCCTCCTCGGTGGCGCTGCGCGGCTGCGGCGGGTCGGGCAGCGGGTCGGAGACCTCGACCAGCAGCGAACCCCCGCGGACCATGCGGACACCGATCGGTCCATGCGCGTAGCGGAGCGAATTGGTGACCAGTTCGCTGACCAACAGCTCGGTGCTGTCGATGAGTTCGTGCAGGTTCCAGTCCCGCAGGGTGTCGCGGACGACCGAGCGGGCACGGCGCACCGCGTAGCTCTCGGCGGAGAACGTCCAGGAGGCGGCGCTGCCTTCGGGAAGGCCGCCGAGCTGCGCCATGAGCAGCGCCGCGTCGTCGGCCGGCACCGACGGCGAGGCGGACCGGGAACGGTGCGGCTCGTCCCCGAGACGGACGGCTCCGGCGAACGCACCGCGGGAGCCGTCGCCGCGGGCGCCGCTGGAAGCGCGGGTGGCGACGACGGCGTCGCAGGCGTCATCGAGTGAGGGCGCCGGCGTACGGGCGCAGAGCAGGTCGCGGAGGCGTTCGATGCCGTCGGTGATGTCCTCGCCGCGGTTCTCGATCAGGCCGTCGGTGTAGAGGACGAGCACCGCGCCGTCCTCCACCTCCAGTTCGGTGGTCTCGAAGTGCACGCCGCCGACGCCCAGCGGCGCCCCGGACGGCAGGTCGAGGACCCGGGACCGCCAGCCTCCCTCCGGTCCGGGCATCAGGAGCAGGGGCGGCACGTGTCCGGCCTTGGCGAGGTGGCAGCGGCGGGTGGTGGGGTCGTAGACGGCGTAGAGGGCGGTGGCCAGCAGGGGGTCGTCGGGCCCGGGCGCGAGGTCGTCGGCCAGGTCGTTGACGCGGCGCAGCAGTTCGTCCGGCGGCAGGTCCAGGCCGGCCAGCGTGCGGACGGCGGTGCGGAGCCGGCCCATGGTCGCGGCGGCCCGCAGACCGTGCCCGGTGACGTCGCCGACGACGAGCGCGACCCGGCCGCCCGCCAGCGGGATGACGTCGAACCAGTCCCCACCGACCTCGGTGCCGCTGCTGCCGGGCACGTACCGGTAGGCGACCTGCACGCCCGGCGGCGAGGGCACGGACTGCGGCAGCAGGGTCCGTTGCAGCATCAGGGCGCCCTCGCGCTCACGGGCGTAGAGGCGCGCGTTGTCCAGGGAGGTGCCGGCCCGGTCTGCCAGCTCCATGGCGAGCGCCAGGTCGTCGTGGTCGAAGGGGTCGCTCTCCGTGGCGCGGCTGACGACCAGCAGGCCCAGCACGATGCCGCGGGCGCGGAGCGGGACCACCATCAGCGAGTGGATGCCCAGGTCCAGCGCGGCGACGACCTTGGGGTCGTCGGCGTAGGTCGCGGCGCGCAACTCCTCCTGGGAGGTGATGAGGTGGGGGGCGCCGGTGGAGAGGGTGCGGCCGAAGTAGGAGCCGGACTCGAAGGCGATGTCCTGGCCGACGCGGAGCATCCGGCGCACCGACGGGCCGCGGTCGCGGGCGGCGACGCCCAGCTGGAGCAGGGGAGTGCCGGAGGTGGGTGTACGACCGGGCAGGTCACCGCCGTGCGCCAGGTTGCCGACGAGCATCACGCCCGCGTAGTCGGCGAAGCGCGGGACCAGGGCGGTGGCCAGGGCCTGGGCGATGTTGCGGACGTCGAGGAAGTCGCCGAGGGCGACGCCGACGTGGTCGAGGAGAGCGAGACGCTGCCGGGCCCGTTCGATCTTCTCCAGGGCGTCGCGGCGCTCGGAGACGTCCATCACGGCGCAGCTGAGGCCGAGGACGTGACCGAAGTCGTCGGTGAGGCGGCTGTAGGACACCGACCGTGCGCCGATGCCGTCGGGGGCGTTGGTGACCAGGTCGATGACCGAGCGGCCGGTGCGGAGCACGGTGGACTGCACCTGGGTGATCTCCTCGGCCATGCCGGGCGGCAGCACGTCGTGCACGGTCTTGCCGAGGTGTTCCCCGGCGGGAACGCCGTTGAGCCGGGCCAGGGCCTCGTTGACGCGGACGTAGCGCAGTTCGGTGTCGAAGAGTCCGATGCCGAGCGGGGAGGAGCCGAAGAGGGCGTGCAGGGCGGCGAGGTCGTGGTCGATGGCGCGGAGCTGGCCGACGTCGGCCAGGCTGAGCGCGACGTAGGGGGCCGCGGCGCCGTCGGAGAGCAGGAACGCACGGCTCTCCACGGTGACCGGGTGGCCTTCGGCGTGGTGGACGCGGAGGATGCCGCGCCAGCGGCGTTCGCGGCGCAGGCAGGCGAAGATGTCCTCGGCCTGCTGCTCGGGGCTCCTGCCCTCGAAGGGGTGCAGGAACGTTTCGACGGGCTTGCCGACGAGGCGGCCGGGGAGCCAGCCGAGGATCTCCTCCGCCGTGCCGCTCCACAGCATGACGCGGCGTCGGGTGTCGAGAATGACGACCCCGAGCCGGAGTGTGTCCAGCAGGGAGGACATCGCTTCGTTGGGTGAGACGCCGCGCGGGCGCCCCGGAGCCGCACCGAGCGCGTCACCCCCGTCCGCGGGCGCGGCGCGGACACCGTCGCGCGTCGTTTCGCTGTTCACGCCCTCCGGTCCCGCGGTCTCTGCCACGCCGCCCACGTCCCTGATCGGGTATCCGCCCTGGCCGGACATCCTGGCCAAGTGAGACTAATCTCTACATACCCGATTCTGCACGTGCTCAGCCTCGCGCACCGCTCCCGCCGTCGCGCGATTCCACCAGGTAGGCGCCCGCGTCCGCGCCGGAGGTCACCGTGCCGGATTCCAGCCGGTCGGCGACCTGCTCGGCCTCGTCACGAGTGGCGTAGCTTCCCACGCGGTACCGGTTGCCGAGGCCGTCCTGGCGTATGAGCAGCCAGGGCAGTACGGCACCGCCGTCACCGTTCGCATTCCGCATATGCCAAAGCCTATAACCCGCCTCTCACGCACCGCATTCATCATGGCACCAAGGGCGAACGTTTTCGGCCGCTCGTTCGGACTTCTCCCCGTTTCCCCTCCTGCTCCTGCTCCTGCGCGTCTCCTGAGCCGGTCTCCCTGCTCTGCGGCAAAGCCCTCGGCTCCGCGCCTCGCGGGCCTCAGCCCACGGGCATCCGGTACGCGAGCCGGAAACGACCGGAGGGCACCACGACGTCCGCCGTCTCGACCGGGCGCCCACCCGCGTAGAACGTGCGGTGCGCGACCAGCACGATCTGGCCGGGAACGCCGCCCAGCGCCACCGCTTCGTCGGCGAGGCAGGGCCGCGCGCCGACCTCCTCCGCGACGTTGTCCACCACCACGTCGACACCCGCCATGCGTTCGACCACTCCGCGTCCGCCCAGCGGCCCCTCCTCGGGCAGCATCACCGGAGTGCGGCCGGTGACCGTGAGCGGCTCCCAGGAGGTGGAGAGCATCACCGGCTCCCCCTCCTCGCGGAAGAGGTAGCGGGTGCGCATGACCCGCGCTCCGGGCTGCACGCCGAGCCGCTCCGCCGTACCCGGAGACGCCTCCTCCTGCTCGCTGTACGCCTCCCAGGTGCCCTTGACCTCGTCGTCCCCCTGCTCCTGCCGGAACGGGCCGGACTCACTCCCCGGCACCCGGTAGCCGGTGCGGACGACGCGGCGCGGCACCGGGTGCTCACGGACGTACGTCCCCGAGCCGGAGCGGCCCTCCACCAGCCCCTCCGCCATCAGCACCTTCCGTGCCTCCAGCGCCACCGTGTCGGAGACGCCGTACTGCTCCCGGATGCGGGCCTGGGACGGCAGACGGGTGTGCGCCGGAAGGCTCCCGTCGACGATCTGCTGCCGGAGATCGCCGGCGACGCGCAGGTATGCGGGCTGCTCACCGAATGCCACGTACCCTCCCGGGGTTTGACCGTGAGCAACAGCTTGGCAACCGTGGGTCGCAGCGCGCAATATCCGGCCAAGGATTCACCCGAAGTGATGAACCCCAGCTCAGAGGCCCGGAGAGGACGGCGGAGCGGCCGGAGAGTGGGCGGTTGTCGGGGGCCGGAGGGCCGGGGAGTCAGGAGGCCGGGCGTCAGCGGGCCCGGTCGAAGTCGACCGCGCTGTAGGCGCGGAGCTTCGCCAGCCGGTGGGTGGAGTCGATCTGCCGGATGGTGCCCGACTTGGACCGCATCACCAGCGACTGCGTGTAAGCGGTCTCCGCGCGGTAGCGCACCCCGCGCAGCAGGTCCCCGTCGGTGATGCCGGTGGCGACGAAGAACACGTTGTCGCCACGGACCAGGTCGTCGGTCTCCAGCACCCGGTCCAGGTCGTGACCGGCGTCCAGCGCACGCTGCTTCTCCGCCTCGTCCTTCGGCCACAGCTTGCCCTGGAGCGTGCCGCCGAGGCACTTGATCGCACAGGCCGCGATGATGCCCTCGGGGGTGCCGCCGACGCCCAGCAGCATGTCCACACCGGTACCCTCGCGCACCGCCATGATGGCGCCGGCCACGTCGCCGTCCGAGATGAACTTGATCCGCGCGCCCGACTCGCGGATCTCCTTGACGATGCCCTCGTGCCGCGGCCGGTCCAGGACCACGACCGTGACGTCCTCCGGCGCCAGCCCCTTGGCCTTGGCCACCCGGCGCACGTTGACCGAGGCCGGCGCGTTGATGTCGACGAACTCCGCCGCTTCCGGACCGGTGACCAGCTTGTCCATGTAGAAGACGGCCGACGGGTCGAACATCGCGCCGCGCTCGGCGACCGCCAGCACGGACACGGCGTTCCCCATGCCCTTGGCCGTCAGCGTCGTGCCGTCCACCGGGTCCACGGCGACGTCGCACTCCGCACCGTGCCCGTCGCCGACGCGCTCGCCGTTGAACAGCATCGGCGCCTCGTCCTTCTCGCCCTCGCCGATGACCACCACGCCGTTCATCGCCACGGTCGAGACCAGGGTCCGCATGGCCTTCACCGCGGCGCCGTCCGCGCCGTTCTTGTCGCCGCGCCCGACCCAGCGCCCCGAGGCCATCGCCCCGGCCTCGGTGACACGGACCAGTTCCAGGGCGAGGTTGCGGTCCGGCGCCTCGGGGCCGGGCTCGAGCTGTTCGGGCAGGTGGTGGTGTTCCGTCATCGGAGCGCACCTTTCTGTACGGCGACGGCCGTGGACGAGGGTTCCCCCGACTCTATACAGGCACTCGAAAGAGTGAGCGGCATGGCCCACGTTTGAGCGCTCTCCGGGCGGGCGGCGTCCGAGTGCCCCCGCCTCGGGTGTTCTCCCCCGCCGGAATGCCTCTTTCGCCCCGGGGCGCCCCGCCCTGCCGGCCGGGACGCCTCGGCGGCCCGGGGCGCGGCGCCGACCGGGACGCCCCCGGGCACTCGGGCCGCCCCGGTCTCGGGCCGCCGAGGGCCGTGAGAGACCATGGCGGGGTGGCAGCAGAGAAGAAGCGCGGCACCCAGACGATCCGGGACATGGTGTTCTCGGTCGCCGTGGTCGCCCTCGCCGCTGGGGTGATCTACCTGTTCATCCCGCACGACGGGAGCAAGGACCCGGTCCGGGTGGTCGACTACTCGGTCGAGGTGAAGACGGCCTCCCGCGCGGCGCCGTACCCGATCGCCACCCCGGAGGGGCTTGGGCAGGAGTGGCGCGCCACCTCGGTCCGGTACGAGGGGACGGGCGGCGACGGAGCCGCGTGGCACCTGGGCTTCATGGCACCGGGCAACGAGTACGCCGCCGTGGAGCAGAGCGACGCGGACCCCCGGGGATTCGTCGACGACGTGACGTACGGCGCCGAGAAGACCGGCCGGACCGTGCGCATCGAGGGCGAGACGTGGACGCGGTACGCGGGCGAGAAGTACGACGCGCTGGTGCGCGTCCAGCAGGACGTGACGACCGTGGTCACCGGCACGGCACCCGCGAAGCAGCTCGAACGGCTGGCTGCGGCGCTCGAGCCCCGCACCGCGAAGAGCTGACGCCCGGACTCGCCGTCGCCGCGCGGCGACGGGTCAGACCGTCGTGACGGCCTCGGCCGCCGCGAGGCGCGGGTTGCGCGGGCGATAGGCGTCCGGCCCGGGGCGGCCGATGTTCACCACCAGCAGCACCTTCTGCCGCCCGTCGCCGAAGAACTCCTTGTCGACGCCGTCCGCGTCGAAGCCGGTCATCGGGCCGGCGGCGAGACCCGCCGCCCGGACTCCGAGCAGGAAGTAACCGGCCTGGAGCGTGGCGTTGAAGGTTCCCGCCGCCTCCCGCGGCCCCTGCTCGGAGAAGTGGGCGTCCTTGATGTGCGGCGCCGACGGGAGCAGTTCCGGCAGGCGCTCGTGGAAGCGCAGGTCCACGGAGAGGATCGCGGTCATCGGGGCGGTGGCCGTCCGGGGCCGGTTGCCCTCCGCCATCTGCGCCACCAGGCGCTTCCGGGCCTCCGCGCTCTGTACCAGCGTGATCCGCAGCGGCGACTGGTTGAAGGCCGTCGGCGCCAGTTTGATCAGGTCGTAGACCGCCGCGATCTGCTCCTCGTCCACCGGTTCGCCGGTGAACGTGTGGGCGGTGTGGGCCTCACGGAACAGCAGGTCCTGAGCGGTCGGGTCGAGGGCGAGTGCCATGGTGCGAAGCCTCACGTGCGGGGGTCGTCGGTTCGGACGCTCCCGTCACCGTAGGAAACCTTGAAACTTCAATCAAACGTTCTCGGTGTCCTCTTCGTCACCCTCGCCCCGTCCGGCCCCGTCGTCGGAGGCGCCCGCCGCGTCCTCGGCCTCGGCGCCCGCGTTCCCGGCCTCCCCCTCGGCGCCGCCCAGCACCGCGTCCAGCCGCGCCCGCGCGCCCTCCAGCCACTCCCGGCAGATCCGGGCCAGCTCCTCGCCCCGCTCCCACAGGGCCAGCGACTCCTCCAGCGTCGAGCCGCCCGCCTCCAGCCGCTGGACCACCTCCACCAGCTCACCGCGGGCCTGTTCGTAGCTCAGCGGGGATTCCTGCGTCTGCGTCATGCCGACAGGCTAAGCGCCCTCACCGACACCGCCCGCGCCGCCCGCGTCCGCACCGCCGGCCGCGTCCACGGTGACCCCGAACGCGCCCTCCGCGACGCGCGCCCGCAGCGCCTCCCCCGGCGCCACCTCGGCGGGCTTGCGCACCACGCCGCCGTCCGCCCGCTGGAGCACGGCGTACCCGCGCTCCAGCGTCGCGGCCGGCGACAGCGCGACCACCCGCGCCCGGGTGTGCGTCAGATCGTCCTCCGCCCGGTCCAGCCGGTGCCCGAAGCAGCGGCGGGCGCGCCCGAGCAGCATCGCCACGTCCTCCTCCCGGTCCTCCAGCAGCACGTGCGGGTCGGCCATCGCGGGACGGCTGCACACGTCGGCCAGCCCGCGTTCCTCCCGCTCCAGGAACCCGGCCATCACCCGCCACGCCCGCTCGCGCAGCGCCCGTACGCGCTCCCGTTCCTCGCCCACGTCCGGCACCGTGCGCTTGGCCGCGTCGGTGGGCGTGGACGCCCGCAGATCGGCCACCAGGTCCAGCAGCGGCGCGTCCCGCTCGTGCCCGATCGCGGACACCACCGGCGTACGGCAGGCCGCGACCGCGCGGACCAGGCCCTCGTCCGAGAAGGGCAACAGGTCCTCCAGGCTGCCGCCGCCGCGCGCGACGATGATCAGGTCCACCTCCGGGTCGGCGTCCAGCGCCCGCACCGCCTCGGTGACCTGCGGCACCGCGTGCACGCCCTGCACGGCCACCTGCCGCACGTCGAAACGCACCGCCGGCCAGCGGAGCGCGGCGTTCCGGAGCACGTCCCGCTCGGCGTCCGACGCGCGGCCGGTCACCAGGCCGATCCGCTGCGGCAGGAACGGCAGCGGCCGCTTGCGGTCCGCGTCGAACAGGCCCTCCGCACCCAGCGTCCGCCGCAACTGCTCCAGCCGCACCAGCAGCTCGCCCACGCCCACCGGCCGTATGTCGGTCGCCCGCAGCGACAGCGAGCCGCGCGGCGCGTACCACGACGGCTTGGCGTACACCACGACGCGCGCGCCCTGCGTGACGGTGTCCCCCACACGGTCGAAGACGTCCGGCGGGCACACCACGGACAGCGAGACCTCCTGCGACGGGTCACGCAGCGTCAGATACACCCAGCTCTGCCGCGAACGGCGATTGAGCTGCGTGATCTGGCCCTCCACCCACACCGCGCCCAGCCGGTGGACCCACTGCCCGATGAGCTGCGAGATCTTCCCGACCGTCACCGGAGTCTCGGCCGTCGTCTGGAGTGCCATGCCGACGAGGCTACGGGGTCCCGCCGACAGGCCGCCCGTACGATGGGGGTCATGACTGCAACGCCTGCCCGCGACCGCCGCGTCCTGCTCGCCGCCCCCCGTGGGTACTGCGCCGGCGTGGACCGCGCCGTCATCGCCGTCGAGAAGGCCCTCGAACAGTACGGCGCCCCGATCTACGTGCGGCACGAGATCGTCCACAACAAGTACGTCGTGCAGACCCTGGAGAGGAAGGGCGCCGTCTTCGTCGAGGAGACCGAGGAGGTCCCCGAGGGCGAGATCGTCATCTTCTCCGCGCACGGTGTCGCCCCCGTCGTCCACGAGGAGGCCGAGCGCGGCAAGCTGGCCACCATCGACGCCACGTGCCCGCTGGTCACCAAGGTGCACAAGGAGGCCGTCCGGTACGCCAAGGAGGACTACGACATCCTCCTCATCGGCCACGACGGCCACGAGGAGGTCATCGGCACCAGCGGCGAGGCCCCCGAGCACATCACCCTCGTCGACGGCCCCGACGACGTGCGGAACGTGGAGGTGCGCGACCCCGACAAGGTCGTCTGGCTGTCCCAGACCACTCTTTCGGTGGACGAGACGATGGAGACGGTCGACGCGATCAAGGGCCGCTATCCGAACCTGCTCAGCCCGCCCAGCGACGACATCTGCTATGCCACGCAGAACCGGCAGACCGCGATCAAGAAGGTCGCCGCCGAGGCCGACCTGGTCCTCGTCGTCGGCTCGAAGAACTCCTCCAACTCGGTGCGCCTGGTCGAGACGGCCCTCGCGCACGGCGCCAAGGACGGCCACTTGGTCGACAACGCCTCCGAGATCGACGAGACCTGGCTCGAGGGCGTCACCACGGTCGGCCTCTCCTCCGGCGCCTCCGTGCCGGACGTCCTGGTCGACGGCGTGCTGGAGTGGCTCCAGGAGCGCGGCTGGGAGGACGTCGAGCTGGTGCAGCCGGTCGAGGAGCACATGCAGTTCTCCCTCCCCAAGGAGCTGCGCCGCGACCTGCGGTCCGAGGCCGCCGACAAGGTCCGCTGACGCGGACCGCGCACGCGGCGAGCGGACGCCGACGGGCAGACTCCGGCCCCCGCAGTCCGCACGCCGCCCCGCCCGCGAACGTCCGCGCCCCGGCCGTCAGCCCGCCTGCGGGCGGCGGGCGGGCCGGCCGCGACGGACGGCGCGGCCCACTCCCGCGGGCGAACCGACGGGCGCCTGTGCGCCCAGCGCGGTGGCGCCCGCCGGCAGCGCGTCGAAGCCCGCGCCGTTCTCGGCACGCTCCGCACGCCGGCGCGCGGCGTCCAGCCCGCGCCGCACCAGCACGATCAGCCCGGCCAGCAGCGTGCCCCCGTACACCCAGGCGGCCTCCGTCGACAGGCCGGTGAACAGCCCCATCATCACCCCGGCGAAGCCGCCCGACCCCGGACTGACGAACAGCAGCCCGGCCGTGAACGCGAGCGGCGCCGCGACGGGCGCGGCGTACAGCTCCGCGGGCCGCACCCAGCACGCGCCGGCAGCGGCCACCATCAGGAAGCACACGCCGTAGCTCGGCCGGTGCCCCTCCAGCAGCAGCGCGTCCAGCGCCCCGAGCAGCAGCATCAGCACCACCACGAGCACGCCGACGCCCAGCGCCGTCAGCCTCGGCCGGGGCAGCCGCTCCACGGCCTCGGCCAGGCGTCCACGGCGGGCGAACCGCCCGGTGGGCCCGCCTCCGGGCGGCCTGCGCAGCTCTCGCATGAACCTCGCCTCTCCGCTCAGGCTCCGCTGATCCAATCCATCACGGTAGGCACGTTCTCCCCCGCCACGCCCGCACAGACACGCACGGGCGCACCTTCATCCCCCAGTTCGATGGCCGTGGCCACGGGCCCGTGGCATCGTTGGGGCGGGACGGCGGTGTTCGGCCATATGACTGCACCGCTTCCGGAGGCAGCAGTGGGCTCGGCAGCTCGGTCTTCCCGTCCCCGGACGGGCGTCCGCATCCGTAGCAGGGCGCCCGTAGACTGGTGGACTGGCCCGCACCCCACCGGGCCGTCGAAGCCACCCACACTGCTACGGGAAGTCGCCACGTGTCGCTCACGATCGGAATCGTCGGCCTGCCGAACGTCGGCAAGTCGACGCTGTTCAACGCCCTGACCAAGAACGACGTGCTGGCGGCGAACTACCCGTTCGCCACCATCGACCCGCACGTGGGCGTCGTCGGCCTCCCGGACGCGCGGCTGGACAAGCTGGCCGAGCTGTTCTCCTCCCAGAAGGTCATCCCGGCCAACGTCGACTTCGTCGACATCGCCGGCATCGTGCGCGGCGCCAGCAAGGGCGAAGGGCTGGGCAACCAGTTCCTGCACAACATCCGCGAGTCGGACGCGATCTGCCAGGTCATCCGCGCCTTCAAGGACGACAACGTCATCCACGTCGACGGCAAGGTCTCCCCCGCGGACGACATCGAGACGATCAACACCGAGCTGATCCTCGCCGACCTCCAGACCGTCGAGAAGGTCCTTCCCCGGCTGGAGAAGGAGGCCCGGATCAAGAAGGACAAGCAGGCGCAGGTCAAGGCCGTGCAGGAGGCCCAGGCGATCCTGGAGGACGGCCGCACGCTGTTCTCCGCCGGCATCCGCCAGGGCACCGAGGCCGCCGAGCCGCTGCACGAGCTGCACCTGCTCACGACGAAGCCGTTCATCTACGTCTTCAACGTCGACGAGGACGAGCTGACCGACGACGCCTTCAAGGACGAGCAGCGCGCCCTGGTCGCCCCGGCCGAGGCCGTCTTCCTCAACGCCAAGCTGGAGGCCGACCTCGCCGAGCTGGACGAGGAGGACGCCGTGGAGCTCCTCCAGTCCGTCGGCCAGCACGAGCCCGGCCTCGCCACCCTCGCCCGCGTCGGCTTCGACACCCTCGGCCTGCAGACCTACCTCACGGCCGGCCCCAAGGAGTCCCGCGCCTGGACCATCGCGAAGGGCGCCACCGCCCCGGAGGCGGCCGGCGTGATCCACACCGACTTCCAGAAGGGCTTCATCAAGGCCGAGGTCATCTCCTTCGAGGACCTCGTCGAGACCGGCTCCGTCGCCGAGGCCCGCGCCAAGGGCAAGGCCCGCATGGAGGGCAAGGACTACACCATGCAGGACGGCGACGTCGTGGAGTTCCGCTTCAATGTCTAGCCGGTGACATAACACCACTTCGTTGATCTGGCAAACATGCAGGTCAAATGGGGTCTAACTCTTCGGAGTCAGACCCCTTGATTCTTACCGTGCTGGATAGGTGCTGGATTTTCTGACCTCTCGTCACCTGTCATCACGCCTGCTCATCGATACCGTGCTGGATCCGTGTCGGATGCTGCCGTTCTGGATAGACGCCTTAGACCGTGTCCTATGTGGTGAGGCGTCGTTGAGCTGGTCATGGGGCGGGGTAGGTGGAGTTGGATCGTTCCGGACGGGTTGTGGGAGATCGCGAAGCCGCTGATCCCTCCCTCGCGGGTCCGGCCGCAGGGCGGCGGGGCGCCGGACACGCCTGATGAGACGGTGTTCGCCGCCATCATCTACGTCCTGGTCAGCGGATGTGCCTGGCGGGCGTTACCGCCGTGCTTCGGCATATCGAAGTCCACCGCCCACCGGCGGTTCCTCATCTGGTCGCGTGCGGGGGTGTGGGGCCGGCTACATAAGGAGATTCTGCGGCGCCTGGATGACGCCGACCTGCTCGACGTCTCACGCGTCGTCCTCGACTCCGCCCACGTCAGGGCCAAAAAGGGGGCGAACACACAGGTCCGAGTCCCGTGGACCGCGGCAAGCCGGGTTCCAAGATGCACATCCTGTCGGACGGGAACGGACTGCCCCTCCTCGTCGGCGTCTCGGCCGCCAACGTCCACGACAGCCGCGCCTTGAAGCCCATGGTCGCCGGCCACCAAACGAGACACGACCCTCACCGCGGCCGCCATCTCAAGCCCCGGCGCCTGCACGCAGACAAGGCGTACGACGTCCCTGAACTGCGGCGTTGGGTACGCGGCAAACGCATCGGCGTTCGCATCGCCCGCAAGGGCATCGACTCCAGCGAACGCCTCGGCCGCCGACGATGGGTCATCGAACGCACCATGTCCTGGCTGACCGGCTATCGCCGCCTCAACCACCGCTACGAGCGACATCCCCGCAACTACCTGGCCTTCCTCGGCCTCGCCGCCGCCCTCTGCTGCTACAAACGACTCGCCCGCCTCACCACATAGGACACGGTCTT